>NZ_CP109598.1:5305000-5657500 GCF_036327775.1 Streptomyces sp. NBC_01498 | reverse complement strand
CGCCGTCGGTGAAGGTGACGCAGGCGGGGCCGTCCCAGGGCTCCATCATCGTGGCGTGGTACTGGTAGAAGGCGCGCCGGGCGGGGTCCATGGAGTCGTGGTTCTCCCACGCCTCGGGGACCATCATCAGTACGGAGTGCGGGAGTGACCGGCCGCCGAGGTGGAGGAGTTCGAGGACCTCGTCGAAGGACGCCGAGTCGGAGGCGTCGGGGGTGCAGACGGGGAAGGTCCGCTCCAGCGTGCGGGGGTCGTCGCCGAACACGTCGGAGGCGAGCAGGGACTCGCGGGCCTTCATCCAGTTGCGGTTGCCCTGGACGGTGTTGATCTCGCCGTTGTGCGCGACGAAGCGGTACGGGTGGGCCAGCGGCCAGCTCGGGAAGGTGTTGGTGGAGAAGCGCGAGTGGACCACGGCGACGGCGGTCGCGAAGCGGCGGTCGGAGAGATCGGGGAAGAACGGCTCCAGCTGGCCGGTGGTGAGCATGCCCTTGTAGACGAGGGTGCGGGCGGAGAGCGAGGGGAAGTAGATCCCGGCCTCGCGCTCGGCGCGCTTGCGCAGCACGAACGTCTTGCGGTCGAGGGCGATACCGGTGCGCGGGCCCTTCTCGTCACGTGAGGAGAGGAAGATCTGGCGGAAGACCGGCATGGTGGAGCGGGCGATGGCGCCGAGCATCTGCGGGGCGACCGGGACCTCGCGCCAGCCGAGGACGTCGATGCCCTCCTCGGCGGCGATCGTCTCGATCTGTGAGACGGCTTCGTCCGGGTCCTCGGCGGGCAGGAAGGCGATGCCGACGGCGTACGCGCCTGCTTCGGGCAGGTCGAAGCCGGCCGACTCGCGCAGGAACGCGTCCGGGATCTGGAGCAGGATGCCCGCGCCGTCACCGGAGTCGGGCTCGGAGCCGGTGGCGCCCCGGTGTTCGAGATTGCGCAGTACGGTCAGCGCCTGCTCGACCATCTCGTGGCCGGGCACACCGGTCAGGGTGGCCACGAACCCGACGCCGCAGGCGTCGTGCTCGTTACGGGGGTCATACATGCCCTGTGCAGCGGGGCGGCCATCCATGGGCGACCAGGCGTCGAAACGCATCGGCTCTCCCGTCGTCGTCGTGGCATGAGCGATATCCGAGGGACGACGTTGGCCCTGGGCAAAATTTCGTGCAGGTTACATGATGGGTCGGCCGCCCAGGAAGCGGAAAGCTGATACCAACATGTGGACGTCGTTCGTCGGCGCCGCGCGGGGCGCCGGGGTGGGCCGGTGATGGTCGGACGTGAACGGACGCCGGAGACCGGACCACGGCGGCGCGGGCTTCTTTGCCAGCGGCGCCTACGGGTCATGCCCGGAGTTCAAGCGTTCGAAACAACCGGGTAACGGGTGAATATGTGACGGCACGCATAGTGACCCACCGGGGGCGGGGCGGTCGCCGGTGGACGGTCGGGGATGTTCGTCACCACAGTGACGGTACTGTCCCGACCGCGCAATATGTCGGGAGCGGCCGGGTGCGCGGGTGCCGGGTCCTGTCGGGTACGGGTGCCGGGCCCTGTCGGGTACGGGTGCCGGGCCCTGTCCCGGACGGCCGGGGTCCAGTCCCGGACTCCCTGTGCCGCGGCCAGGAGGCTGCCGGGGCTGCCGCGGCGCTCAGACAGCCGCGCCGAAGAGGGCGCCGAGACCGTACGTGAGCGCCGCCGCCGTACCGCCGAGGAGCAGCTGGCGCAGGCCGCTGTACCACCAGCTGCGGGCGGTCACCCGCGCCACCAGCGCGCCGCAGGCGAAGAGGCCGGTCAGCGCCACGATCACGGCGGGCCACAGGGCCGTGGCGCCCAGCAGGTACGGCAGGACGGGCAGCAGCGCGCCCAGGGCGAAGGAGGTGAACGACGACACCGCGGCGACCGTCGGCGACGGCAGGTCGTCGGGGTCGACACCCAGTTCCTCCCGGGCGTGGATCTCCAGGGCCAGGTCGGGGTCCTTCGAGAGCTGTTCGGCGACCTTGCGGGCAAGGTCCGGCTCGACACCGCGCGACTCGTACAGCTCCGCGAGTTCCGCCATCTCGTCCTTGGGGTGCTTGCGCAGCTCCCGCCGTTCCACGTCCAGCTCCGCCTGGACCAGCTCGCTCTGGGAGGCCACCGACGTGTACTCCCCCGCCGCCATGGAGAAGGCGCCGGCGGCCAGGCCCGCGAGTCCGGTGATGACGAGGGTCTGCCGGTCGACGGCGCCGCCCGCCACACCGGTCATCAGGGCCAGGTTCGAGACGAGCCCGTCCATCGCGCCGAACACGGCGGGGCGCAGCCAGCCGCCGTTCACGTCGCGGTGGGTGTGATTGTCGCGGTGCGCTTCGTGGAGCGTCGCCCCGTTGTTCATGACGGCCACAGCTGTGTCCCCTTCCCTCGTGATCGAAAATACGCACGAAGAACGGTCGCCGCCAGCAAGGAAAGCCATGCTTACCCGGCACCAGGCGGGTGACAGCCGCGCCCACCGGACTCCTCCGGGACCCGGTGTGGGACGTATCGGAGGACGAGGGGGCCTTCCCGGGCCCGAGGCGCGGCGAAAGGCCCCGCGATGGAGCGGACGACCAGCGGTTCCGGCCACGGTGCGGGTACGGGTACGGCTTCGGGTCAGGCGGCCGAGGCGCTGCGGGACCGGGGGCGCGGCGCGCTGCTCGGCCTCGCCGTCGGCGACGCGCTCGGCGCGCCCGCCGAGAACATGCGCCCGTCCGAGATCCGGCGGCGCTGGGGCCGTATCGAGGGCTTCGTCTCCGACGACCCGGCGGGCACGGACGACACCGAGTACGCGATCTTCTCCGGTCTCCTGCTGGCCAGGCACGGCGCGGCCCTGACCGTCACACACGCCGAGGACGCCTGGCACCACTGGCTGGCCGACCTCGACGAGGGGCCGTTCCGGGGCGCCGGGTTCAGCGAACGCGGCACGCTGGAGAACCTGCGCAGGGGCCTCGCCGCCCCGATCACCGCCCAGCACCGGCACGCCTGGAGCGACGGCCTCGCGATGCGGGCGGCGCCGTTCGGCGTGTACGCGGCGGGCCGGCCGGCCGAGGCGGCGCGGCTCGTCGCGGTCGACGGCACCGTGAGCCACGACGGCGAGGGCATCTACGGCGGCCGGGCGGTCGCGGCGGGGGTCGCCGCCGCGATGACGGGCGCGGGTCCCGCGTCCGTGGTCGCCGCCGCGCTCTCGGTGATCCCGATGGACTCCTGGACGGCCCGCTCACTGCGCCGCGCGGTGGTCGCGGCGGGGCGCGCGTACCCCGACCGGCTGACCATGGAACGCGCGGTGCGGTCGGCGGTCGTGATCGGCGGCTATCCCTGGACGGACCTGGCCCCGGAGGCGGTGGGCCTGGCGTTCGGCGCGTTCGCGGTGGCCCGTGGGGACTTCCGTACGTCGGTGCTGACGGCCGTCAACATGGGCCGCGACGCCGACACGACGGCGGCGGTCGCGGGCGCCCTGTCCGGGGCGCTGTCCGGCGCCGCGGCGATCCCCCGCGAATGGTCCTCGGCAATCGGCCCGGTCCGGGGCAGCTGTCTGCCCTCGATGCGGGGTTACCACGTCCTGGACATCGCGGACCTGCTGACGGATGACGCCGGGGCGAACGGCTACGCCTTCACGGGAGCCCGCCGCCCCACCCCTCGGGGCGGCCCTGCGGGCGGTACGCCCACCGGGTCCGGTGCCCACGCGGTGACGGCGGGTGGACAGTTCCACGAAGCGGGCCCGCCGGGGACGACACCTGCCGGCGGACCGGGCGGCACGGCGGACACGGCCTGCCCAAGCCCGGAGGGAGGTACGGCCTGCCCACCGGGCCCGCCCGAGGCGCACTCGGCAACTGCGGATCGGCCGCCCCTTGAAGCAGGCCAGGCGCAGCCGACGACAGACAGCGGACCGGGCAGCACGGCGGACACGGCCTGCCCAAGCCCGGAGGGAGGTACGGCCTGCCCACCGGGCCCGCCCCGGGCGCCTGACGGCCAGGCCCGTAGGCAGCACCTCCAAGCAGGCCCGCACCAGCCCCCAACTCACAGCGACCCCGGCGCCGCGAACCACCCGGCCCCACCCCAAGCCCCCGCCGGCAGCCACCCGGCCCGGCCCGCCCACCCGGCGGCAGCAGCGGCTCCGGGCCGCCCCGGCCCGCCCGTCCGGGCGGCACGGACGGACCGGACCGTCGAAGGGCCGGACCCTCGGGCGGCGTTCGCGGCAGGAGGGGCCGATACGCCGGGTCCGGCGCAGTCGGGCGGTCACGGTCGGACGGACGACGCGCCGGCGCCGGGCCGGTCGAGCGCCGAAGGCGAGGAGGGACGCGCTGTCGGGGCGGCTCGGCCGGGCGGGGTCCGGGACACCGACCGTGCCGAACCGGCGGTGGCCCGCCGCGTCGCCGGGCGGCACGGGAGCGGCGTGCCCCGGTGTGAGCACGTCGTCGCCGGGCCCGCTCCCGCGCGGGAGCGGGTCGAGGGGCTGCTTCTCGGGCTGGCCGCCGGGGATGCCGCCGGGTGGCCCGCCGCGCGGCACCGGGCCGCGCGGATGCCCGAGTGGACCCGGCGCCTCACCCGTGAGCTGGACACCTTCGCCGAGCAGAACGCGACCACCACCCTCCCCGTCCCGATCGCCCTCAACCAGCCGCCCGAGCCGCTGCGGCTCGGGCCGTCCGACGACGCCGAGTGGGCCGCCTTCACCGCCGGGACCGTGCTCGCCGCCTTCGGTGGGCCCTTCGACGGTCTCTCCGCCGACCGCAGGACCCGCGCCGCCGTCGACCTCGCCTGGCACACCCTCGCGGGCGAGATCGCCGCGGCGGCGGACCGGGCGCCGGAGGTCGAGTCCGCCGTCCTGCCGCTGCGGGCCCGGATCTCCGTACGCGCCGGACTCGGCAATCTCGCCACCGGTCTGCGCCCGCCCGCGACCGGCCACGACAACCCGCACTACTTCGACGACGCGGCCTGTGTACGGGCCGCCGTGCTCGCGGTCGTCCATCCGGGACGGCCGTACGCCGCCGCCGGACTCGCCGAGTTCGACGCCCGCTACACGCAGGACGGCGACGGTGTGCACGGCGCCCGCGCGATGGCCGCCGCCGTGGCCGCGGCGCTCGGCGGCGCCGACACGGCGACGGCCGTCGCCGCCGCGCTCGAACAGCTGCCGTCCGCCACCGAGATCGGCCGCAACGCCCGGCACGCGGTCGGGCTGGCCCGGGGCTTCGCCCACGAGCCGGCCGGGGCGTTCGCGCTCGTCCCCCTGCTGGAGCATCAGATCGTCGACCACGTCTACAGCTACGGCATCGCCGCGGCCGAGACGGTGCCCGTCGCCCTCGCCCTGACCGTCGCGGCCCGGGGCGACGTCCGCGCCGCCGTACCCGCCGCCGCGTGCCTGTCGCGCGTCGCGGACTCGGCGCCCGCGCTGGCCGGCGCGCTGACCGGGGCGCTCGGCGGGGGCGCGGCGGTGCCCCCGACCTGGCGCGACGCCTGTCGCACCCTGGCGGGCTGCGCCCTGCCCCGCCTCGCCGGCACGGACCTGGTCGAACTCGCCGGCCGGCTCACCCGCGCGCTGACCCCCTCCGCTCCCACCGCCTCAGCCCCCACCGGCCCCGCCGCCCCGGCCGCCGCGCACCGCGCGCCGTAGCGTCACGGGCGGCGAGCTTCACCCCCACCCGGCGCGCGGGGGTGGACAATTCCGGCATGACGACGCTCAGAGCATCCGCCGCGCCCCTGCCCGTCCCGACCCTCGACGACCGGATCACGGGCTGCCTCGTCGGCGCGGCGGTCGGCGACGCGCTCGGCGGTCCCGTCGAGGGCTACACCCCGGAGCAGATCGTGGACCGGCACGGCGGCCGGGTGTCCGGCATCGTCGGGCCCTGGAACGCGGACTGGCGCACGGCACGGCCCCTCGCCCCGTACCACAAGGGCGACGGCCATGTCACCGACGACACCTTGATGACGCACGCGCTGGTGCGGGTGTACGACACGGTCCGCGACCATCTCGACGCGTACGCCGTCGCCGACCACCTCGTGCCCGAGCTGATCTCCACGCCGCGCTGGATCCCCGAGCTGGAGGCGGAGGCGCTGCCGCTCCAGCGGATCTTCCTCGCCGAGAAGTGGCTCGTCGCCCGGGTCCACTACGGGCATGTCGACCCCCGCGAGGCGGGCGCCGGGAACATCGTCAACTGCGGTGCGGCGATGTACATGGCGCCGGTCGGCCTGGTCAACGCGGCGAATCCGGCGGCGGCGTACGCGGAGGCGCTGGACGTCGCCGGCCCGCACCAGTCGTCGTACGGCAGGGAGGCGGCGGGTGTCCTGGCGGCGGCCGTGGCGGCGGCGTGCGTGCCGGGCGCGACACCGACGAGCGTGGTCGACGCGTGTCTGGTCCTCGCCAAGGACGGGACACTCGCGGCGATCGACGCGGTGTGCGAAGTGGCCGCCGGTCACGAGGACTTCGAGTCGGCGCTGCGTCCGCTGCGGGAGGCCGTCGCGCCGTTCGACACGGTCGGCCCCGACTACCGCGCCCCGTCCCTCGGCGCGCGCCGGCCCTCCCGGCTGCACGCGATCGAGGAACTGCCGGTCGCCCTGGGCATGTTGCTCGTCGGGGGCGGCGACTACCGCCGTACGGTGCTCGGTTCGGTCAACTACGGCCGCGACTGCGACTCGATCGCCACGATGGGCGGGGCGATCGCGGGGGCGCTGGCCGGCGGGGCGGCGGTCCCGGAGGAATGGTCGAAGCGGGTCGCGGAGGCGAGCCGTCTCGATCTGCACGCGCCGGCGCGGACGCTGACGGAGGTGGCGTACGAGGTCTTCGAACGGGACACGGTACGCCGCCGGGCCCACGAGTCGGCGTTCGCGGCCCTCACAGCGGCGACGACGGCGACGGCTGCCGCGGAGTCGGCGCGATGAGCGGGTCGCTGCGGGTGACCTGGGCCCAGCCGGAGGACCTGCTGGGCCACGAGCTGCGCCAGGCCGCCGAGGACGGGCGCGACGCCGCGGCCGTGACGGCGGTCTGGCGGGCGGCGGGCGGCTCCGTGTCTCCCGGCCATGACGGTGCGTCAACTCCTCCGGCGTCCCCGGAACTGCGCGCGCTCGCGCTGCGCCTGCTGGACGAACTGGCCCTGCTGCCGTCGCCGTTGGCGGACCGGGAGCCGACTTCGCTGCCGGACATCGTGCGGGCGTGCGGCGAGGCGTGGCCGACGGACCGGCCCGGGGAGCCGATCACTCCACGGCTCCCGGTGCGGACCGGGAGTCAACCACCCCTCCGTAGACACCAGTTGCACGCCGCCTGGCTCGGCCGTGCCGCCGGGTGCCTGCTCGGCAAACCCGTCGAGAAGCTCCCCCTCCCCGCCATCCGCGCCCTCGCCCGCGCGACCGGCAACTGGCCGCTGACCACCTGGTTCACCGCCAGGGGCCTGCCCGCCGGTCTCGCCGCCGCACACCCCTGGAACCGGCGCTCCGCCGGCAACTCGCTCGCCGAGAACATCGACGGCATGCCCGAGGACGACGACCTCAACTACCCGCTGCTCAATGTGCTGTTGCTCCGCCGGTACGGCCGCGCCTTCCACACCGCCGACGTCGCCCGCCTCTGGCTCGACCTGCTGCCCGCCGGGCGTACGTTCACCGCCGAGCGCGTCGCGTACCGCAACCTCCTCTCGGGGATCGGGCCGCCGGACACCGCCCGGCACCACAACCCGTTCCGGGAGTGGATCGGCGCGGCGATCCGCGCCGACGCGCACGGCTGGACACACCCCGGCGACCCCGCGTCGGCCGCCGAACAGGCTTACCGGGACGCCGCGTTGACGCACACCGCGAACGGTGTGTTCGGCGCGGTGTTCGTCGCGGGCACGCTCGCCGCGGCGGGCGGCGGCGCGGACGTGCACGCCTCCCTGCGCGCCGGTCTCGCCGTCGTACCCCCGCGCTCGCGCCTCGCGGAAGCCGTCCGCGAGGCGATCGCGACCGCCCGCGCCCACCCGGACTTCGACACCGTCGTGGACCGGCTGCACACCGCGTACGGTCACTACCACTGGGTCCACGCGGTCCCCAACGCCGCGCTCCTCGCCGCCGCCCTCACCCACGCCGACGGCGACTTCACCGGCTCCATCTGCCGTGCGGTGTCCGGTGGTTGGGACACCGACTCGAACGGCGCGACGGCCGGTTCGGTCGCCGGTCTGCTGGCCGGCCACCCGGACCGGCTGCCCGAGCGGTGGACGGCGCCGCTCAAGAACCGCCTCGCGACCTCCGTCGGCGGATCGGACGGCATCGCGTTCGACGGCATCGGCTTCGACGAACTCGCCCGGCTCACCGAGGAGGCACTCCGCCCATGACCGGCATCGTGGTGCTCGGCAGCACCAACATGGACCTCGTCGCGTACGTGGCACGGGCCCCGAAGCAGGGGGAGACCGTCACGGGCCGGGAGTTCCGTACGGTCCCCGGCGGCAAGGGCGCCAACCAGGCGGTCGCCGCCGCCCGCGCCGGGGGCGAGGTGGCGATGATCGGCGCGGTCGGTGACGACGAGTTCGGCGCCCGGCTCCGGCACACGCTCACCTCGTCGGGCGTCGACACAGATCTCCTGCACACCGCCGAGGGCCCCTCCGGCACCGCGCACATCGTCGTGGACGACGAGGGCGGCAACGCGATCGTCGTCGTCCCCGGCGCCAACGGCACCGTGACCGCGCTCGGCCCCGGCGAGGAAACCCTCATCGCCACCGCCGCTTCCCTGCTCCTCCAGCTCGAACTCCCGCTGAGCGCCGTGCTCGACGGGGCGCGGGCGGCCGGGCGGCACGGTGTACGGACGATCCTGACCCCGGCGCCCGTCCAGCCACTGCCGCCCGAACTCCTCGCCGTCACCGACCTGTTGGTCCCCAACGAGCACGAGGCCGCCGCGCTGGCGGGCGTCGCCGACCCGTACGCGGCGGCCGAGGCGCTGCTGCGGCGGGTGCCCGAGGTGGTGATCACGCTGGGCGCGGCGGGCTGTCTGTACGCGGCGCGTGGCGCCGATCCGGTGGCCGTGCCCGCGCCGGAGGTGACCGCCGTGGACACCACGGGCGCCGGTGACACGTTCGTCGGCGCGCTCGCCGTGGCGATCGGCGAGGGCCGCCCAATGAATGCCGCCGCGCGCTGGGCGTCGGCCGCCGCCGGGCTCTGCGTGGGACGCCACGGCGCGTCCACCTCCATGCCCTACCGCTCCGAGATCGACGAGGCCGCCTCATGAGCACCGCCCCCACCACCGCCCCGGGAATCCCGGGGCCCGCCGCTCCCCCGCTGCACGGCGTGCGCGTGCTGGATCTCGCCACGCTGTTCGCGGGTCCCCTCGCCGCCACGATGCTCGGTGACTTCGGCGCCGACGTCGTGAAGATCGAGCATCCCACCCGCCCCGACCCGTCGCGCGGGCACGGACCCGCCAAGGACGGGATCGGCCTCTGGTGGAAGATCCTCGGCCGCAACAAGCGCACGGTCACCCTTGATCTCAGCACCGGGGCGGGCCGTGACGTGCTGCTGCGGCTGGCCGCCGACGCGGATGTGATCATCGAGAACTTCCGCCCCGGCACCCTGGAGCGCTGGGGCCTCGGCTGGCCCGAACTCTCCGCCGTCAACCCCCGGCTGGTGCTGGCGCGGGTCACCGGCTTCGGGCAGTTCGGCCCGTACTCCCACCGTCCCGGGTTCGGCACGCTCGCCGAGGCGATGAGCGGGTTCGCCGCGATGACCGGGGAGCCCGAGGGCCCGCCGACGCTGCCGCCGTTCGGGCTGGCCGACTCGATCGCGGCGCTGGCCACCGCGTACGCGGTGCTGACCGCCCTGCACGGCCGGGCGGCGACGGGCCGGGGTCAGGTGGTGGACCTGGCGATCATCGAGCCGATCCTGACGGTGCTGGGGCCGCAGCCGCTCTGGTACGACCAGCTCGGCCATGTCCAGCCCCGTACCGGCAACCGCTCCCGTAACAACGCCCCCCGCAACATCTACCGCACCGCCGACGGGTCCTGGCTCGCGGTCTCCACCTCCGCCCAGTCGGTCGCCGAGCGGGTGATGCGGCTGGTGGGGCGGGCGGAGCTGACCGAGGAGCCGTGGTTCGCGACCGGCAGCGGGCGGGCGGAGCACGCGGACGTGCTGGACGAGGCGGTGGGCGGCTGGATCGCCCGGCACTCGCGCGACGACGCGACGGCCGCGTTCGAGAAGGCGGAGGCGGCGATCGCGCCGGTCTACGACATCCGCGACGTGATGGCCGACCCGCAGTACCGGGCGCTGGACACCGTGACCGAGGTCCCCGACCCGGAGCTGGGCCCGATCCGGATGCAGAACGTCCTCTTCCGGCTCTCCGAGACCCCCGGCGCGATCCGCTGGGCGGGCCGCCCGCACGGCGCGGACACGGACGCGGTCCTCACCGAGCTGGGCCTGTCGGCCCCGGAGATCGACGCCCTCCGTGCGGAAGGCGCACTGTGACAGGCGGGAGGGCGGCGGGCGGAACGGTGCCGTGCGACACCGGTCCCGCCCCGCTGACCTGGCTGTACGCGCCGGGGGACCGGCCGGACACGGTGCGCAAGGCACTCGCCTCCGGGGCGGACGCGGTGATCGTGGACCTGGAGGACGCGGTGTCCCCCGGCCGCCGCGCGTACGCCCGCGCCGCGACGGCCGAGCTGCTGTCCTCCCTGGGCCCCGGGCCGGTCCCGGTCCATGTCCGGGTCGCGGACGAGGACGACGTCCTGGCCCTGGCCGGGCTGCCCGGTCTGGCGGGACTGCGGCTGCCGAAGGTCACGGGCCCGGCGGACATCCACCGTGCCGCCGCCCTCGCGCCGGGCACCCCGTTGTACGCGCTCCTCGAATCGGCGCTCGGCGTCGAGAACGCGCACGCCGTCGCCACCGCCCACCCCTCGGTGTGCGGGATCGCCCTCGGGGAGGCCGATCTCCGCACCGATCTGGGCGTCGGCGACGGGGCCGGGCTCGACTGGCCGCGCGGCAGGGTCGTGGTGGCGGCACGGGCGGCCGGTCTGCCGGCGCCGGTCCAGTCGGTGTTCCCCGACGTACGGGACCTGGACGGGCTGGCCGTGTCCTGCGCGTACGGCCGCTCGCTGGGCTTCTTCGGGCGGTCGGCGATCCATCCACGCCAGTTGCCGGTGATCGAGCGCGCGTATCTGCCGACCGCGCGGGAGGTCGAGACGGCCATGGAGATCATGGCGGCTGCGGCCTCGGGCGCGGGGGCGCTGGCACTGCCCGACGGACGGTTCGTGGACGCCGCGATCGTAGCGGCGGCACGCCGCACACTCCTGCTGGCAGCGGCACACAGCTGAGCCCGGCGAGCACAACGACAGAACCCGGGACGGCACACGACAGGGCCGCCGGACCCCTGAGGAGGTCCGGCGGCCCTTGTCGGTGGCTCGTGCGCCGTGGGCGCGGTGCGCGCCCGGTCAGACGTTCTTGGCCGTGGCGGCGTCGGGGCTGCCCGCAGGCTCCGCCCCGTCGTCCGCGTCCCTCTCGGCGTCGGCGGCGACACCCGCCCGGTCACCGTTGTCGGCGTCCGTGACGTCGGTGACGTCGGTGTCCGTGCCGGGTGTGCCCGTGCTCGGAGCGCCTGCCTTCTTCGCTTCCTTCGCCTCCTTGGCGGCCTTGACCAGCGCCTCCCGGTCGGGCTCCACGAGCTCCTCGCGCCCCGGCCGCATCCGCGCCGAGAGCACGATGTACGCCACCGCGAGGACGAAGACGACGAGCGCGGTCCACACGTTCAGACGCAGCCCCAGCACCTCGTGCGCCTCGTCGACGCGCAGATACTCGATCCAGGCGCGCCCGACGCAGTAGGCGGCGACGTAGAGCGCGAACGCCCGGCCGTGTCCGAGCGTGAAGCGCCGGTCGGCCCAGACCACGAGCAGCGCCACACCGACGCACCACAGCGACTCGTAGAGGAACGTCGGGTGGTACGTACCGGCCTCGCGGTTGACACCCTCGCTGATCTTCAGCGCCCACGGCACGTCGGTGGCCTTGCCGTACAGCTCCTGGTTGAACCAGTTGCCCCAGCGGCCGATGGCCTGGGCGATCACGATGGCCGGGGCGATGGCGTCCGCGTACGCCGGCAGCGGGATGCCCCGGCGGCGGCAGCCGATCCAGGCGCCGACGGCGCCGAGGGCGATGGCGCCCCAGATACCGAGGCCGCCCTCCCAGATCTTGAAGGCGTCGACCCAGTTCTTGCCGTCGCTGAAATACAGCTGGTAATCGGTGATCACGTGGTAGAGCCGGCCGCCGACGAGTCCGAAGGGCACGGCCCAGACGGAGACGTCTGCGACGGTGCCGGCCTTGCCGCCTCGGGCGACCCAGCGCTTGTTCCCGTACCAGACGGCGACGAAGACACCGAGGATGATGCAGAACGCGTAGCCGCGCAGCGGAAGTGGTCCGAGTTCGACCACGCCGCTCGACGGACTGGGGATGTAGGCAAGTTCCATGGCGGTTCCGACGCTACCGTGCCGGGTGGGGCCCGCGGGGGCCCGCCCGGCAACTTCTGGATAACGAGCCCGCGCGGGACCGCGCCCGGCGCGGGCTCAGGACAGGGCCCGGGGTCAGGAGGACGACGAGGGCGAGCCGGTCTCCGGCGGGCTCGCCGGGGCCGTCCCGGGCTGCTTGCCCTTCGTGGCCTCCTCGACCCACCGCGTGAAGTTGGCCGGGGTGATGTCCTCGCCCTCCTTCTTGGGGAAGACGGACTCACCGTTGAGCAGGACCGTCGGCGTACCGCCGAAGCCGCCGCTCTGGAAGGCCGCGTTCGAATCGGCCACCCAGGTGTCGTGCGTACCGTCCTCCACGCACTGGCGGAAGCCGGGCGCCTTCGCCAGGCCGTCGACCTTGCCCGCCAGCTCCAGCAGCCGGGCGTTGTCGGCGAAGGCGTCGTCGGGCTCCGGCGGCTGGTTCAGGAAGAGCGTGTCGTGGTACGCGGCGAACTTGCCCGCGTCCTGCGCGCACGCCGCCGCGTTGGCGGCCCGCAGCGAGCCGCTGCCGCCCATGTTGCCGTCGATGATCGTGGCGAGGTGGTACTCGACCTTGAGCCGGCCGGCGGCCTCCAGTTCCTTGATCGTGTCCCGGAACGCGTTCTCGAACTGGCCGCAGGCCGGGCAGCGGAAGTCCTCCCACACGGTGAGGGTGGCCGGCGCGTCGGGCCTGCCCACCGGGATCGACAGCGCGTCCTTGCCCTGCGCGCCCGACGGCGCGAGCACGGGACCGGCCGCCGAGCTGCCGCCCTTGTCCTTGTTCATCTGGGTGGCGACGAGCCCGACCGCCGCCGCCGCGCCCAGCACGCCCACCACCGCCGCCGAGACGACCAGGGTGCGCTTTCGCCGCTCCCGCTTCTTCTCCTGCTCACGCTGGACCTGGAGCCGCTCTCGGGCGCTCCGCTTCGTCTCACGGTTCTTCTCGCTCACGCCTCAGCAACGAACCGGGGAGGCGCGTGCGCACCTCCCCGGTCCCAGGTCCACCCGTACGAGCGACGCGGTCCGTCAGCGCTTGCGAACGCCTTCGGCCAGGTCGGCGGCGAGCGCGCGGACCCCCGCGAGGCCCGCCGCGTGGTCGGGCGCGTCCAGCATCAGCTTGACGAAGGCCGACCCGACGATGACCCCGTCGGCAAACGCGGCGACCTCGGCGGCCTGCGCCGCGCTGGACACCCCGAGCCCGACGCAGACCGGCAGTCCGGTGGTGGCGCGGGTACGCCGTACCAGGTCGTGGGCCTGCGCGCCCACCGACTGGCGGGTGCCGGTGACGCCCATCAGGGAGGCGGCGTAGACGAATCCGGTGCCGACGGCCGTGATCTTCGCCAGCCGGTCGTCCCTGCTGCTGGGCGCGACGACGAAGACGGTGGCCAGGCCCTGCTTCTCGGCGTGCTGCCGCCACACCTCGGACTCCTGTACGGGCAGGTCGGGCAGGATGCACCCGGCGCCGCCCGCCTCGGCCAGTTCGGTGGTGAAGCGCTCGACGCCGTACCGGTCGACCGGGTTCCAGTACGTCATGACCAGCACCGGCTTCCCGGTGGCCGCGTACGCCTCGCGGACCGTGCGCATCACGTCCGCGATCCGCACCCCGCCCTTGAGGGCGATGTCGTCGGCGGTCTGGATGACGGGGCCGTCGAGGACCGGGTCGCTGTGCGGCAGTCCGACCTCGACGATGTCGGCGCCGCCGTCGAAGACGGCCTTCACCGCGTCGATGCCGCCGTCGACCGTGGGGAACCCGGCGGGCAGATAGGCGATGAGCGCGGCGCGCCCCTCGTTCCTCGCGGCGGCGAGGGTGTCGCTCAACAGCTGGATGTTGCCGCTCACTTGGCGCTCTCCCCGTCGTACAGCCCGAAGTAGCGGGCGGCGGTGTCCATGTCCTTGTCGCCGCGCCCGGAGAGGTTGACGACGATCAGGCCGTCCCCCCCGAGTTCACGGCCGACCTCCAGCGCCCCGGCGAGCGCGTGCGCGCTCTCGATGGCCGGGATGATGCCCTCGGTGCGGGAGAGCAGCAGCAGCGCCTTCATCGCGTCGTCGTCGGTCACGGCCCGGTACTCGCCGCGTCCGCTGTCCTTGAGATGGGCGTGCTCGGGGCCGATGCCCGGGTAGTCGAGTCCGGCGGAGATCGAGTACGGCTCGGTGATCTGGCCCTCCTCGTCCTGGAGGACGTAGGAGCGTGAGCCGTGCAGGATGCCGGGTTCGCCCGCGCTCAGGGTCGCCGCGTGCTCACCGGTCGCGATGCCGTGACCGGCGGGCTCGCAGCCCACCAGCCGTACGCCCTCGTCGGCGAGGAACGCGTGGAACAGGCCGATCGCGTTGGACCCGCCTCCGACACAGGCGACGGCGGCGTCCGGCAGCCGGCCCGTCCGCTCAAGGAGCTGCCGCCGCGCCTCGACGCCGATGACGCGGTGGAAGTCGCGGACCATCGCGGGGAAGGGGTGCGGTCCGGCGACGGTGCCGAACAGGTAGTGCGTACGGTCCACGTTGGCGACCCAGTCGCGGAACGCCTCGTTGATGGCGTCCTTCAGGGTGCGGCTGCCGGAGGTGACGGGGACGACCTCGGCGCCGAGCATCCGCATGCGGGCCACGTTGAGGGCCTGGCGCTCGGTGTCGATCTCGCCCATGTAGATGGTGCATTCGAGGCCGAACAGCGCGCAGGCGGTGGCGGTGGCGACGCCGTGCTGTCCGGCGCCGGTCTCGGCGATGACGCGGGTCTTGCCCATGCGCCGGGTGAGCAGCGCCTGGCCGAGCACGTTGTTGATCTTGTGGGAGCCGGTGTGGTTCAGGTCCTCCCGCTTGAGGAAGACGCGGGCACCGCCCGCCTCGGCGGCGAACCGGGGGACCTCGGTGAGGGCGCTGGGGCGGCCGGTGTAGTTGGCCAGGAGGTCGCCCAGCTCGGCGATGAAGGCGGGGTCGCCCTTGGCCTTCTCGTACTCGACGGCGACCTCGTCCACGGCGGCGACGAGCGCCTCGGGGATGAACTTGCCGCCGAAGGCGCCGAAGTACCCCTCGGCGTTCGGGCTCAGACCGAGCGGGTCGGGAATGAAGAACTCGGACGTCACGGATGATCTCCTCGGAAAACGTGGGGAGTTGAAGGATGGGGGTGCCGCGGGCGCACGGGCGTGTCCGACACGTGCCGCCGTCCGCCCGGGGCGGGGCGCGAACCACCGCGGGTGCGCGCGCTCGCGTGGCGGACGACCGGCCTTCGTACGGAGGTGTACGCGGCCGGCTCCGGCGACGTCCCCGCGGGGGTGCCTGCGGGGAGCCGCGCCGGGTGAGGGATCTTTCCGACGGGTGGACGGGTCGACGGGTCGACGGAACGGCGGTTCGACGCGACGACGTGCCGACGTGCCGACGGAAGGAACCGGTGCTGTCCCGTCGCGACGACATGCGCACGGCACGCGCGCGGCCTGCCGTACGGCCGCGCGGGTGGGCGGTCGTACGGAGGACCGAGCCGTTCGTGTGGTCGGCTACGCGGTCGCGCGCCTGCGCCGTCGTGCGGCTGCTGCGCCGTCGTACGGCCGCTGCGCGGTCGTGCGGTGGTCGCGGTCGGAAGGGCCTCGTCCGGGCGCGGCCCGGCGCCATCGCATGCCGTTGACCTGACCGGGTTCGTCACCGATCACGTACCGCACCCGCCTGCCGTGGACCCGCCGGGCCGGCGCCCGGCAGCCGCGCGGCCGGCACCCGCGCGCCAGTGGCGCGTGGGGCACGGGCACGGTGGCCAGGTGCTGTCCGGGAGCGGGCGCGGGCATGGTGGAGGTCAGCCCCGTCCGTGCCGCAGTGCCGGGTGGGCGCCGGCGGCGACCAGATCGGCCACCGCCGTCTTCGGGTCGCGCCCGGTGACCAGGGACTCGCCGACGAGGACGGAGTCGGCGCCCGCGTTGGCGTACGCGATGAGGTCGTGGGGCCCGCGCACACCGGACTCGGCGATCTTGACGATGCTGTCCGGGATCTCGGGGGCGAGCCGTTCGAACGTGCTGCGGTCGACCTTCAGCGTCTTCAGGTCGCGGGCGTTGACCCCGATGATCCGCGCCCCGGCGTCGACCGCGCGCTCCACCTCCTCCTCGTCGTGGACCTCCACGAGCGGGGTGAGGCCGATCGACTCGGCGCGCTCGACCAGCGAGACCAGCGCGGGCTGCTCCAGGGCGGCGACGATCAGCAGGGCGAGATCGGCGCCGTACGCGCGGGCCTCCCACAGCTGGTACGCCGTCACGATGAAGTCCTTGCGCAGGACGGGGATGTCGACCCTGGCGCGGACGGCTTCGAGGTCGGCCAGCGAGCCGCCGAAACGGCGCTGCTCGGTCAGTACGGAGATGACGGACGCGCCGCCCGCCTCGTACTCGGCGGCCAGTCCGGCGGGGTCGGCGATCGCGGCCAGCGCGCCCTTGGAGGGGCTGGAGCGCTTGACTTCGGAGATCACGGTGACGCCCTCGCCGCGCAGCGCGGCGACGCCGTCCTTGGCCGACCGCGCCCTGCCCGCCCGCTCCTTGAGCTCGTCGAGGCCGACGCGCGCCTGCCGCTCCGCGAGGTCGGCGCGTACGCCTTCGATGATCTCGTCGAGCACACTCACGCGAGCGGCCCCCTTCCGGGAACGGTGTCGGATGCGGCCGGGGATCAGGATCAGCCACGTCGATGGTATCCGGATGAGGGCGCGGGGCCCGCATCCGGAGGGTCGGTCCCCCGCCGTCCGGACGTCGTGGCGGACATCGGCCGACGCGTCAGGGAGCGAGCGAGGAGCCGAACGGCAGGTTCCGCACCACCGTGAACGCGAGCAGGACCGCGCCGAGGGCCCATCCGGCGAAGGGGGGCACCGAGACCCGCGTCGGCGTGCCGCGAACGACGTGAATCAGCCACACCAGCCACACCGCCGCGAAGGCGGCGTAGCCGGTGACGGCGAGCGCGTTGGCGCCGAGGGCGGCGGCGAGGTCGCCGTGCGCGACGGCGTGCGCGCTGCGCAGTCCGCCGCAGCCGGGGCAGTAGAGGCCGGTCAGGGCGAGCAGCGGGCAGACGGGGTAGTGACCGCTCTCGTTGGGGTCGACCAGACCGACGTACGTGAACGCGGCGAGCACGCCGGTGAGGGTGCCCAACGGGGCGATCAGCCGCCGGGCGCGGGGCACGGGGACCGGAGGCGGGGTTGCGGGGGCAGGCGGGGCGTCCACCCGGTGATTGTCCCCCGTGCGGGCCCGAAAGCGCGGCGGGGCCCGGTACGCGCGTCGTCGGCGGTCCCGGTCCGCACGGGAGCGCCCCCACCCGGACCGGAGTGTGTCGCGAGCCGGCGAACCGGCCCCAGGGGGCGACCAGTGCCAGGTACGGGCGCACCTGCGGACGGGTCCCGTACGCGCGTCGTCGGCGGGACAGGGTCCGCACGGGCCCGCCGTCCACCGGAGCCGGGGTGTGCCGCGAGCCGGCGAACCAGCCCGGGGGGCGACCTGTGCCAGGTACGGGCGGGCTGCCGGGACACGAGGGGGTGAGGGTGTTCGGGGCGAAGCAGCGGCCCGGTGTCGCGGCCGGGCAGGACCGCGGAAGGTCCGGGCCGTTATGAGGTTGCTACGCCCGTGGGCGCGGCCCCGTCGAGCGGGGGCCGCGCCCACGGGCGTAGCGACGTACTGGTGTACCGGCGTGCGCCGGTTACGCGGTCTGGCCGGCCGGCTCGGCGGTCGCCTGGACCTTCGGCTGGGCGGTGGGGTGGCCCTCGCCGCGCTCCTGGGCCTCGCGCTCCTGGCGGTCCAGGGACGCGCGCGCGGCCTCCACGCGGGCCTGCTTCGCGGCCTCGGACTCCTTGACCGCGCCGAGGCCCGCGGCGCTCATGGCGAGACCGACGACACCGCCGAGGAGGATGACCGCCAGGCCCGCGACGAAGCCGATCGGATCGGCCGCGACCATGAAGACGCCTGCGACGCAGAAGCCGATGACAGAGATGGTGACACCGGTCCAGGCGGCCGGGGTGTGTCCGTGGCTGCTGCCCGCCATGAATTCGCTCCTCGTTTGCTGATGGTGCTGCTGTGGCGCTGGGGTCGCGCGCTGGGTGGGTCGAACGCTCAGCTTTCATTGTCCCGCACCCGTCGGCGTTCCCCGCCGAGGGGTCCGGACGGCGGTCGCGGGATCAGCCCGTGGGGTCCTCGCCCCGGTCCAGGGCCTTCCACATGTCCTCGGGCCGGTCGGGGTCGGCGGCGGGCCCGGGGGCCTTGGCGGGCCTGGTGGCGGGGGCGCGGACACGGGCGGCGCGCGGGGTGCCGTCGCGTTCGTAGCGGCCCGACATGGACGGCCAGTGTGATCCGTATCTCAGGGCCAGCAGTCCGGCGAGCAGGATCAGCAGTCCGCCGGCCGCCGTCACGTAGGGCCAGGCGGTGTGGGTGAGGGCGTCGACGGTGGCGGCGGTGTCGCCCGTGGTGCGGGCGGCCCGGTCGTCGAGCGCCGCGCCGTCCGTGGCGCCGACGAGCGCGGCGGCGGTCGCGCCCGCGCCGCTCAGGGCGAGCAGCCCGGCGACCAGGGTCCGGCCCGCCGTACGGACGGCGAACACGGCGACGAGGGCGGCGAGTCCGGCGACGGCGAGCGCGGCGGGGACGCCGGTGACGTCACGGCCCCCGGCGTCGAGCGGCACACGCCCGCCCGCCACGACGGCGCTGCCCTCGGCCCACGTCTGGCCGGAGGCGATCAGCACCACGGCGGAGCCGGCGGCGCCGAGCAGGAGGGCGACGCCGAGGCTTCGGCCGGCGCGCCGTCGTGCGGCGTCCGCCGCGGTCTCGGCGCGGGGCTGGGGAACGGGTACGGCAGTCACCCGGCCCACTATCCCCTACGGCCTCCGGCCCGCCTCGTACGGGCCTCCCGCCAGTCGGCTACCTCCCGGTCAGCCCGGTCAGCCGGTTCGCGGTGTGCACCGCGCGCAGCACCGCCGCCGCCTTGTTGCGGCACTCGGTGTCCTCGGCGACGGGGTCGGAGTCGGCGACGACGCCCGCGCCCGCCTGGACGTACGCGGTGCCGTCGCGGAGCAGGGCCGTACGGATCGCGATGGCGGTGTCGGAGTCGCCGGCGAAGTCGAGGTAGCCGACGCAGCCTCCGTACAGACCGCGCCGGGAGGGCTCCAGTTCGTCGATGATCTGGAGGGCGCGGGGCTTCGGGGCGCCGGAGAGGGTGCCGGCCGGGAAGCAGGCGGTGAGGACGTCGAAGGCGCTGCGGCCCTCGGCGACGCGGCCGGTGACCGTCGAGACGATGTGCATGACGTGCGAGTAGCGCTCGACGGACATGAAGTCCACGACCTCGACGCTGCCCGGTTCGCAGACCCGGCCGAGGTCGTTGCGGCCGAGGTCGACCAGCATCAGGTGCTCGGCGCGTTCCTTGGGGTCGGCGAGCAGTTCGTCGGCGAGGGCCTGGTCGTCCTGCGGGGTCGCGCCGCGCGGGCGGGTGCCGGCGATCGGGTGGACCATCGCGTGCCCGTCCTCGACCTTGACCAGTGCCTCGGGGCTGGAGCCGACGACATCGAAGCCGTCGAAGCGGAAGAGGTACATGTACGGGCTCGGGTTGGTGGCCCGCAGTACCCGGTAGACGTCGAGCGCGCTCGCCTCGCAGGGGGTCTCGAAGCGCTGCGAGGGCACGACCTGGAACGCCTCGCCGGCCCGGATGCGCTCCTTGATGTCCTCGACGGCCTCCTGGTAGGCGGCGCCGCCCCAGAGGGCGGTGTACGGCGGGAGTTCGGAGGGCGGCAGGGCGGTGGGGGCGCCGTCCGCGGGGCGGGCGAGGTCGCGTTCCATCGCGTCGAGCCGGCCGACGGCGTCGGCGTACGCCTCGTCCACGCCCGAGTCGAGGTCGTTGTGGTTGATCGCGTTGGCGATGAGCAGGACGGTGCCGGAGTAGTGGTCCAGGACGGCGAGGTCGGAGGTGAGCAGCATCGTCAGTTCGGGCAGGTGGAGATCGTCGCGCGCGTGGTCGCCGATCTTCTTCTCCAGGCGGCGGACGACGTCGAAGCCCAGGTAGCCGACCATGCCGCCGGTGAAGGGCGGCAGGTCGGCCTCCACGTCGTGCGGGGTGCGGGGGGTGTGCAGGGCCTCGACGGTGGCGCGCAGCGCGGCGAGCGGGTCGCCGTCGACGGGGACGCCGACGGGCGGGGTGCCGAGCCAGTGGGTCCGGCCGTCGCGTTCGGTGAGGGTGGCGGCGGACCGTACGCCGATGAAGGAGTAGCGCGACCAGGAGCGGCCGTTCTCGGCGGATTCGAGGAGGAAGGTCCCCGGGCGTTCGGCGGCGAGCTTGCGGTAGAGACCGACCGGGGTGTCGCCGTCCGCGAGGAGCCTGCGGCCGACCGGGATGACACGGCGGTCGACCGCCAGCTTGCGGAAGGTGTCGAGATCCATGGCCGGAGAGCCTAGTCGGCGGCGGGGCCGTCGGTGCGCGCTGTCGGCAGGATGACGTCGGCGTCGAAACAGGTCCGGTCGCCGGTGTGGCAGGCGGCGCCGACCTGGTCGACCTTGAGGAGGATCGTGTCGGCGTCGCAGTCGAGCGCGACGGACCTGACGTGCTGGACATGGCCGGAGGTGTCGCCCTTGACCCAGTACGCGCGGCGGCTGCGGGACCAGTAGGTGCCGCGTCCGGTGGTGAGGGTGCGGTGCAGGGCCTCGTCGTCCATCCAGCCGAGCATCAGCACCTCACCGGTGTCGTACTGCTGGGCGATGGCCGGAATCAGTCCCCCGGGGCCGCGCTTGAGCCGGGCGGCGAGGGCGGGGTCGAGGCCGCTGCTGGGGACGGGGTCCCCGGTCGTGCTGGTCATGCGCCCATTGTGCCGCGCCCGCCCGGACCGGCGGGGTGGGCGTCCACTGGGCGGACGGCGCGTGACAGTCGTACGCTTGCCCGTATGTCGACCCATGCGAAGCGTGAACGACTTCTCCTCGCCGACCTGTTGGAGTCGGCGGGGCCCGATGCCCCGACGTTGTGCGAAGGCTGGACCGCCCGGGATCTGGCGGCGCACGTGGTGGTGCGCGAGCGCCGCCCGGACGCGGCGGGCGGGCAGCTCATCGGCCCGCTCAGGAACCGCCTGGAGCGGGTGCAGGCCGAGTATGTGGCGAAGCCGTACGAGGAGCTGATCCAGCTCATCCGTACGGGCCCGCCCCGGATGTCGCCCTTCGGCATCAAGCAGGTCGACGAGGCGGCGAACACGATCGAGTACTACGTGCACGCGGAGGACGTACGCCGGGCCCAGCCCGACTGGACGCCCCGCGAACTGGACAAGGTCTTCTCGAACGCGCTGTGGGCGCGGCTGGAGAAGGGCGCCCGGATGATGGGCCGCAAGTCCCCGGTCGGCCTGGTACTGCGCCGCCCGGACGGCCAGACGGCGGTGGCCCACCGGGGCTCCCCCGTGGTCACGGTCACCGGCGAGCCGGGCGAACTGCTGCTGTTCGTCTACGGGCGCCAGGACTCGGCGCGGGTGGACGTGGAGGGCGACAAGGAGGCGATCGACCGGGTGCAGCGGGCGAAGCTGGGGATGTAGGCGGGGCCGCGTCCCGCGTGTCGGCGGGCCGAGGCACGGCGCCCGCCCGGCGACGAGCCGGGCGGCCCGGGGGCCACACTGCGGGAGCTGGGCCTGTCTCCGGCCGGCCCGGGTCCGAGTTCCGTCGGGGCCGCCGCGCGCGTCGGTCGCACACGTGGCGGCCCGTGCTTGCCCGGCCCCTGTGCGAGCCCTGTGGCGGTCACCCGCCCGGCCCGAGCGTCTGCGGCGTCCCGGTCCCCGGCGGGTTCGCCTGACGCGGGCGCTGCTTCGGGGACGCCGTCCGCGTCGTCGCGCGTGGGTGGGGCCGGGCCCGGTCGGCCCCCGGCGCAGTGACGCGCCGGGCCGCATCGGGTGCGGATCAGCTGGTTGGCACGGTGGTCGGCGGGTCGGCCGCACGGCCGAATTGACTGGTTCCCGGGGTCGCGGACCTCGCGGAAGCCCGTACGCGGCCGGCCTCCCGCCCGCACGGCCCGTGCGGGCGCGCATACGTTGTGCCCCTCGCGAGGAGCGGGTCTCGCGCGCGTCGTGGCGCGAACCTCATCTCCCCGCGCGGGGAGGTCCGTTGACGCCGTGTCCGGCGTCGGCCGGCCGCGCCGGACGGGCAGCGGTCCCCGGGCAGTGGCATACACGGGCGCGTGCCCAAGGCTCTGCCCCCGCCGGGTGGGACCGGCCGTACGCGACGCGTCCCGGGCCCGCCGCGAGACGGCTGGGCGCGCTCGGGAGTCCGTGTCGGCGGCACAAGCCAAGGACCTGGTTTCTCGGGGCGCGGACGGCGCGGAAGCCCGTACGCGGCCGGCTCTCCGCCCCCAAGCCCGTGGTCGGTACGGCGTTCGACGTCGGCCGGGCGGCGACGCAGGCTGCGATCTCCGGGCACGTGCCACGCGGGGGCACGCGCCCGGCTCGTACCCGGAAGTCTCCGACCCCGCCGGTGGGAGCGGCCGTACGCGACCCGGCCCGGTGTCGGGACGGGACCTCCCCGTTCGGCCTAGGGAGTGCGCGGCCCGGGAAACCGGCCCCGTCGTGCCTCAGCGGTACGTGGCGGGCGTCCGTCCGTCCGTGACGGTCCTCGGGCCCGGCCGAGCCCGGCCCGGCCCCGGGCGTCTGCTCCGTGGACCCGTGCCCGCCCCCGGGCCGTCAGAGGTCCAGGAGGCGGCGGGCCGCCAGGGCCAGGGAGATTTCGACCACGTCGGACGGGCGGGCCAGGGAGCGGCCGGTCAGTTGTTCGAAGCGGCGGAGGCGGTTGAGGACCGTGTTGCGGTGGCAGTAGAGGCGGGTTCCGGCGCGCTGGGCGGAGCCGTCCGCGTCCAGCCAGGTCCGGAGTGTGTCGATCAGCAGATCGCGGTCGGCCGGGTCGAGCCGGTCCAGCGCGCCGAGGACCCGGTCGGCCAGGGCGGCGCCCAGGCGGGAGGAGGAGACCACCAGCGCGGCCGGCAGGTGCTCGTCCAGCAGGACGACGCCGCCGTCGCGGGGGCAGGCGCGCAGCGCGGTCTCGGCGAGCCCGCGGGCCTCACCGAGGGCGGCGAGGCCCGTGACGGCCGAGCCGATCCCGACGCGCACGCCCGGAGGGACCGTCAGCTCGTCCGCGAGCAGGGCGAGTTCACGGTCCGCGCGGCACGTGTCCTCGTCGGGGACCGGCTCCTCCGGCGGGCCGCTCGCCAGCAGGACCACGATGTGCTCGCCGTCCCGTGTGACGTGCCGCAGCGCCCGCGTCCACGGCGGCAGCCCCACCGCGCCCGCCGTCCCGCCGACGCCCGCGCCGGACGCCGTCACCACCACGTAACGCCCGATCTCCGGCAGCCCCAGCATCGCGGCGGAGTCGGGGATGTCCGCGATGCGCGCGGTGCCGTCGAGGAGCGCGGCGACCGCCAGCCGCTGCTGGTTCTCGCGGCGCCAGGCGAGCCGCCGTTCCGTCTCCCGGTACGCGTCGGCGACCAGCCCGCAGTGCTCGTCCACGAAGCTCCAGACGTCGGCGGCGACATGGACGAGCAGCCGGATGTCCTCGGGCTGGCGCCGGGTGGTCTCGTCCACCAGGCCCTGCCACACCATGGCCCCGCCGAGCCGGAAGGCGTGCAGCAACGCGTCGAGCGGCAGGCCCTGTTCGGCCCGGCACTCGCCGATGCGCCACGACAGCCGGCAGGCGGCCTCGCGGGACTCGCGGGGCCGGATCAGGGAGCCGACGCTCAGCCGCAGCGAGCGGTTGACCTCCTGCCAGATCTCGGCGGCGTCGGCGTCGATCGCGGCCCGGTACGCCGGTTCCTCCTCGCGCAGTACGGCCACCAGCCGGTGGGTCAGCCCCGCGAGGTCGTCCATGAGTGCCTGGGCGGCGCGGTGCAGGACGGCGACGGCCTCGGCGTCCACCAGGGAGCGGGCGCGGCGGGGCCCGGCGGGGGCCCGGTCGGCGGAGTGGACCGGGGAGGCGGACGGTGTGCCGGGAGAGGTCCCGGCGGACGGCGTGGCGTACGTGACGGGGGACGCGTGCAGCGCCCGGACCCGCGAGCGGATGACATGCGGCATGGCGGCCTCCACCGGGGAGTCGGTTCGCTCCGGCGCGGCGGAGTGCGGCCGGGCCCGCGCCGGATCTTCCTGACGTCCGCAGAATGGCATACCGCCCGGTCGGTACCTAGGGGTTTGCCGCATTCTCCTCGTCACGGTCCAGCAATCGCGCCAGTTCCGTCCGGGACCTGACCCCCAGCAGGGCGAAGACGTTGCGCAGATGGTGGTCGACCGTGCGCGGGCTGACCGAGAGCCGTACCGCCACCTCCCGGTTGGTCGCGCCCTCCGCCACGCACCGGGCGACGCGCCGCTGCTGGGCGGTGAGCAGGTCCACCGGCCCCGCGCCGGCCACCGACTCGCCCGCCGCCCGGAGTTCACCGCCCGCGCGTTCGGCCCAGGCGCGGGCGCCGCACCGCTCGAACGCGACGAGCGCGTCCCGCAGCGGGTCCCGGGCCTCGCGGGTCCGGCGCCGACGCCGCAGCCACTGGCCGTACAGCAGTTGCGTCCGGGCGCGTTCGAAGTCGCCGCTCGCACGGGCGTGATGGGCGAGTGCCTCCTCGTAGCGGGCGGCGGCCTCGCCCGGCGGGGCCAACAGCGCGCGGCAGCGGGCGAGTTGGGCCGGTGCCTGCGGGTCGGCGGTCCAGGCCGTCCACGCCGTGAACTCCTCGACCGCGCCGCGCGCCTCGTCGCCCCGGCCCGCCAGGACGGCCGCTTCGACGAAGCACGGCACGGCGAGCATCCGGGCGGCGAAGTGCCCGGACAGGGGGCCGTCGAGGACCAGCGGGGCGAGCCGGGCGGCGGCCCGGGTGTGCCGTCCCGCGGCCAGGTCCGCGCGGCCCACGGCCCAGGTGGCGAGGGTGTCGGCCTGCCAGAGCCCGTGCGCTCCGGCGTCGGCCGCCGTGGCCGCCGCGTGTTCGGCGCAGGCGGCGGCGTCGCCCTCCACGGAGGCGGCCAGGGCGAGTACCGCGTGCAGCGCGGCGGCGGCGTTGCGCTGGCCAAGCCGGTCGGCGGCGCGCAGCCCCTCGTACGCGTGGGCGCGGGCCCGCGCGTGGCGGCCGGCCCGCAGTTCCCCGTAGGCCAGGTGCTCCAGCACCCGGGGCAGCAGCGCCTCGGGGCCGTGCGCGCGTACGGCGGCGAGCGCCCGCGCGCCGGCCCGGCAGGCGGCCTCGACCTCGCCGAGGACGAGGGCGGCGATGCCCGACCGCAGCAGGGCGGCGGGATCGCCGGCGCGGTCGCCGGTCCGGTCGTCGGTCCGGTCGTCGGAGCGGCTTGCGGAGTGGTCGCCCTCGCGGTCGTCGGAGCGGTCGTCGGTGTCGAGGCAGGCGCGCAACAGGGCGCGCCCGTCTGCCGTACGCCCGGCGAGCACGGCGCACATGCCCGCGCGGAAGCGGTCGAGCGCCGGCGCGTCCCGCTCACCACCGGTGTCGGGGCGGGGCGGCGTGATCCGGTTCATGGCGCGGAGGTAGCCGGGTACGTCGCCGGTGACCCAGGCGGCCTCCGCCGCGCCGAGCAGGGCGCCGACGGCGCGCGCCCCGTCGTGCGGCGCGAGCAGCCCGGCGGCGGTGAGCAGGGCCTCCGCCGCGTCGGCGGCCGGTCCGTCGCGCAGGGCGATCAGTCCGCGTACGTAGTGGGCGCGGCCCGGCGCGGGTTCGGTGCGCACCCGGGTCAGCAGGGCGCGGGCGCGGCCGGGGTCCCCCGCGAGCCAGGCGTGCTCGGCGGCGGCGGCGAACCGTTCGCCGCGCAGCGCCTCGTCGGTGGAGAGCGCGGCGGCGCGGGCGAGGGCGGCGGCCCGGTCGGCGTGCGGCCGGGGCGGCGCCGCCGCGCTCTCCAGGGCCTCGGCGAGCGCCGGGTCGTGGCCGCCGGCCGCGCAGGCGCGCTGGACCAGTCGCGGCAGGGTCCGGTGCGGCCCGTCGAGCACGGTGGCCAGCAGCCGGTGTACGGCGCGGCGCCGGGCGAGCGGCGCGCGGCGCATTACGGCGCGGCGCAGCAGCGGCTGGGTGAAGTGGACGCGGTCGCCGTCGACCCGTACGGCCCCGAGGGTCTCGGCCGGGGCCAGCCGTCCGGGGTCGATCCCGGCGAGCGCCCCGGCGCGCAGCAGGACGGCGGTGTCCGCGCCGGTGCCCTCGGGTTCGTGTTCCTCGGCCGCCGCCGCGAACAGCAGCAGGAGGCGGGTGTCGTCGGGGAGTCCGTCGAGGTGGGCGGCGTAGGAGTCGAGGAGGCTCTCGCCGCCGGGCAGGGGCTGGGGCAGGCGGCCCCGGCCGGCGAGTTGGTCCTCGGTGAGCCGGCCGGCGAGCGCGGTGAGCAGCCGGGGGTTGCCGGTGGCCTCGCGCAGGAGTTCCTCCCGTACGCCGGGGTCGGCCCGGCCGCCGGTCAGCCGGTCGAGGAGCGCGCGGGAGGCGGAGTGGTCGAGGGGGCCGAGGCGCAGGGTGGGCAGGCCGGTGAAGTCCCGTTCACCGGGGTGCTGTTCGGCGGTGGTGAGCAGAGCGGTGACGCGGCGGGCGGGGGCCAGCCGGCGCAGGGCGAAGGCGAGCGCGGCGCGTGACGCGGCGTCCCACGCGTGGGCGTCGTCCACGCAGATCAGCAGGGGGCGTTGGGCGCCGAGGGTGGTGAGGAGGTCGAGCAGCGCGATGGCGGCGGTGTCGGGTCGCGGGGTGCCCGTGGGAAGGGGCAGCGGGTCCGGGGCCGAGCAGAGGAGGGTGTGCAACCCGCTGTAGGGGAGCAGGCGTTCGGCGGGGGCGGCGGTGGCGTGGAGCAGGACGGGGGCGGCGGGCCGGTCGTCGCGGGGGTACCGGTGCCGGGCACGCCCGTCGTGGACCAGGCCGTCGTGGACCAGGCCGTCGTGGACCAGGCCGTCGAAAGCGTGGCTGCCGAGGGCGGGACGGTCGTCGCGGTCCTGGGCATGGCCGGGGACGTGGCCCTCGTGGGCGTAGCCGTCGATGATGTGGCGCAGGAGCGCGGTACGGCCGAGCCCCGGCGCCCCGGTCAGTACGAGGGTGCCGCCCCGGCCGGCCCGCAGCCGGGCCACCGGCGCTTCCAGGAGGGCGAGTTCACCGGCGCGGCCGTACAGCCGGAGCGGACTGCGAACGGTCGTCGTAGGGGTCACGTCCGGCACGTTACTTCTGCGTAAACAACCCCGGAAGCCTCCCGTCCACGGCCACCGCCCCGGCCGGGCGGTGCTGGGCGGCGTTCCAGCGGACCGGCCCCCGCGCTGTGCGCGGGCACAGTGCGGGGGCCGGGGGACGGACCGGGCCGGGGTCAGCCGAGGGGGCAACTCCCCCGGTATTCCTCGATGGTGAGGCTGGGCCGGGGCAGCGGGCACAGGAACTGGTCGTAGCGGGTGTCGTTGTCGATGAAGCGCTTCAGCCACGAGAGGCTGTACTTGCCGATGGTGGTGTTCGACGAGTTGGGCGTGAAGTGGGTGGCGCCGTTGAGCTCCAGGTACGCCTTGTCGAGCGAGCCGGGCAGCGACTCGTAGAACGGCTCGGAGTGCGAGGAGACGGGGGCGACCGTGTCACCGTCGGCGCCGATGACCAGGGTGGGCGTGCGCAGTTCGGGCCAGCTCTTGTCGGTGTTCCAGCCGGTCAGCGGGATCGCGGCCTTCAGCGACGTACGGCTCTTGGCGGCCTCCAGTGAGCCGCCGCCGCCCATCGAGTGGCCCATGACACCGAGCCGGGACGTGTCGATGCGGGTACGGACGCTGCTGCGCTGCGTCAAGTAGTCCAGCGCGGCGAGGAGTTGAGTGCCCCGGCTGGCGGGCTGGTCGAGGGTGGTGTTGGTGTCGATGGTGAAGACGACGAAGCCCTGCGAGGCGAGTCTGGGGCCGAGCCACGAGATGCTGGACTGGGTGGCGGTGAAGCCCGGGGAGACCGCGACCGCGCCGAAGGTGCCGTCGGCCGTGGACGTCGGGTAGTAGATGGTGCCGCCGCCGAAGCCGGTGACGCTGAGCGAGGAGACGCTGGTCTGCGAGACGGCGTACGTGCCGCGTGACGCCTCGATGCTGGAGTTGGTCGGGGCGGGGCCGCGCTCGTACGGGTTGGCGGCGACCGCCCCGGGGGCGGCGGGGGCCGCCTGGGCGCCGGGGACGAGCCCGCCGAACAGGGCGGCGGTCGCGGCTCCGGCGATCAGGGCGACGCTCCGGACGCGTGAACGGGCCCGGAGGCGGGGAAGGGCGCGGTCGCGGCTCGCGGTGCTGTCGCCGGTGGAGAGTGGGCGCACGAGGGGGGTCCTCTCGGTGGGGGCGGCGCCCCGAGCGGGGACCGGGCCCGTCGTCCGGGGCCACGGGTCCCGCCGGACGGCGACCGCCGTACTGGCTGACGAAAGCCACCATCCCGCCGTCGACTCCCTTCGCGCATCGGCGAGTTCGCCAGTGTCCGGTACGGGGCCGGAAACCGACGCCGGGCGGCCGGGCGGGTGGCGAAAGCGTTGCCGCCCGCCCACAGGGGCGGAGCGCGCCCGTCACGGACGATCGGCGGGGTGGAGGGTCCGGCCGTACGTGGCCGACTCCGACCACACAACGAGCGCGCGTGCCGGGCGTCACGCGAAACGGTCATACAGGTCGCCCCAGGACCGGACCCGGAACCGTCGCAGTGCCCCCGGCCCGGCAGCCGCCGCGCCCGTGCTCAGCGCACCGCGTGCCCGCTCGCAGTCGGACACGACCCGGGACCGGTACGCCGTGCGGGATCGCTGCCCCCACCGCGACCTGTTCCGGACCCGGTCCCGAACAGGTCGTACGGATCGTCGTCCAGGTCGCCCCAGGACCGCGCCCGCCGCCGTACAGAACGGGCCCGTGCTCAGCGCACCGCGTGCCCCGCGTCCCGCAGCGCCTTCTTGACCTGGGGGATCCGCAGGTCGCCGAAGTGGAAGACGGACGCGGCCAGTACGGCGTCCGCGCCCGCCTCGACGGCCGGCGGGAAGTGCGCGAGTCCGCCCGCGCCGCCCGAGGCGATGACCGGCACGGTGACGTGTTCCCGTACGGCCCGGATCATCTCGGTGTCGTAGCCGTCCTTCGTGCCGTCCGCGTCCATCGAGTTGAGCAGGATCTCCCCCGCGCCCAACTCGGCCGCGCGGTGCGCCCATTCGACGGCGTCGATGCCGGTGCCCCGGCGCCCGCCGTGCGTGGTGACCTCGAACGTGCCGTCCGGTGTGCGCCGCGCGTCGACCGACAGGACGAGCACCTGGCGGCCGAAGCGCTCGGCGATCTCCCGGATCAGGTCGGGGCGCGCGATGGCCGCCGTGTTGACGCCGACCTTGTCGGCGCCCGCCCGCAGCAGTTTGTCGACGTCCTCGGGGGTGCGGACGCCGCCGCCGACGGTGAGCGGGATGAAGACCTGCTCGGCGGTGCGGCGCACCACGTCGTACGTGGTCTCGCGGTCGCCCGAGGAGGCGGTGATGTCGAGGAAGGTCAGTTCGTCGGCGCCCTCGGCGTCGTACAGCCTGGCCATCTCGACGGGGTCACCGGCGTCGCGCAGGTTCTGGAAGTTGACGCCTTTGACGACGCGGCCGTTGTCCACGTCCAGGCAGGGGATGACTCGGACGGCGAGACTCATGCGGGGCCTCCCGACGGCGCGCGGAACGCTTCGAGTTCGACCTCGACCAGCAGGTCCGGGTCGATCAGTCCGGCGACGACGACCATGGTGGCGGCGGGCCGCACGGTGCCGAAGGCTTCCTTGTGGGCGCGCCCGACGTCGTCGGCGTCGCGGGCGTGCGTCACGTACATCCGGGTGCGGACGACGTGCTCCGCGCCGAGGCCCAGCTCCTCCAGCGCCCGGACGCCGACGCCGAAGGCGATGACGGCCTGTTCGTACGGGCTTCCGCCGCTGATCCGTCCCTCCACGACCGAGGTGCAGCCGGAGACGAGGACGAGTCCGCCGGGGAGTGCGACGGCGCGCGAGTAGCCGTAGGTGTCCTCCCAGGGGCCGCCGGAGGAGATCCGGCGTACTCCGTCGGCGGGCGCGCCGCCGGGCTCCGGCCGGTCGCTCATCGGGTCACCTCCACGAGCGCCTCTTCGAGGGTGAACGCCTTCGCGTAGAGGGCCTTTCCGACGATCGCGCCCTCGACCCCGTCGGGCACCAGGCCGGCGATCGCGCGCAGGTCCGCGAGCGAGGAGACACCGCCGGAGGCGACGACCGGCCGGTCGGTGGCCGCGCACACGCGCTTGAGCAGGTCCAGGTTGGGCCCCTGGAGGGTGCCGTCCTTGGCGATGTCGGTGACGACGTACCGCGCGCAGCCCTCGGCGTCGAGGCGCGCCAGGGTCTCCCACAGGTCGCCGCCGTCGCTGGTCCAGCCGCGACCGCGCAGCGTCGTGCCGCGTACGTCGAGGCCGATCGCGATCCGGTCGCCGTGTTCGGCGATGGCGCGGGCCGCCCATTCGGGGGTTTCCAGCGCCGCCGTACCGAGGTTGACACGGGTGCAGCCGGTGGCGAGCGCGGCGGTGAGGGTGGCGTCGTCGCGGATGCCGCCGGACAGTTCGACCTTGATGTCCATGGCGCCGGTGATCGCCGCGACGAGGTCCCGGTTGTCGCCGGTGCCGAACGCCGCGTCGAGGTCCACGAGGTGCAGCCACTCGGCGCCCGCGCGCTGCCAGGAGAGCGCGGCTTCCAGCGGTGAGCCGTACGAGGTCTCCGAGCCCGACTCGCCGTGGACGAGCCGTACGGCCTGGCCGTCGCGCACGTCGACGGCGGGCAGGAGTTCGAGCCTCCGTACGGAGGGCACGGAGGGAGGGGTGGTGCCGGGCATCAGAAGGTTCCGATCCAGTTGGACAGCAGCTGGGCTCCGGCGTCGCCGGACTTCTCGGGGTGGAACTGCGTGGCCCACAGTGCACCGTTCTCCACGGCGGCCACGAACGGCTCGCCGTGCCGGGACCAGGTGACCTTCGGGGCGCGGATCTTGGGGTTGGTGACTTCGAGGGACCACTCGTGGACGGCGTACGAGTGCACGAAGTAGTAGCGCTCGTCGGCGTCGAGTCCGGCGAAGAGCCGGCTGTCCGCCGGGGCCTGGACGGTGTTCCAGCCCATGTGGGGGACGGTCGGCGCGGTGAGCGGGCCGACGGTGCCGGGCCACTCGTCGAGTCCTTCGGTCTCCACGCCGTGCTCGATGCCGCGCTCGAAGAGGATCTGCATGCCGACGCAGATGCCGAGGACGGGACGCCCGCCGGCCAGCCGGCGGCCGACGATCCAGTCGCCGCGTGCCGCGCGGAGCCCCGCCATGCAGGCGGAGAACGCGCCGACGCCGGGCACGATCAGCCCGTCGGCGTTCATGGCCTTGTCGAAATCACGGGTGATCTCGACCTGCGCCCCGGCGCGCGCGACGGCGCGTTCGGCCGAACGGACGTTGCCGAAGCCGTAGTCGAGGACGACGACGTTCTTGGTCATTCCCAGAGTCCCTGGATACGGAGGATGCCGGCGAGCAGGCAGAGTGCGGAACAGATCCCGAGCAGGACGACGACGCCCGTGGGCTGCTTCTGTTTCCAGAACGAGTAGACGCCGCCGGCCAGGAACAGGCCGAGGACGATGAGGATGGTGTTGAGACCGGTCATGGAATTACAGCGCGCCCTTCGTGGACGGGAGGATGCCGACCGCGCGCGGGTCGCGCTCGCTCGCGTACCGCAGGGCGCGGGCCAGGGCCTTGAACTGGCACTCCACGATGTGGTGGGCGTTGCGCCCGTACGGCACGTGGACGTGCAGCGCGATCTGCGCCTGCGCGACGAACGACTCCAGGATGTGCCGGGTCATCGTCGTGTCGTAGGAGCCGATCATCGGCGCCATGGACTCCGGCTCGGTGTGCACCAGGTACGGGCGGCCGGAGAGATCGACGGTGACCTGGGCGAGCGATTCGTCCAGCGGGACGGTGCAGTTGCCGAAGCGGTAGATGCCGACCTTGTCGCCGAGGGCCTGCTTGAAGGCGGCGCCGAGGGCGAGGGCGGTGTCCTCGATGGTGTGGTGCGAGTCGATGTGCAGGTCGCCCTCGGTCTTGACGGTCAGGTCGAACAGGCCGTGCCTGCCGAGCTGGTCGAGCATGTGGTCGTAGAAGCCGACGCCTGTCGACACCTCGACCCTGCCCGTGCCGTCGAGGTCGAGTTCGACGACGACCGAGGTCTCCTTGGTGGTTCGTTCCACGCGGCCGATCCGGCTCATGCGCTCTGCTCCTTCGTCAATGTTCGTGCCGCGTCGAGGAACGCGTCGTTCTCGGACGGGGTGCCCGCCGTGACCCGCAGCCGGCCGGGGACGCCGTTGTCGCGTACCAGCACGCCCTGGTCGAGGAGGGCCCGCCAGGCCCGCCCGGCGTCGTCGAAGCGGCCGAACTGGACGAAGTTGGCGTCCGACTCGGTGACGTCGAAGCCCATCGCCCGCAGTTCGGTGACCAGCCGGTCCCGCTCGCCCTTGAGCTGCTCGACGTATCCGAGCAGGGTATCGGTGTGCTCCAGGGCGGCGAGCGCGGTGGCCTGGGTGACGGCGGACAGGTGGTACGGCAGGCGCACCAGCTGGACCGCGTCGACCACGGCCGGGTCGGCGGCGAGGTAGCCGAGGCGCAGCCCGGCGGCGCCGAACGCCTTGGACATGGTGCGGGAGATCACCAGGTGGGGGCGGCCGGCGAGGAGCGGCAGCAGCGAGGGGTGGTGGCTGAACTCGACGTACGCCTCGTCCACGACGACCAGCGACGGCCGGGCGGCCTGTGCCGCGTCGTACAGCCGCAGGACGGTCGCGGCGTCGACGGCGCTGCCGGTGGGGTTGTTGGGGGTGGTGACGAAGACGACGTGCGGGCGGTGTGCGGCGAGGGCCGCCTCGGCGGCGGCGACGTCGATGGTGAAGTCCTCGTGGCGGGGGCCGGAGATCCAGCCGGTGCCGGTGCCGCGTGCGATGAGGTGGTGCATCGAGTACGAGGGTTCGAAGCCGATCGCGGTGCGGCCGGGGCCGCCGAAGGTCTGGAGCAGTTGCTGGATGACCTCGTTGGAGCCGTTGGCCGCCCATACGTGGGAGGCGGTGAGCGGCAGGTCGCCGGCGGTGCGGCGCAGATAGGCGGCGAGTTCGGTGCGCAGTTCGACGGCGTCCCGGTCGGGGTAGCGGTTCAGGCCGCGGGCGGCCTCGCGGACCCGTTCGGTGATGCGCTCGACCAGTGGTTCGGGCAGCGGGTACGGGTTCTCGTTGGTGTTGAGCTGGACGGGGACGTCCAGCTGGGGCGCCCCGTAGGGGGACTTGCCGCGCAGTTCGTCGCGTACGGGGAGCTCGTCGATGCCGGTCACGCGCCCTCCCCGGGGGTGGGCCGCGCGCCGGGCACTTTCCAGCCGAAACGGGCCTTGACGGCGGCGCCGTGCGCGGGCAGGTCCTCGGCCTCGGCGAGGGTGACGACGTGGTGGGCGACGTCGGCGAGCGCGTCCCGGGTGTAGTCCACGATGTGGATGCCGCGCAGGAAGGACTGGACGGACAGTCCGGAGGAGTGGCAGGCGCAACCGCCGGTGGGCAGGACGTGGTTGGAGCCGGCGCAGTAGTCGCCGAGCGAGACGGGGGCGTAGGGCCCGACGAAGATCGCGCCCGCGTTGCGGACCCGGGCGGCGACGGCGGCGGCGTCGGCGGTCTGCACCTCCAGGTGCTCGGCGCCGTACGCGTCCACCACGCGCAGCCCCTCCTCGACGCCGTCGACCAGCACGATCGCGGACTGTTTGCCGGCCAGGGCGGGCGCGATGCGCTCCTCGACGTGCTTGGTGGCGGCGGTCTGCGGCACCAGTTCCTTCTCGACCGCGTCGGCGAGTTCGACGGAGTCGGTGACCAGGACGGCGGCGGCGAGCGGGTCGTGCTCGGCCTGGCTGATCAGGTCGGCGGCCACGTGCGCGGGGTCGGCGGTGGCGTCGGCGAGGACGGCGATCTCGGTGGGGCCGGCCTCGGTGTCGATGCCGATACGGCCCGCGAAGTAGCGCTTGGCGGCGGCGACCCAGATGTTGCCGGGGCCGGTGACCATGTCGGCGGGCGGGCAGCCGTCGGGGCCGGTGGTGCCGTACGCGAACATCGCGACGGCCTGGGCGCCGCCGACCGCGTACACCTCGTCGACGCCGAGGAGCGCGCAGGCGGCGAGGATCGTGGGGTGGGGCAGTCCGCCGAACTCCTTCTGGGGAGGCGAGGCCAGCGCGATCGACGCGACGCCCGCCTCCTGCGCCGGGACGACGTTCATGACCACGGACGAGGGGTAGACGGAGCGGCCGCCGGGCGCGTACAGCCCGACCCGGCCGACGGGCACCCACTTCTCGGTGACCGTGCCGCCGGGCACGACCTGGGTGGTGTGCTCGGCGCGGCGCTGGGCGCGGTGGACGGTACGCGCCCGCCGTACGGACTCCTCCAGCGCGGCGCGGACGGCGGGGTCCAGCGCCGCCAGGGCCTCCGTGAGGGCTTCGGCGGGGACCCGTACGCGTTCCAGGGTCACGCCGTCGAACGTGCGCGCGTACTCGATCAGGGCCGCTGTGCCACGATGGCGCACGTCCTCGCAGATGGGCCGCACCTTGGCCAGGGCGGCTTCCACGTCGAACTCGGCACGGGGCAGCAGGCCGCGCAGTGCGCCGCCCTCGGGGAGGGCGTCGCCGCGCAGATCGATTCGTGAGATCACGCGGTCAATTCTCGCAGAATCGATCTGGCCGCCGGTCGCCCGTATCACTGGCTGATATGAGCCCTGAATGTCACTCACGGCTACTAAAGTTGACGATCGGCGTTCATTTGGTCACGCAGAGGGAAGGACAGTGATACGACTCCACACCAGCAGCCCCGCACGGCGACGGCTGCTCGGGAGTCACACGGCACGGCGCACGACGACAGGCACGGCACCAGGCACGGCGACAGAGCCCGCGGTACGGACCATCGGGGTACGGCGCGCGGCGCAGCACGGCACACGGGGAAGAGAGGCGCGGCAGTGTCCGAGCCGCACGACGACGAGGCTCCGGAATGGCTCTCGGCCACAGAACTCGGCATGTGGCAGGCGTTCCGGAACGGCAGCACCTACGACCTGAGCGTGCCGAGTCCGCTCCTCAACGACCCGGCGGCGGCCGGTCCTTGGGGCGAGCACCGCACGGTGCGCGCCCGGGTGATCGCCCTGCTGCTGCTCAGCGGCCCCGCCGCGCGGCCGGGCCGGGTGTCCGCGCTGAAGCTGCGCGGGGCCCAGATCAGTGGGTCGCTGGATCTGGCGGGCGGCAATGTCGAGCCGTACGTGGAGCTGACGTACTGCCGGTTCGAGCGGGAGGTGGTGCTGCCGGAGTGCCACTTCACCACGCTGCGGATGGTGGGGTGCGTGATCCCGCGTCTGGAGGGGGCCCGGCTGCGCACGGAGGGTGATCTGCATCTGCCGCGCTGCCGGATCGCGCGCGGGATCCGGCTGACCGACGCCCAGATCGGTACGGACCTGCTGATCAGCCAGATATCGGTGCGGCCGGACAGCAACAGCCGGGCGATAGCCGCCGACGGGATGTCGGTGGGCCAGGATCTCCAGGCCGAACAGATCGAGACGTACGGCGAGTTCAGTCTGCGCGGCGCGAAGGTCGGGGGTTCGCTGATGCTGCGCGGCAGCCGGCTGCGCGCGGCGGGCGAGCGCCGCGCGCTCAACGCGCCGCAGCTGACGGTGGAGCGCTCGCTGTATCTGACGGCGGCGGTGGTGAGCAGTGCGACGGGCCACGCCAACTCCACCCCGCCGTACGGCACGGTCTACACCGGCGCGCACGCGACGCTGCCGCCGGGCACCGAGATCCGGCACTTCGAGTGCTACGGCGGTGTGCGGCTGGACGACGGCCGGTTCGGCGACACGGTCGATCTCCTTCAGGCGCGTTTCCTGATGGCGGCCGGTGAGGAGCTGTCGCTGCGCCGGATCACGGCGACGGAGCTGCGTTTCCAGTGCGAGCGCCCGCTGGAGGGCCGGGTGGTGCTGAACGGGGCGAAGATCACCACGTTGATGGACCTGTCCACGAGCTGGCCGGGCCCCGGTGGTCTGGCCATGGGCGGCTTCACGTACGAGAACGTGGTGCCGTCCGGTCATTTCCCGCTGACCCGGCGGCTGGAGTGGCTGGACGCGGCGACGCCGGAGTATTCGCCGGAGCCGTACGAGCGTCTCGCGCAGGTGATGCGCAACAGCGGCGAGGACGCCGACGCGCGCGAGGTGCTGCTGGCCAAGCAGCGCAGGCGGCGCGAGACGCTGCCGATGGCGGCGAAGGTGTGGGGCTATCTCCAGGACTGGACGGTGGCGTACGGCTACCGGCCGGGCCGGGCCGCGCTGTGGATGGCGATGCTGTGGGCGGCGGGCACGTTCGCCTTCGCCCGGCACGCGCCGGAGCCGCTGAAGGGCGCCGAGCACCCGGCGTGGAATCCGGCGCTGTATGTGCTGGATCTGCTGGTGCCGGTGATCAATCTGGGTCAGGACGGGCACTGGCGGACGGAGGGCGGCTGGCAGTGGCTGGCGGCCGGGATGGTCATGATCGGCTGGATCCTCGCCACAACTGTCGCAGCGGGTGCCTCACGTCTCCTGCGTCGCGGCTGACACAGCGCGCCGTCCGCTTTCTTTGCTTCCCCTTGACCTGTGGGGAGACAACCTTTCACCTACCACGAAAGCTTCACACCCGCCCTCTGGCGCGCCTGCGACCTGCGGTTTTCAATGGTCCGCACCATGTCATTGATTCGCGCCCTGGTGAGCACCGCGCGCATGCTCCGGCACACCCCGAGGCTCGCCGACGGGCTTCCGCCGGACGACGCGGTACTGCTCGACGCCCCCGACGACCGGCTCGCCCCGGCGCTGGTCTCCGCCGCCCTCGGTGAGTACGAGCACGCGGCGAAACTGCTGGCGGCCACGCGCGACGCGGCCGAGTGGGAGAACCGCGACCGCTATGTGATGCGGCTGGCCGCCTTCGCCCACCACCGGGACGCCTGGCTGGGCCGCTGGCTCGCCGCCGCCCCGGGCGACCCGGACGCGCTGGTCGTCAAGGCGGAGCTCACGGTGCGCCGGGCCTGGGAGTCCCCGGCCCGTGCCGAGCTGCTGCGCGAGGCGGGCCCGCTGGTCGGCGCGGCGGCCGGGGGCGACCCGCGCGACCCGGTGCCGTGGCGGATCGCCCTGGACCACGCGCGCGGCACGCACGCGGGCCACGACGCCTTCGAGTCGCTGTGGGGCGAGGCGGTGCGCCGCTCCTCGCACCACTACGGATGCCATGTCGCGGCGCTCCAGTACCTCTCCGCCCAGTGGCACGGGTCGCACGAGGAGTGTTTCGACTTCGCCGAGCAGGCCGCCGCCGACGCGCTGCCGGGGTCGCTCGTCAAGGCGCTGCCGATGCGCGCCGCGTTCAGCCGGCTCACGGGCGGCGATCCCGCCCCCGTGACGGCCGGCCGGGTCGACGCGGCCTGCGACGAGGCGATCGACCTCTCGTCGGTGTACGCGGTGGGTGACCCGTGGCCGGCCGAGGTGCGGAATCTGCTGGCGTACGTGCTGGTCGCGCGGCAGCGGTGGGACGAGGCACTGGAGCAGTTCCGGCTGATCGGCCCGTACGCGACGTCCTTCCCGTGGACGTCGCTGACCGACGATCCGCTGGGCCGCTTCCTGGAGACACGCGACGGAGTACGCCTCCAGGTGGCCTCCGGCATGCCGTTGTGGAACAGGACCGACCGACGGCGTCCGCGCGGCCATTACGCTTGACCGTTGTGACCACCGCACATCTCCCCCTGTTCCCGCTGAACGCGGTGCTGTTCCCGGGCCTCGTGATGCCCCTGAACGTCTTCGAGGAGCGGTATCGCGCCATGATGCGCGAGCTGCTCAAGACCGACGAGTCGGAACCCCGGCGTTTCGTCGTGGTCGCCATCCGGGACGGGCACGAGAGCGCGCCGACCGCCTCCGGCATGCCCGACCCCACCTCCGTGCCCGAACGCCGCCCCGCCGAGGGTTTCGGCGCCGAGCCGATGAAGTCCTTCCACGAGGTGGGCTGTGTCGCCGACGCGACCAGCATCCGGGAACGCCCGGACGGCAGCTTCGAGGTGCTGGCCACCGGCACCACCCGTGTCCGGCTGCTCTCCGTCGACCCGGGCGGGCCCTATCTGACCGCCGGGGTCGAGGACCTGGAGGAGGACGCCGGAGAGGGTGCGGGGGCGCTCGCCGAGGGTGTGCTGCGGGCCTTCCGGAGCTATCAGAAACGGCTGGCGGGGGCACGGGAGCGGTCGCTGTCGACCGGTGACGACCTGCCGCACGAGCCGTCCGTCGTCTCGTACCTGGTGGCGGCGGCGGCCGTGCTGGACACCCCGGCGAAGCAGCGGCTGCTCGCCGCGCCGGACACCGTGACCCGGCTGCGGGAAGAGCTGCGGCTCCTGCGGTCCGAGACGGCGGTGATCCGGCATCTGCCGTCGCTGCCGGCCGTCGATCTCACCCTGAAGCCCACCAGCCCGAACTGACGTCCCGCCGGCTCGGCGACGTCGGCCCGGCGGCCCGCGCGTCGGCCCACACGAGGAACAGGTCCCTTGGCGAAGAAGCAGGCGAAGAAGGCCGCGGGAGGCACCCCGGCGACGGTCGCGCTGACGGCGGCGCGGGCGGAGTTCACGCTGCACGCGTACGAGCACGACCCGGCGACGCCCTCGTACGGCGAGGAGGCCGCGCGGGCGCTCGGGGTGTCGGCGGACCGGGTGTTCAAGACACTGGTCGCCGACGTCGACGGCGACCTGACCGTGGCGGTCGTCCCGGTCTCCGGCTCGCTGGACCTGAAGGCCCTCGCCACGGCGGTGGGCGGCAAACGGGCGGCGATGGCGGACCCGGCCGCCGCGGAGCGCACCACGGGCTACGTACGCGGCGGGATCTCGCCGCTGGGCCAGCGCAAGCCGCTGCGTACGGTGGTCGACTCCTCGGCCCGGGAACACCCGACGGTCTGTGTCTCGGCGGGCCGCCGGGGCCTGGAGGTGGAGCTGTCGCCGTCGGACCTGGTGGCCCTGACCTCGGCGACGCTGGCCCCGATCGCCCGCGCCTGACGCCCGGCGGGGCCGTCGGCGCCCGCTCCGGGCCCGTCCTCGGGTCCGGCGGGGCTGTCAGCTCCCGCCCCCGGTCGGACCGTCCCCGGGTCCGGCGGCGGGAGGATACGGCGGGCCGAACGGGACCCACTCCGGCTCCGGATCACGCGGTCCGAACAGCGCCGTCAGCCCGAGATGCACGATCATCGCCGCCACCGGCCACGCCAGCAGCGCGCCCCGCGCGTTCAGCTCCAGGGGCGCGTCGAACGTCGCGCCCTCCCCCACCGCGCGCGCCTGCGCGACCACGTCGTCCGGGCCAAGCCCCCAGCCGACCAGCCAGCCCAGCCCGGAGGCGAGCAGCCCGCCCAGTGCCAGACCCACGACCAGCGGGATACCGCCGCGCCTGCGGAACCAGAAGACCAGCGCGGCGCTGACCACGCCGAATCCGAGGGCCAGCAGCACGAACGTGCCGTCCGCGCCGATGGCCTCCTCGCCCTCCGTGTCCTTCAGGAAGACGGCCGACTCACCGGCGATCAGCGGCACCCGGGGCGCGAGCCAGAACCAGAGCAGACCGAGCAGGACACCGGAGAGCGCCACGACGAGCGCCACGACGGCGGCCTGCCTCAGCTCGGTCCTCGTGTCGGTCTCCGCCACCGTCCCGGCGCCGTGCGCCGTGGCTCCCGCTTCCTGCGGTTTCTGCCAGGGATCGTCGTTCGGCGGCTGGTGGGGCGGCGTCAGGGGTGCGGTCACCCCGCCATGGTGCCAGGCATGGCCCGGCGGTGCCTCATCGGACCGCCGCACGCCGGTACGCCCAGGTCGCCACGGCCAGGGACGCGACACCGACACCCGCGCAGACCGCCAGATCGAGCACGACCGCCGGCCAGTCGGGATGCCGGTCGAAGCTGCGGGCCAGGGCCTCCACACCGTAGGTGGACGGCAGCAGATCACGGGCGTACGCGATCGGTCCGGGCAGCCGCTCGGCGGGCAGCACGCCCAGCAGCAGCGCGGCGGACATGCCGAGCTGTCCGAGCAGCGTGGCCAGCTCCTGCCGGGGCGCGAGCAGCCCGAGCGCCGCGCCGAGACCGGCGAGCGCGGCACCGGAGAGCGGGATGACGGCCACGAGCACCCAGAGATGGGTGAGCGGCAGATCGAAGAGGAGGCTGCCGGTCACGGCGGTCACGGCCGTGCCGGGCACGGTGAAGGAGGCGTACGCGCCGGCCGCGCCCAGCACCACGGCGGCGGGCGGCACCGGCAGCGTCGCGTAGTGGTCGAGCCCGCCGGTCGCGCGGAGCTGGCCGAAGTACTGGGCGAGCAGGTTGAGCGCGACGAAGGCCACGACGAGCACACTGGACCCGGCCACCACGGCCCGCGCCTCGGCACCGCCGTCGACGACCCCCCGCATCAGGATCATGATCCCGACGGACTGGAAGGTCGCGACGAAGAGCAGCGGGATCCGGGCGACCCGGGCCCGTGAGAGCTGCGCGCGGTACACGGCGGCCAGCGAGGGCAACAGCCGCGCCCGGGGCGCCAGCGCGGCCGGCCACCCGTCGTCCCCGTCGGTCACGGCACGGGGCTCCGGTACGGTCCGGCTCTCCCCGGTCTTCCCGGCGACGGCTTCCGCGGGCACGATGCTCACCTGGCGCTGCTCCTGTTCGCTGCGTACGACCGACCACGCCACACGCACGCCGCCGACCGCCCCCAGCGTGCCATACGGCTCCGGGCCCCCGAACGCCCCGTGGGAACGGGGCCCTTGCGCACGGGAGCCCTCCCAGCCCCTCCGGCGCTTGAGGAGCGAGCACTGTCAGCCCCTCCGACGCTTGAGGAGTAAGCACTGTCAGCCCCTCCGGCGCTTGAGGAGCAAGCGCTGTCAGCCCCTCCGGCGCTTGAGGAGCGAGCACTGTCAGCCCCTCCGGCGCTTGAGGAGCGAGCACTGTCAGCCCCTCCGGCGCTTGAGGAGCGGGGTCCGGGGCGGCGCCCCGGTTTCGGGAAGGGGCGGGGAGGGGAGCAGGCCCGCCGCAGGCGCCACCCCCGCGCCCGCCCACCACGCGCCGGCGCACAGTCGCACACCCGCCCACCCGCGCTCCACCCACCGCGCGTCCCCCGGTGGCGACCCGGCCCACCCTCGGAGCCGTACGAAATCATGACTTCACCAGGCCCGCGGGCCGCCCGCCGCCCAGCGCCAGATACACGTCCTCCAGGCTCGGCGTGGCCAGCGTGAAGTCGTCCAGCGCCGCGAACGCCGCGCCGCCGGTCACCGCCGCGACCGCCGCCCGCGCCTCGTCGGGGGCCAGCCGCAGCACCCAGCGCCGCCCCGACTCCTGCGCCGATCCGCGCAGCGCCGCGACCTCGGGCACGTCGAGCGGGGCACGTTCGCGCCAGACGAGTTCGAGCCGTACGTCGCCCGCGACCTGTTCCTTGAGCCCGGACGGGGTGTCGCAGGCGATGACCTTGCCCCGGTCCAGCACGGCGACCCGGTCGAGAACCGTCTCCGCCTCGATGACGTTGTGGGTGACGAGCAGCACCGTCACGCCGCGTTCCGCCCGGCGCCGGTCCACCGCCGCCCACACGGCACGCCGGGCGACCGGGTCCATGCCGGTGGTGGGTTCGTCCAGGACGAGCACCGGCCGGTCCCCCACCAGCGTCGCCGCGAAGCACGCCATGCGCCGCTGCCCGCCGGAGAGCTTCTTCAGCGGGCGGGCGGCGAGTTCCGTGAGCCCGAGTTCGGCGAGCACCGCGTCGCGCTCGGCGCGTGCCTCGACCTGGGTGAGCCCGCGCAGCCGCCCCGTGGTCTCGGCCGCGAGTGCCACGGTCAGCTCGTCGAGCGCGGTGGACTCCTGGCCGAGATAGCCGATGAGCCGGGAGGCGCGTTCGGGGTGGCGCACCAGATCGTGGCCGAGGACGTCGACGCTGCCGGAGTCGGGCCGCATGAGCCCGGTGAGCTGCCGTACGAGGGTGGACTTGCCCGCGCCGTTCGGGCCGAGCAGCCCGAAGATCTCGCCCTCCCGCACGTCCAGGGAGATGCCGTCCGTGGCGCGTACCTCGGGTGTCGCGGGGGTGCCGCGCCGGCCGCGCGCGGCGGGATACGTCTTGACCAGTTCCCGTACCGCGCACACCGTTCTCACGAGGCACGAGCCTACGGGGTCCGGCCGTCCGGAAATCGCCGGGGGCCGCCCGGGGTCGGGGCCGCCGCCCTGCGGGGACACGGCCCCGGGTCCCGTACCGGCCCCGGTGTCACGCCGGACGCGGCCCCGGACATCGCTCCCGGCGTCACTCGGCCGCGGGGGTCCGTTCCCCGGCCGCCCGTACGTCGATCTCGCGCCAGAACCCCGCCCGGATCGCGTACCGGTCGTGCTCGTCGATCTGGTCGTCCTTGTGGGCGAGCAGCCCGAAACGGGCCGCGTACCGCAGCACCTCACCGTCGATCCGGTGCGGAATCCGCGGGTACATCGTGGACAGTTTCTCCACGTGCCCGGCGTCGGGCAGCCGCTCCACCCACCGGCGGGCGAACACCTGCCCCACCTCGAACGGGTCGCCGCCGACCGTCGTGATGTCCTCCTCGCGGTCGGCCCAGCGCTGCTCGGCGCTGGTGAGCTGCGCGAGCGTCGGCAGCGACGCGGTCTCCGGCGGCTCGCCGAGCGGGCCGCCGCCCGGACGCTCCACCCAGCCCCGGTCGGACGACCAGCGCAGCGTCGCGTTGCCCGGCACGGGCTGCGCGGTGTGCGGGCCGGCGGCGCGCAGGGCCGCCAGGTCCTTGGGGGTGGGGACGCCCTTGCCGCCCGTGGGCGCCGGATGCGCGGTGCCGGGGGTGTGTACGGGCGGGTGCTGGGTGGCCGGCGGCGCGGAGCCGTTGCGCGTGGCCGTGGCCTGCGCGTCGGTCGCCCGTTCGGCGGAGGCGGCGAGCGCCGACTCGGGCAGCGGCGCGGAGAGGATGGCGGCGATCTCGGGCCGGGGCGCGGGCGACGGGGCGCAGACCCCGCCGAAGTCCTTGGCCTCCTTGGCGCGTACGGCCTTGGTGATCCAGGCCCGGTCGAGGACCCGGCGTTCGTCGGCCTCGGCGACCAGGTCCTCGGACTGGTTGTAGTCGCCGTCGGCCGCCTGCACCGCCCAGAGGTGCACGGCGACGCCGTGTTCCTTGGCGGACATCAGTCCGGGCAGCAGATCGCCGTCGCCGGTGACGAGCACCACGTCCGAGCAGGCGCGATTTCTGGCCAACTCCGTGAGCTCGGCGTGCATCGCGGCGTCCACGCCCTTCTGCGCCCAGCGGCCGTCGCTGCGGGTCAGGGCGCCCAGCCGGACGGTGACACGTGACATGACGCGCAAGCGCCGGTGTTCGGGCTGCGGGACGCGGTCGGGCGCGCCGTCGAACCAGTAGATACGGAGCAGGGGCTGCTCCGTATCGGCCTCGGCGCGCTCGCGCAACCCCTGGATGAGGGCGGCGTGGTCGACGGTGATGCGTGAGCGGGCCGGCTCTCCGGCGAGGAGACTCGCGGCGGCGCCCAGCAGATAACCGGCGTCCACCAGGACGACGCAGCGGTCCACGTGTTCCACCTTCTTTCGGGAACGTCGCGATCGGGGAGTTGCTACGGCTTTCCATCGAGTCTGCCCGACCGCTACTTGCTTAACGGCCGGAACTGGATCATCGGCGTGGCGTATCTCCCGCGATCACCCCTACGAGACTCTGGACTTTGGTCAGTTACGCACAGCAATGATCCAAAATGCGACAGTAAGCGGCATATGTGAGTCTGGTCGCGGCCCTGGACCCCACATCCTTCAGGAGGCAGCACCATGGCCAAGAACCGGAACCGTGACCGCGGCCGCGAGGGCGACGGACAGCAGAACCGTTCCTCCGCCGAGCGCGGCACCGAGCAGTCCACCAGCTCCTCGGACGCCAAGACCGAGCAGATACAGGCTCAGGTCACACCGACCGACGTGCCGCGCAAGGGCCGCCAGAAGAAGTTCGGCCACAACTGACGCGGCGGCGGCGCGCACGACGAGAGGGGCACGTCCGGGAGACCCGGGCGTGCCCCTCCGTGTATCCCGGGCGCACGCGGCCGGGATCCTCCGTACGGAGGCCGGACCGAGGGTCGAACCGCCGTACGCCGCCGGGTGGTTCACCGGCACGGGAGCGGGCGTCCGGCACGAGCGGGGCCCGGTCACGGTCGTACCCCGGCTCGTGCCGTCGCGGCCCGACTCCTGCCGCACGCCCGCTTCGGCGCCGGATCCGACCACGCCACCGTTCCGGGCCCCGCGAACCTCCGGGACCACCGGGCGGCGGACGGGCACGCACCGGTACCTTCGTGCGTTGCCAGTACTGACGACGCCGTCACCCGAGCGGGGTGACGTACGCGCATGCCTGCCCATACGCATGCGCGTGTGCGCGTTCGTTCGTTCCACCCCCCGTTCGTCATGTCCCAGGAGGCACCACCCATGTCGGTCCCGCGCCCGGTCGAAGCCGCTGACCAGCAGCGAGGGGAGGAGATCCTCGACGTGTTCGGCACCGCCTTCGGTGCCCTGCTCGCCGCCGATCCGGCCGCCTTCCAGGTCAAGTTCCGCAAGATGGCGGCCTCCGCGTTCGCCTTCTACCGGGGAACCGCGTGCCTCTTCTACAACGACCTGGCGCAGGAGCGCGACGGCGGCCCGTACGTGGACGACCGGACCGGCCGGGTCTGGATCCACGGCGACCTGCACGCCGAGAACTTCGGCACGTACATGGACGCCAACGGCCGGCTCATCTTCAACGTCAACGACTTCGACGAGGCGTACGTCGGCCCGTTCACCTGGGACCTCAAGCGGCTGGCCGCCTCGCTGGCGCTGATCGGCTACACGAAGGCCCTCAGCGACGACCAGATCAGCGAACTCGTCCGGATCTACGCCTCCGCCTACCGCGAGCGCATCCGCGCGCTGGCGACGGGCGCGAAGAACGACGAGGTGCCCCCGTTCACCCTGGACACGGCGGACGGCCCGCTGCTCGGCGCGCTGCGCGTGGCCCGCTCGCTGACCCGCTTCGGGCTGCTCGACTCGATGACCGAGATCCGCGACTTCGAACGCCGCTTCGCCTCCGGCGGCGGCTCCATCGAACTGGACGCCGCCACCCGCTACAAGGTCCTCGCGGCCTTCGACGGCTACCTGGAGACCCTGCCGGAGTCCAGCCTGACCCGCCCCGACTCCTACCGGGTCAAGGACGTCGTGGGGCGGCGCGGCATCGGCATCGGCTCGGCGGGCCTGCCCTCGTACAACATCCTTCTGGAGGGCAACAGCGACGCGCTGGAGAACGACGTCGTGATCTACGTCAAGCAGGCGCAGACCCCCGCCGTCTCGCGGCACATCACCGACGAGGCGGTACGCGGCTACTTCCAGCACGAGGGCCACCGCACGGTCATCTCCCAACGCGCCCTCCAGGCCCACGCGGACCCCTGGCTCGGCTGGACCGAACTCGACGGCGCGGGCCAACTCGTCGCCGAGGTCTCCCCGTACGCGGTCGACCTCGACTGGTCGGACATCGACGACCCGGCGGAGATAGCCGCCGTCGTGGCCGACCTGGGCCGGGCGACGGCCACGATGCACGGCGCGGCGGACGACGAGAGCGGCCACTCCCTGGTCCCGTTCTCCACGGAACGCGCCATCGACGCGGCGATCGCGGCGGACGAGGAGGGCTTCCCGGACCTCCTGATCACCTTCGCCCACACCTACGGCGCCCGCGCCCGCGCGGACCACCAGATCTTCGTGGACCTGTTCCGGAACGGGCGACTGGGGTGACGGGGGCGGCGACGGCAGACCGGGCGGAGGGGCGCGGAACCGTATCGCGGAGAAATATGGCCGCTGTGCCGGAATTTGACGAAGCAGGCAAATCCAGGCGCCTGCCCGTCTAGACCCCCAGGTCGGCGCCTGTGCTCCCCGCAGGTGCGGGGTTGGTCCCGCGATGTACTCCTCGTCGACGATCAGCAGCGAGTACTCCCCGCAGGTGCGGGGTTGGTCCCTCGACGGCGGTCCCGGCTGCGAGGTCGAGGTGGGTGCTCCCCGCAGGTGCCGGGTTGATCCCGACCACATGACGTAGCTGGCGCGTACGACGGGGTACTCCCCGCACCTGCGGGGCTGGCCCCGCCCAGCCCCGCCGCCAATCCCGCCCGCACCTCACGCGATCGCGGGCCGCCGACGTCATGTCCCGTACCCCGCCTGTCACCCATCCGCGTGCCCTTTGACGGGACAGAGCAGAGGCCCAGGTCGCAGCCGGTTCCGGCTCACGGGTTCGGGCACCGCACACGGCCTCCTCCGCGAAGGCCGGACGTTTCGGCACGCCCTCGCAGTACGGTGGGAACCTCACTCTCCGGCGGGGGTAGCTGTGAGCACCACACACGAGTCCGGGATGGGCGACCGCCTCGCGGAACTGCGGCTGCGGCGGAAGCTGACCCAGGAGCAACTGGCCGAGCGCGCCGGTATCTCCGTCGATGTCATCCGGAAACTGGAGCAGGGCCGCCGCAACTCCGCTCGGCTCTCGACCATCAACGCCCTGGCGAGCGCGCTGGACACCGAGCCGAGCCATCTGGTCGGGCAGCCCACGACGTTCGAGGGGGACGCGGACCAGCAGGACGGGCCGCCGTCCGTTCTGGCGTTGCGGGAAGCCGTCTCGCCGGTCGCCGATCTTCTCGGCGGGGACGACGATCCCGAGGACCCTCCCACCCTCGACGCGCTGCGCGCGGCCCTGCGCTCCACGGAGGACATCCGCAGGGAGGGTCGTATGGGGGAGATCGGCCGCCTGCTTCCGCAGCTCATCCGCGACGCGCGCGCGGCGGTTCACGCTTCGACGGGCAGCGACCGGGCGGCGGCCAACTCCGTTCTCGCCGTGGCCTGTCAGGTGGCCGCGACGACGCTCACCGGCCTCGGTAAGGAGGACGCGGCGTTCACCGCGATGGAGCGGTCCCTGGCCGCCGTCCGGGAGTGCGACGACCCGGGCCTGGAGACGATGGCGGCCTCCACCCTGGCGTGGGTGCTCACCCGGCAGGGCCGCCTCGCCGATGCCGAGCGCGTCGCCCTGGCCCGCGCCGAGAAGATCGAGCCCGGCTTCCGGTCCTCGCCGCGGGATCTCGCGCTGTGGGGAATCCTCCTGCTGCGCGCGGCGACAGCCGCCGTACGACAGGAGAAACGGGCCACGGTGGCCGACCTCATGCGGCTGGCGAAGGGCGCGGCCGAGAGCATGGGCGAGGACCGCCTCGTCTATGCCACCCCCTTCGGTCCGACGAACACCGGCGTCGCCCATGTCAACTTCCTTGTGGAGATGGAGAAGGCCGACGAGGCGATCGCTGCGGCGCGCGCCATCCCCGGCCTCAGCTCCCTGCCCCCGACGTGGCGGGCCCGCTTCCAGGTCGACCGGGCGCTCGCCTACAACGACCTCGGCAAGGACCGTTCAGCCGGCCGGGCATTGCTGCTGGCCGAGGCCGACGCCCCGGAGTGGATGCGGTACCACTCCACCTCGCGACGGCTGGTTGAGGAGTTGAGGGGGCGCGCCTCCCGCGCGGACACGGAGATACTGGGTCTGGCCGCCCGACTCGGTCTCGCCGGGTAGGACACGGCGTCCTACCGGGTACGCAAAATGGCACCGCACGCCCCTGGGGTTGTGATCGCACAGCTACCTAACGTGGTCGACACATTGCGGCGCCGGGCGACTTCACCGGAGGCTCCGGTACCGCCCCTGTCCCAAGGAAGCCGACCGTGACGCAACAACCGCCATTCGCCGCCGGCCCGCCGCGCCCCGCGCCCACCGAAACGGACGCCGCCTACACCACCGCGTACGACGCGTTCATGTCCCACGTCTCGGACTGCGACGCCTGCCGACACCGCGGCGCCGACTGCCAGGACATCGGCCCCCTCAAGGACCGGCTGCGCGCGACCTGGTCGGCGAGCATGGCCACCAGGCAGGCGGCGACCCGATGATCCCACCGATGACACCCACCCCGGCCCCGAACCCGGCCCACCCCGACCACCACCGCCGGGACGGCGACCGGCCGCACCTCACCCCCGCCGAGCTGGACCAGCTCACCGCCGTCCTGGCCACCATCGCCACCCTCGCCTGGGGAACCCCCTCGTGATGTGCGTCTCAGGGGTGCACGACTTCCCCTTCGAAGACCCGACCGGCGCGTACTGCCCCGAACACGGCGCAACGATCCTCTTCCACAACGCCCGCAACCCCCGCAACGCCCGCAACACCCCCACCCCACCCGAGGACCCGCCGCCCCACGACCACCACCCCGACCGCCCCGCCCGCTGACCCCCGCCCCGGCCGGATCCCGCCCCGTCGCCCCCGACCTTAAGAGCCCCTTACAGCCCCTCGTGGCACACTCGGCGGCAATGGCCATATCGGCGGCACGGCTCAGGGCGCTGCGGGCGGCGTTGTTCACGGCTCTGGTCGTGACGCTGTCCGCCGGTTCGCATGTGCTGTTGTCGCAGGCCCCGCTGCCGTTGTCCGTCGTGGCCGTCCTGTGCGCCGTCGTGTTCCCGGTCTCCTACGCCCTCGCGGGGCGGGAGCGGGGCTTCTGGCGCATCGCGGGCCTGCTCGTCCCGCTCGAACTGGCCGCGGACACGATATTCACCACCGGCCAGACCGTGTGTTACGGCCCTTCGGGCGGCCCCGTCACCGGCTCGCTGCGCGCCGTCGGGCTCGACGTGCTGTGCGGTGGCGGAGGCGTCGGCTCGCCGCTGCCGGGCGTTTCCAGGGACGGCGCGGCGGCGACCCTGCTGGGGTCCCCCGCGCCCGCGCTCCCGTGGCTGCTGCTCGCCACGCATGTCGCGATCGGTCTGCTGGCCGCGTTCTGGCTGCGGCGCGGCGAGGCCGCCCTGGCCCGCTCGGCTCGGGCGGTCGCCGGGTTCGCGTTCCGGCCGCTGCTGGTCGCGGTCGCCGTGGCCGGCACGGTGCGCCGTACCGTACGGCGGCTGCCGCGCCCCGCTGCCCGCCCCAGCACCTCCCGTACGTATCTGCTCACGCACTCCGTCGGACGACGGGGACCACCGCGCTCGGCCCTGCTCCCGGCCTGAGCACGACGACGGGCGCCGTTCCCGGCCGCCGTCGATCCCCGCGTACCCGCACATCAAGACTTTCGGAGTGACCCGTCATGAGCGCACGCAACAGCAGCACCAACAAGGCAGCGGCCCGCGAGAGGCTGCGTGAGGAGCGCGAGCGGCAGGCGAAGAAGGACCGGACGCGCCGCCAGCTGGTCGTCGCCGGTTCCACGGTCGCGATCCTGGCGATCGCCGGGGGCGTCGGTTTCGGCGTCGCCCAGGCGAACAAGCCCTCGCACTGGGAGGCCGCGAAGGACGCCAAGACCGTCACCGCGCCGAAGCACACCTCCGGTGAGAACGGCACGACCGTCGTCATCGGCAAGCCGGAGGCGAAGAAGACCCTGGAGCTGTACGAGGACTCCCGCTGCCCGATCTGCGCGACCTTCGAGCAGCAGGTCGGCGGCACGATCCAGAAGGACGTCGACGCGGGCAAGTACAAGATCCAGTACGTGGGCGCCACGTTCATCGACAACTCGGACAACGGTGAGGGTTCGAAGAACGCGCTGTCCGCGCTGGGCGCCGCGCTCGACGTGAGCCCGGAGGCGTTCTCGGCGTACAAGACCGCGCTGTACTCGGAGCGGAACCACCCCGCCGAGAGCGAGGACAAGTTCGCCGACGACGGCGTCCTGCTCAAGATCGCGGACTCGGTGGACGGTCTCAAGGGCAACGCGGCGTTCGAGAAGAACGTCAAGGACGGCACCTTCGACGCCTGGGCGATGAAGATGTCGGCGACGTTCGACAGCAGCAGTGTGCAGGGCACGCCCACGCTCCGGATGGATGGCAGGACGGTCACCGGGGCGGGCAGCGAGAACGCCCCGCTCACGGCGGCCGAGTTCACCCAGGCGATCACCAAGGCCCTCGCCGGCTGACTCCCCGCCCCGCCACCGGGCGCGGGAGGGGTGGCGCGAGGCCACCGGAGCGCGACCAGGGCGTGACGGCGTACGGGCCGCCCCACCGCGGCCCGTACGCTGACCCGCATGGGCGGGGGCGACGGGACCAGGATCATCGACGGACGGTTCGAGCTGCTGGAGCGGCTCGGCAGCGGCGGCATGGGCACGGTGTGGCGGGCCCGCGACATCGTGCTCCACCGTGAGGTGGCGCTGAAGGAAGTACGGGCGCCCGACCCCGCGCTGGCGGCGGCCACCCCGGACAGCCAGCGGGTGCTGCGGGAGCGAGTGCTGCGCGAGGCACGGGCGTTGGCGAGGATCAGCCATCCGCATGTGGTGACGGTTCATCACATCGTGGATGTGGCACCGCATCCGTGGATCGTGATGGAGCTGCTGCCCGGCGACACCCTCCAGGACCGGCTCGCGCGCGGCTCGCTGGACCCGGCCGGGGCGGCCGGGATCGGCCGTCAGGTGCTGTCCGGGCTGCGGGCCGCGCACGCGGCCGGTATCCGGCACCGCGACGTGAAGCCCGGCAACGTGATGCTGCGGGAGGACGGCTCCGCGGTCCTCACGGACTTCGGCATCGCCGCCCTCCAGGGCTCGACCTCCCTCACGGCCACCGGCGAACTGGTCGGCTCCCCCGAGTACTTCGCCCCGGAGCGCATCCGGGGCCACGACGACGACCCCGGGTCCGACCTGTGGTCGCTGGGGGTGACGCTGTACGTCTGCGTGGAGGGGGTCAGCCCGCTGCGCCGTGCCACGACGCTGGCCACGCTCGCCGCCGTCCTGGACGAGCCGGTCCCGCCGCCCGTACGGTCCGGGGTGCTCGCGCCCGTACTGAACGCGCTGCTCGTACGCGACCCGGCCGCGCGGCCGGACGCGGCCACGCTGGATCTGATGCTGGCCCAGGCCGAGTCGGGCACCGCACCGGACTGGGCGCCCCCGACGGGCACCACCGGCGCGCCGCCGGCGGCCTCGCCGTCTCCGCCCGGTCGGACGCCGCCGTCACCGCCGCCCGTTCCGGGTCCGCCCGTTCTCGGTCCGACGGCGACGACGACCCGGCCCGACCTGCCGCGCCCGGTGGTGGACACGGGGCCGGCCGGGCCCGCGCGCGGCGGGCGTACTCCGGTCTTGGTCGCCGCCGTCGCCGTGGCCGTCGCGCTCGTCGCGGCGACCGCGCTCGTCGTCACCCTCCGGGGCGGCTTCGGCGCACTGTCCGCCGGGAAGGGCGGCGAAAGGACCGGTGAGGCGAGTGCGGCGGCGAACGGCGGGCCGGCCGGTTCCTCCCCCGAGGAGCCCCCGGCCTCCGGGCCGTCCACCACGTCCCCGCCCCCGGAGACGGACCCGGCCGACGAGGGACCGTCCGGCGCCGATCTGACCGGCAACTGGGTCGCCCAGCTGATCTCCACCGAGAAGTCCGCGGGCCCCGCCGCCCGTGAACGGCAGGCGGCGGCCCTGCGCGCCAAGGGCATCACCAACGCCCGCTACCTGGACAGCGACAACCACGCCTCGCTGAAACCGGGCTACTGGATCTTCTACGTCTCCGGCTTCGGCAGCGGCACCCACGCCGTCGACTGGTGCCGCACCCGGGGTCTCGACTCGCGGGACAGCTGCGTGGGCCGTTACGTCAGCGACGACGCGGCCGACCGCCCGTATCTGTGTGCCCCGGCACCGGACGGCGCCACCACGGGACGCTGCACACGCGACTGAGGCCCCTCCCGCCCCTGGCCGCCATGTCCCGGACGACTACCGCCCGTCCGCCAGCGACTCGACGAACGCGAGGCCCACGCGCCAGGTCTCCTCGGCGGCCCGCGCGTCGTGGTCCGGCAGGTCCGGGTCGGTGTAGAGATGCCCGACCCCCGCGTAACGGTAGATCTCCACGTCCGCGCCGACCGCCCGCATCCGCAGATACCAGGCGTTCAGCCAGTCGTGCGGCTCGGCCACGTCCGGGTCGGCGACATGCAGTTGCACGGGCAGGTCGTCCACCGACGCGTTCTCCGCGATGTCCGACGTGCCGTGCATCAGCAGCAGCCCGCGTGCGCGGGAGTCGCCCAGCGCCAGTGTCTGCGCCACCGAGCCGCCGAAGGAGAAGCCCGCGTAGACCAGACCGCGCTCCGAGTAGGGCGCCACGGCCAGCACGGCCCGCCTCAGCAGCTCGTCGGAGCCGATCTTGTCCACCAACGCCCGGCCCTCCTCGGCCGTTCCGGCGGTTTGCCCCTCGAAAAGGTCGGGCACGTGCACCTGGTGTCCGGCAGCGCGCAGCCGTTCGGCCCCCGCGCGCACCGCCGGGCGCAGGCCATGGGCCGAATGAAAGAGAACGACGTCCATCCGCCCATCCTGCCAGGTGGGCCCTCTCGTCCGAATCCGGAGCCATGGAGAACGTACTGCGACCGCTGACCGTGCTGGGTGGCACGGTCGTCCTCACGCTGCTGCTCGGCTGGGTCGTCGACCTGCTGCTGCGCCGCGCGGACGCCCGTCACCCGGAAACCCCGCTCTGGGGGCTGCTGCGCCGCTGCCGGCTGCCCCTCCAGGTGGTCCTGCTCACCGCCCTGCTGCGCGCCACGTACCGGCAGACCCGGTGGTGGATCGTCGAGAACCACGAGGCCGTGATCGGCCGCGCGCTGGCACTGGTCCTGATCGGCGCCGGGGCCTGGCTGGTGATCCGTATAGCCGCGGCCGTCGTGGAGTCGACGTACGCCCGTTACGCGACGTCCGCCCGTGACCGGGCGAAGGTCCGCCGCGTCCGTACGCAGGTGACGCTGATCATGCGGATCGTGACGGCGGTGGTCGTGGTCGTGGCGGTCGCCGCGATCCTGCTGACCTTCCCGAGCATGAAGACGGTCGGCACGTCGATGCTCGCCTCCGCCGGCATCATCGGCATCGTCGCCGGTGTCGCCGCGCAGTCCACGCTCGGCAACCTCTTCGCCGGCTTCCAGATCGCCTTCGGCGACATGGTGCGGATCGGCGACACGGTCGTGGTGGACGGCGAGTGGGGTGTCGTCGAGGAGGTCACGCTGACGTTCCTCGCCGTACGGACATGGGACGAACGCCGTATCACGATGCCCGTGTCGTACTTCACCAGCAAGCCGTTCGAGAACTGGTCGCGCGGCGGGGTCCAGATGACCGGCACCGTCTTCTTCCAGCTCGACCACTCCACGCCGGTGGGTCTGATGCGGGAGAAACTGCACGAGATCCTTCAGGACACGGCCGCCTGGGACGGGCGGGACTGGAGCCTGGCCGTCACCGACACCACCCCGAGCACCATCGAGGTCCGGGCCGTGGTCACGGCCAAGGACGCCGACGACATCTGGACCGCGCGCTGTGCCGTGCGGGAGCAACTGATCGGCTGGCTGGCGGACGAACATCCGTACGCGCTGCCCCGGTTCGCGACCGCGCAGGCGGCGGTGGTCCCGGCCCGGCGGAAGAACGGCGCGGCGGCGTTCGTCAAGGCTCGCGCGCAGGAACCCGATCCGGCGGTGACGGAGAACGCGGAAGGCGATCCGCGTACGGGCCGGGGCTGACAGGGGGCGGCGGACCGGCCGCCGCTTCCGCGAACCGGGCGCCCCTCCCGCTCACCGCAGGCTGCGCACGTCCAGATAGCGCAGCACCCGGTCCACCACCTCGGGGTTGGCGTTCGGTTCGCTGCGTGCCGCGAGGACCTCGTGCCGGGCGGCCGACATCATCTCGCGCTGGATCCGCTGCAAGGTCCTGACCCGCTGGCTGCGTTTGGCGACCCAGTCGCGCCGTTCCTCGTCGATCACGTCGGGGCTGATCCGCGCCCCGATGTCGAACGCCCCCCGGGCCAGGCGCTCGCTCAGTTCCTCCGGGAGGTCCTCGACCTCCTCGATCTCCTTGAGGCGGCGCTTGGCGGCGCGGGCGGCGCGCACGGCCAGTTCGTGCTCGAACCCGCGCTCGGCCTCGGTGTCGGCGCGGACCCCGAGGCGCTTGACGATCCAGGGCAGGGTCAGCCCCTGGAAGACGAGCGTGGCCATGATGACCGCGAACGCGATGAAGATGATCACATCGCGGCCGGGGAAGGGTGTGCCGTCGTCGGTCTCCAGCGGAATGGCCAGCGCCAGCGCGACCGAGGCCACCCCGCGCATCCCGGCCCACCACATGATGACGGTCTCGCGCCAGCCGACCGGGAACTCCTCCTCGTAGTCCTGGAGTTTGTGCAGTCGCCTGGTGAGCCAGACGGCTGGCAGCAGCCACAGCAGCCGTACGCCGACGACGACCCCGATCACGGCGGCCGACCAGCCGAGCAGCGCTCCCAGCCGGCCCTCCGCCCGGCCGAAGGCGTTGTGCAGTTCGAGTCCGACGAGGCCGAAGGCGATGCCGGTGACGAGGATGTCGACGATCTCCCAGAACGTGTTCCCCGCGAGCCGTCCGAGCACGTCGTCGGCGTCGGCGGTGTGTTCGGCGAGGAAGAGCGCGGTGGTGAGGACGGCGAGGACACCGGAGCCGTGCAGTTCCTCCGCCAGGACGTAACTCACGAACGGCACCAGCAGGCTCAGGCCGACCTGGAGGGGCGCGTCGCCGAGCAGCGCCATCAGTTTGTTGGAGAGCCAGGCGAGCGCGACACCGACGACGACGGCGACCACGGCGGAGAGCACCAGCGTGCCGGCCGCGCTCGGCCAGGAGAAGCTGCCGCTCACCACGGCGGCGATGGCCACGTGGTAGAGCACGATCGCCGTGACGTCGTTGAACAGCCCCTCGCCCTCCAGGATGGAGACGAGCCGCCGGGGCAGTCCCAGAGACCCGGCGACGGCGGTCGCCGCGACGGGGTCGGGCGGTGCGACGAGCGCGCCGAGGACGAACGCGGCGGCGAGCGGCAGTCCGGGGACGACGGAGTTGGCCACGGACGCCACCGCCGCCATGGTGACGAAGACGAGCGCCACGGCGAGCAGGAAGATCGGCCGCAGGTTCGCCGTGAACTGCCGCCAGGAGGTGCGCTGGACGGCCGCGTACAGCAGCGGCGGCAGCAGCAGCGGGAGGATCAGGTCCGGCGGTACGTCGATGTTCGGTACGAAGGGCAGCAGCGCCAGGACGATGCCGAGGAGGGTCATCAGCACGGGCGACGGCAGGTTGAGCCGTTCCCCGAGCGGCACCGTCACCACGGCGCCCAGCAACAGCAGGAGCAGCAGGGCGAACTGGGCCACGACGCGCCCTCCGGGATCTCGGGCCCTGACGATCAAGGCCCTTCAACCCTGCCACGCCCGCCGTCGAAACGGGCCGAGGCGCTGCCTCCTCGCGGTCCGTGCACGGACCGCGAGGAGAGGTTTCAGCGCCGCGAGAAGGGGGCGGGGGTCCGCTTACGGCGGTCGGACCAGGCCGGTCCGGGCGCCGTGGAGGGTCCGGTCAGCGGATCCGGTCCCTGATCCAGACCCCGGCCTCCTTGAGCACGCCGGTCCCGGAGAACCGGCCGGCGTTGCAGGAACCTTCCTTGAAGACGGCGCCGGAGCGGTTGTCGTCGGAGTAGTTCCAGTTGGTCCAGGAGATGTTCTTCCGCTTCATCAGGTCGAGGAAGCGCTGGGACATGCCGAAGTCGTTGGCGCCCTCGCCGGCGTAGTTCTGGGTGCCGAACTCGGTGACGAAGACGGGCAGTCGGTCCGACGCCCGGTCGAGCGCGGACAGGTACTCGTCCCGGTGGGACGCCGCGTAGAAGTGGAAGGTGTACATGATGTTCGAGGCCCGGACGGGGTTGTTCACGACCTCCTTCTCGTCGGCGCCGTCCGAGACGCCGAAGGACGACCAGGCGCGGGTGCCGACGAGGACGACCGCGTCGGGGTCCTGGGCCCGGATGACGGGGATGATCTTCTCCGCGTACGACTTGACGGTGGACCAGCTCACGTCGGACGGCTCGTTGGCGATCTCGTAGAGGACGCCGGGGTTGTCCTTGTACTTCTTCGCCATGGCGAAGAAGAAGGTCTTCGCCCGCTCCAGGTTGAAGTTGGGGTCGCCGGGGCTGAGCATGTGCCAGTCGATCACCGCGTACATGCCGCGCCGGGTCGCGCCGTCCACGAACTTCTGGGCGAGCGAGGTGAAGCGCGCCGGGTCGGTCTCGTAGCCGCCCTCCTGGACGTACGTGGAGACGCGCAGGACGTCGCCGCCCCACTCGTTGGCGAGGACGTCCAGCGAGCCGTCGGTGACGCACTGGGAGTACCACTGGGTGCCGTGCGTGCTCATGCCGCGCAACTGGACGGCTTGTCCGCCGCTGTTGCAGAGGCGGTTGCCGCAGACCTTGAGCTGGCCGTTCTCGCTGATGGGTGAGGCGGCACCGGCGGGAGCGGCGGGGGCGGGCGCGGGGGCGGCGCCCGCCCTGACCGGGGACAGCAGGGCGGTGACGACACCGAACGCGGAGGCCGCGAGCAGTGCCTTGCGGCCGAGGCGCGACGGGGCGCGGCCGGCTCGGGACGTGCGGGATTCGGGGTGCTGGGGCATGGGGTGGTGCTCCCTTCGGGTGGGGTCCGTTCTGGGAGTGCGACTGCCGGAGGCCGTGACAGCAAGTGAAAGTTAGGGTTGTTTCCAATCACCCGTCAAGAGTGTTGGTAAAGTTTCCTAACGATTGAACCTCAGAGGTCTCCCCCGACCACCCGACTGTCCGAACCGCCCCCCTTCGCCCCCGCCGCCCACCGCCGCCGGGCCCCAGGACCCAGAACCCCAGGACCCGGACACACGTGATCGCGGCCGGCTCCCGAAGGATCCGACCGCGATCACGTCACATCAGTTCACGCCGCCCAAGAGCACGCCACCCGAGGTCACGTCACCCGAGGTCACCACTCGCCACGGCGGGCCACATCACCGTCATACGTTGCTCTCGGCCCGCACCGTGTCGAGCGCGCGCTGGAGGTCGTCCGGGTACGTGCTCTCGAACTCCACCCACCGCCCGTCCGACGGATGCTCGAAGCCCAGCCTCATCGCGTGCAGCCACTGCCGGGTCAGCCCCAGCCGCTTGGCCAGCGTCGGGTCCGCGCCGTACGTCAGGTCGCCCGCGCACGGGTGCCGGTGGGCGGCCATGTGCACCCGGATCTGGTGGGTCCGCCCGGTCTCCAGCTTGATGTCCAGCAGCGAGGCGGACCGGAACGCCTCGATCAGGTCGTAGTGCGTCACCGACGGCTTGCCCTCGGCGGTCACCGCGAACTTGTAGTCGTGGTTCGGGTGCCGCCCGATCGGGGCGTCGATGGTGCCGCTCATCGGATCGGGGTGCCCCTGCACCAGCGCGTGGTAGCGCTTGTCGACGACCCGCTCCTTGAACTGCGCCTTGAGCGAGGTGTACGCGCGCTCCGACTTGGCCACGGCCATCAGCCCGGAGGTGCCCACGTCCAGCCGGTGCACGACGCCCTGCCGCTCGGCCGCGCCGGAGGTGGAGACGCGGTAGCCGGCGGCGGCGAGCCCGCCGATGACGGTGGTGCCCGTCCAGCCGGGGCTCGGGTGGGCGGCCACGCCGACCGGCTTGGCGACCACGACGATGTCGTCGTCGTCGTACACGATCTCCATGCCCTCGACCGGTTCGGCCACGACCCGTACGGGGGCGGCGGGTGCGGGCATCTCGACTTCGAGCCAGGCACCGCCCCGCACCCGTTCGGACTTGGCGACCACGGCGCCGTCGACCTGCACCTTCCCGGCGGCGGCGAGCTCGGCCGCCTTCGTACGGGAGAACCCGAACATACGGGCGATCGCGGCGTCGACGCGCTCGCCCTCCAGGCCATCGGGAACGGGCAGGGTGCGGATATCGGGAACGGTACTCACCCGTCGAGTATGCCTTGCCCCCACCGCCCGCCCACCCACGGACGGCCCTCCCCGCCCCGGAAGCGGCCCCGGAGAGGGCCTGGGACCGGGCGTCAGTCGCGGTGGACGGTCCCGTCGGGGTCCAGCCCGCGGAAGGACAGGATCACGATCAGGAAGCCGCCGCAGACGATCGCGGAGTCGGCGAGATTGAACACCGCGAAGTTCGCGGGCGCGATGAAGTCCACGACCGCGCCCTTGAACAGCCCCGGCTCCCGGAAGATCCGGTCGGTCAGATTGCCGAGCGCCCCGCCGAGCAGCAGACCGAGCGCGAAGGCCCAGGGCCCGCTGTAGAGCTTGCGGGCCAGCCGCGCGATCACCACGATCACGGCCACCGCGACGAACGTGAAGAAGAAGGTGTACGCCTCACCGATGCCGAAGGCCGCGCCCGCGTTGCGCACGGCCTCGAACCGGAGCAGATCGCCGACGACCCGGATCGGCTCGTGGTGCTCCAGCTCGGCCACCACGAGCATCTTGCTGCCGAGGTCGAGCAGATAGGCCAGGAGCGCCACGGAGAACAGCACGACGATCTTGCGCTTTCCCCGCACCGGCCCGGCGGGAGCCGCGCCCTCGTCGTCCACATCCGGCGTACCGATGACGCGCTCCGCCTCTGCCACGTGAGTCCCTCAAGTTAGATCCTGACCAGGTCCGATCGGCCGGACCGGCCCAAGGATCGAGGGTACGGCACCCGCCGGCGTCCTCAGCCGCGCCTTTCCTGCTTCTGCTTGTCCTCGACACACAGCGTGGCCCGCGGGAACGCCTGCATCCTGGCCTTGCCGATCGGCTTGCCGCAGACCTCGCAGAGACCGTACGTACCGGCGTCCAGGCGCAGCAGCGCCCGCTCCGTCTGCTCCACCATCTCGCGCGCGTTCGCGGCGAGGGACATCTCGTGCTCACGGGTGATGTTCTTGGTGCCGGTGTCGGCGTCGTCGTCCCCCGCGCCGTCGCCGGAGTCCCGCATCAGCCCGGCGAGCGCCTGTTCGGACGCGGCGATCTCGGCGTTCAGCCGGGCCGCCTCGCTCTCCAGACCGGTCCGCGCCTCCGTGACCTCCGCCGCCGTCCACGGGTCCTCCCCGGGCCGTACGGCGAGTTCCCCCGGCTCCGTGGTGCCGCGCGCCGGCGGTACCGCGGTCGCCGTGGCGCCCGTGGCCGCCCGCCCCTTGCCCGCTGCTGTCTTCTTCGCTGCCACCGTCCTGGCTCCCGTCTGTTCCGCGGCCTCGGCCGCCCCCTCGGCCGCGGACGCGGCCTTTTTCGCGGCTTTTCCGGCGGCGGCCTTCCGAGGAGGCGCCGTCTTCCTCGCCGCGGTCTTCTTCGCAGGTGCCTGGTGCTCCGGCCCGGCCGCGGTGGTCTCCTCCGCGTCCGGTGCGTGCGTCGCCGGTCCTTCTCGCTCCGGTGCTCTCGTGGCCGGTGTCCTCCCGGCGGCGGCCGTCCCGGCCGCCGGCTCTCTCGCCGCCGGGTCTCCGGGCGGCGGCTTTCCGGCCGTCGACCTCCCGGGCGCCGTCTTCCCCGGCGCCGTTCTCTTCGCGGCCGACTTCTTCGCGGCGGCCGTCTTCCTCGCGGCCGTTTTCTTGGCCGCTGTCTTCTTCGCGGCGGTCTTCTTCGCCACCATGGCCGCGGCCCCTTCACATTTTGTGATCTTGCACGCGAGTCGTTCTGGGACGATAAATCGACACCAGCCACGCGGCAACGGGGCACGCCGCCGCCTCGACCCGCCTCCGCCCGGGGCAAGACGAGCCTCCCACCGTTGTGCCCAGCTCCCCGCCCGGTAATCCGCCCCGGGGCCCGTACGGAGAAGTCCGCCGGGCCCGGCCGGACCATTCGGGTCAGCGGCGCGGCCCGGCGCCGCACGCCCGCTCCCGGCTCCCGGCCCGCCCGTGACGGCCGCGCGGAGGCCCGGAAATCCGGTCGGCCGGGCCCGCCCCGGCCCCGTACACTGGCCGCAGCGAGAGGCGTGGATGGGGACGAGTAGCTCCGAGAGCGGCCATGAGCGACCCGGGGACGGTGCGAGCCCGGGGGCACGGCGCGGAGCGAAGGATCACCCCGGAGCCGCCGGAGGAAAGCCCTGGCCGTACGCGGCGGGGCCGTAGAACCGGCAGCGCGACCCCAATGAGGGGGCCGGGGGCGGCTGGCGCCGTCCGTGGCCAAGGAGGGTGGTACCGCGGGAGCCGAGGCTCTCGTCCCTCCGACGGAGATTCCGCAGTTCCGTTGGAGGAGTTTCATCCATGACGTCACCGCTGTACAGCCAGGTGCCCGCCCAGGTCGACCTGCCCGCGCTCGAACACGCCGTGCTCGGCTTCTGGCGCGAGCACAAGATCTTCGACAAGAGCCTGGCACAGTCCGAGGGCCGCCCCGAGTGGGTCTTCTACGAAGGCCCGCCGACCGCCAACGGCATGCCCGGCGCCCACCACATCGAGGCCCGCGTCTTCAAGGACGTCTTCCCGCGCTTCCGTACGATGCGCGGCTACCACGTCGCGCGCAAGGCCGGCTGGGACTGTCACGGGCTGCCCGTGGAGATCGCCGTCGAGAAGGAACTCGGCTTCACCGGCAAACAGGACATCGAGAAGTACGGGATCGCGGAGTTCAACGAGAAGTGCCGCGCCTCGGTGACCCGGCACACGGACGCCTTCACCGAACTGACGACCCGCATGGGGTACTGGGTCGATCTGGACGACGCGTACCGGACCATGGACCCCGAGTACATCGAGTCCGTCTGGTGGTCGCTGAAGGAGATCTTCAACAAGGGCCTGCTGGTCCAGGACCACCGGGTCGCCCCCTGGTGCCCGCGTGACCAGACGAGCCTGTCGGACCACGAACTGGCGCAGGGCTACGAGACGATCGTCGACCCGTCGGTCTTCGTCCGCTTCCCGCTGACCTCCGGCCCGCTGGCAGGCGACGCCGCCCTGCTGGTCTGGACGACGACACCCTGGACCCTGGTGTCCAACACGGCGGTCGCCGCCCACCCCGACGTCACGTACGTCGTGGCGACCGACGGCACGGAGAAGCTGGTCGTCGCCGAGCCGCTGGTCGCGAAGGCGCTCGGCGAGGACGGCTGGGAGCTGACCGGCGAGCGGTTCACGGGCCGTGAGATGGAGCGGTGGACGTACGAACGCCCGTTCTCGCTCATCGAGTTCCCCGAGGACTCGACGGCGCACTACGTCGTCAACGCGGAATACGTGACCACCGAGGACGGTACGGGGCTGGTCCACCAGTCCCCCGCGTTCGGCGCGGACGACCTGGTGGTCTGCAAGGCGTACGGCCTGCCGGTCGTCAACCCGGTCCGTACCGACGGCACGTTCGAGGAGGACGTGCCGCTCGTCGGCGGTGTCTTCTTCAAGAAGGCCGACGAGGCGCTGACCGCCGACCTGGCCGCGCGGGGGCTGCTCTTCCGTCATGTGCCGTACGAGCACAGCTATCCGCACTGCTGGCGCTGCCACACGGCGCTGCTGTACTACGCGCAGCCGTCCTGGTACATCCGTACGACCGCCGTCAAGGACCGCCTCCTTCAGGAGAACGAGAAGACCAACTGGTTCCCGGACTCGGTCAAGCACGGCCGGTTCGGCGACTGGCTGAACAACAACGTCGACTGGTCCCTGTCCCGCAACCGCTACTGGGGCACCCCGCTGCCGATCTGGCACTGCGAGGAGGGGCACCTGACCTGTGTGGGCTCGCGCGCCGAGCTGACGGAGCTGAGCGGCGAGGACCAGTCGGCGCTGGACCCGCACCGCCCGTTCATCGACGCGGTGACCTTCCCCTGCCCGTCCTGCGGGCAGACCGCGACACGCGTCCCCGAGGTCATCGACGCCTGGTACGACTCCGGTTCGATGCCGTTCGCGCAGTGGGGCTACCCGTACAAGAACAAGGACCTCTTCGAGAAGCGCTACCCGGCCCAGTTCATCTCGGAGGCCATCGACCAGACCCGCGGCTGGTTCTACACGCTGATGGCGGTGGGCACCCTCGTCTTCGACAAGTCCTCCTACGAGAACGTGGTCTGCCTCGGGCACATCCTCGCCGAGGACGGCCGGAAGATGTCCAAGCACCTGGGCAACATCCTCCAGCCGATCCCGCTGATGGACCAGCACGGCGCGGACGCGGTGCGGTGGTTCATGGCGGCCGGCGGCTCCCCGTGGGCGGCGCGGCGGGTCGGAGACACCACGATCCAGGAGGTCGTCCGTAAGACGCTGCTGACGTACTGGAACACCGTCGCCTTCCAGGCCCTGTACGCGCGCACGTCGGGCTGGGCGCCGTCGGCGGCCGACCCGGCCCCGGCCGAGCGGCCGGTGCTCGACCGCTGGCTGCTGAGCGAGCTGCACGCGCTGGTCGACCAGAGCACGAAGGCGATGGACGCGTACGACACCCAGCGGATCGGCAAGCTGCTGTCCGCGTTCGTGGACGACCTGTCCAACTGGTACGTACGCCGTTCCCGTCGTCGTTTCTGGCAGGGCGACAAGGCGGCCCTGCGCACGCTGCACGAGGTCGTGGAGACGGTGACCCGGCTGATGGCGCCGCTGACGCCGTTCATCACCGAGCGGGTCTGGCAGGACGTGGTGGTCCCGGTCACGCCCGGGGCGCCGGAGTCGGTGCACCTCTCGTCGTGGCCCGAGGCGGACCTGTCGGCGATCGACCCGGCGCTGTCCCGGCAGATGACGCTGGTACGGCGCCTGGTGGAGCTGGGCCGCGCCACCCGGGCAGAGTCGGGGGTCAAGACCCGCCAGCCGCTGTCACGCGCTCTGGTGGCGGCCTCGGGCTTCGAGACGCTGTCGCCGGAGCTGCGCGCGCAGATCACGGAGGAGCTGAACGTCTCCTCGCTGGCGTCGCTCTCGGAGGTCGGCGGCTCGCTGGTCGACACGACGGCGAAGGCGAACTTCCGGGCGCTGGGCAAACGGTTCGGCAAGGGGGTGCAGGCGGTGGCGAAGGCGGTCGCCGACACGGACGCGGCGGCGCTGTCGGCGGCGCTGCGCGACGGCACGGCGACCGTCACGGTCGACGGCGAGCCGGTCTCCCTGGCCCCCGACGAGGTGATCATCACGGAGACACCGCGCGAGGGCTGGTCGGTCGCGTCCGACTCGGGCGCCACGGTGGCGCTGGACCTGGAGATCACTCCGGAACTGCGTCTGGCGGGCCTGGCCCGCGACGCGATCCGCCTGATCCAGGAGGCCCGCAAGAACAGCGGCCTGGACGTCGCGGACCGTATCGCGGTGCGCTGGTCGGCGACGGCGGACGAGACACGCACGGCGCTGTCGACACACACGTCCCTGATCTCGGACGAGGTCCTGGCGCTGGACTTCACCCCCGGCACCCCGGACACGACGTTCGGCCCGGCGTTCACGGACGAGGGCCTGTCGCTGACGTTCCACCTGCGCAAGGTGTGACACGCGAGGGCGGGCTGTTTCCCCTGCCCGTCCCTTCCCGAAACCCGGGGGCACTGCCCCCGGACCCCCGCTCCTCAAACGCCGGAGGGGCTGAAAGTCGGCCCGCCCGGCGTGTGAGGGCACGGCCGAAGGCCGTACGGGGCCCGGGGCGGAGACCCGGGCCGGGAAGGGGCGGGCAGGGAAACAGGCCCGCGCAGCGGCACAGCGGCAACGCAAAGGGCCGGGCCCGGGGTGTGAACCCCGGGCCCGGCCCTTTCAGCCTGCCGACGGCTGTGCGCGACTCCCGCGCCCGCCACCCGTCAGTTGTCGTCCTCGTCGATCAGGAACCCGCGCATCGGCGACGGAGCCTGCTGCATCGGCTGCATGGGCTGCGGCGCCTGCGGCCGGACCGGTGCCATCGGCTGGGTCATCGCCGGGGACATCTGCTGCTGGTTCCCGTACGACGGTCCGCCCGAGGGCCCGTGGCCGCCGCCCATGGACGGGTTGCCGCCCATGGTGTGCCCCATCGCGCCCGCACCGGCCGGTGCCATGGACGGCGACGGCGGCAGTGAGGCCGCGGCCGGCGTACGCGGCGGGGCCAGCGAGTCGTCGGCCTGGGTCTCCAGCTGACGGAGCTGGCTCTCCAGGTACGACTTCAGCCGTGTCCGGTACTCGCGCTCGAAGCCGCGCAGATCCTCGACCTTGCGTTCCAGCGTCGCCCGCGCGGACTCCAGGGAGCCCATCGCGACGCGGTGCTTCTCCTGCGCGTCCCGCTCCAGGGCGTCCGCCTTCGCACGGGCGTCCCGCTCCAGACCCTCGGCGCGGCTGCGTGCCTCACCGACGATCTTGTTGGCCTCGGACCGGGCCTCCGCGATCGCCTGGTCGGCGGTCTGCTGGGCCAGCGAGAGCACACGCGCGGCGCTGTCGCCGCCGGGACCGCCCTGACCGGGGCCGGGGCCGTGCCCCATGGGGCCGCCCATCGGTCCACCCATCGGACCGCCCATGGGGCCGCCCTGCATCTGGCCGGGCATCTGCCCCTGCATCTGTCCCTGCATGGGGCCGCCCTGCATCTGCCCTTGCATCTGGCCCTGCATCTGTCCCTGCATGGGGCCGGGGCCGTGCTGTCCCTGGGGACCGGGGCCGTGACCGGGGTGTCCACCGGGGCCGGGGCCGTGACCGCCGGGGCCGGCGGGAAGCTGCGGGGGGCCACCGGGCAGCTGCGGCTGGCCCATCTGCGGGGGGCCCTGCTGGACAGGCGGTCCCGATATGGCGGCGGGGACGGGCGCGCCGGGTCGCTCCTGCTGCTCGGGCGGCTTACGCATCCCCTGCTGCTGTTGCTGCTGCTGGTTCTGCGCGGCGGCACGCGTGGCGGCGGCCAGCTTGGCGCGCAGGTCCTCGTTCTCACGAAGCAGGCGCGTCAGTTCGGCCTCGACCTCGTCTAGGAAGGCATCGACCTCGTCCTCGTCGTAGCCTTCGCGGAGCCGGACGGTCGTGAACTGCTTGTTCCGCACGTCCTCGGGGGTCAACGGCATCTCTTCTTCACCTCTACGTAGTCGTCGGCAGTCGGCAAGACCGTATCGCTCACATTCCCCTCGCAAGGCCGCTGACGACCGAGATAAGGATGTACACGATGATCATCAGAACGAAGAAGGACAGGTCGAGTGCCACGCCCCCGAGACGCAGCGGCGGAATGAACCGCCGCAGAAGCTTGAGCGGTGGATCGGTGACAGTGTAGGTGCCCTCCAGAACGACCACCATCGCCCTGCCGGGCTGCCATGAGCGGGCGAATTGGAAGACGTAATCCATGACCAGCCGGAAGATCAGCACGATGAGGAAGCACATCAGCGCGATGTAGACCACCTGTAGCGCAACGCTCATCCCGCGCTTCCCTCTCCCCTGGCTCTCTCTGGTCCGGCCTCACGGCCGGGTCGTTCCCGTTGTCGATCTCAGCTCTGGTTGAAGAACCCGCCCTCTGCGATGCGGGCCTTGTCCTCCGCCGTGACATCGACGTTAGCAGGCGACAACAGGAACACCTTCTGCGTCACCCGCTCAATGCTGCCATGGAGACCGAAGACCAGTCCCGCGGCAAAGTCGACAAGTCTCTTCGCATCGGTGTCGTCCATCTCGGTCAGGTTCATGATCACCGGGGTGCCCTCGCGGAAGTGTTCCCCGATGGTACGGGCCTCGTTGTAGGTCCGCGGGTGCAGTGTGGTGATGCGGTAGGGCTCTCGTTCGGAGACGACCTTGGGCATGATCACTGGTGCGTTCTTCTCCAGGCTGGGGCGTTCAGGTGTGATGGATGCCACGGGGGCGATTCGGGCAGGACGTCCGTTTTCCGCCGATGCCGACACCGGCTGACGCTCCCGCTCACGCTGCGGAGGAGGCTGCACCACTCGTACTGGTTCGTCCCGTTCGACCTGGTGCGCCGGCTGATGGCGCCGGTGCTCACGCTCGGGTTCGGGCTCGGGTTCGAAGTCGTCGTCGGGGTCGAAGCCCCGGCCGTCGTACCCATCGTCCTCCACGAGGCCGAGGTAGACCGCCATCTTGCGCATCGCGCCGGCCATGCTCTGAGTCCTCCGCTCTGTGGTGGATCGGCCTCGTCACCAAGTGCCCGCGATCCACTCGGTCCATCCACCATTCGGTGGAAATGACCATATTTTCTGCTGTGGTCCGACTTGCTTCGCGACGTTACCCGAGCCGGGGGCGGACTCCGAGTACCGCAGTACCGACGCGCACATGTGTCGCTCCGGCCGTCACGGCTGCTTCGAGATCCGCGCTCATCCCTGCTGACACCATGTTCGCAGCAGGATGGTCCGCGCGCAGCAGGGATGACAATTCCATCAGCCGCTCGAACGCGGCCGGTTGGCGGCCGGCGTACGGTCCGGTGAGCGGGGCGACGGTCATCAGACCGTCCAGCCGCAGTCCGGGTGCCCCGGCCACGGCCGCCGCCAACTCCCCGATCCCGTCGGGCGCGACGCCGCCCCGGTCGCCGCGCGCGCCGGAGTCGGCGTCGAGCGCGACCTGGATCAGCGTGCCGAGCCGGCGGTCCGCCCGCCCGGCGGCGGCGGAGAGTGCCGAGACCAGTTTGACTCGGTCGACAGACTGCACGACATCGGCATAACCGGCCACGGAACGGACTTTGTTGGTCTGCAACTGGCCCACGAAATGCCATGTCAGTGACAGATCCGAACACGCGGCGGCTTTGGGCGCCGCGTCCTGGTCACGGTTCTCCGCCACGTGCCGCACGCCGAGTTGGTGCAGCAGGCGGACGTCGCTCGCGGGGTAGGTCTTGGTGACCACGATGAGAGTCACCTCGTCGCGCTCGCGGCCGGCCGCCGCGCAGGCGGCGGCGATTCGGCTCTCCACCGTGTGAAGATTCTCCGCGAGTTCGTCGGCGCGACCGGTCATGACGCCCCCAGCCAGACGTAACCGGCGAGCCGTCCGGTGAGCCGGTCCCGGCGGTACGAGAAGTGGTCGGCCGATTCGAGGGTGCAGACCTCCGAGCGGTGCCGGTCGGCCACCCCGAGCGCCGCGAGTTGCGCGTGCACCCCGGCGGCGACGTCGACGGCGGGGGTGCCCCAGCTCGTCTCGGACCAGGACTCCGGTACGGCGTCGGCGACTTCGGCCCGCATGGCCTCGGGGACCTCGTAACAGCGTCCGCAGACCGCGGGTCCGGTCCGGGCGGTGATCCGGGAGGGCTCGGCGCCCCGCGCGACCATCGCGCCGACGGCGGCGGGGACGATTCCCGCGACGAGTCCGGGCCGGCCGGCGTGCGCCGCGGCGGCGACTCCGGCCACCGGGTCGGCGAGCAGGACCGGTACGCAGTCGGCGGTGAGGACGGCGAGCGCGAGCCCCCGGCGGGTGGTGACCAGCGCGTCGACCGCCGGGATCCCGGCCGCCGTGCCCGGCTCCGGAGACTGCCCCGGCTCCGGTGACGGCCAGGGTCCGTCCACGACGGCGACGTCCCGCCCGTGCACCTGGTTCATCCAGACGACCAGCGCCGGGTCGAGTCCGAGGGACTCGGCGGCGGCGGTCCGGTTCGCGCGGACGGCGGCGGGGTCGTCGCCGACCGCGCCGCCGAGGTTGAGCCGCTCGTACGGAGCGGCGCTCACCCCGCCCCACCTGTCGGTGAAGGCGAAATGGGCGCCGCGCGTCGAGATCGACGTGTCGTGCTGACCTATCACTTCAAGAAGTCCGGGACATCCAGCTCTTCGGCCTGGGTGTCCTGGTAGGGACGGGCCGGCGGGACGTGCGGCGGCGAGACCGTCATCGGCTTCTCGTTGACCGCCGGAGCCGGCTCGGGGGAGGACGACTCCTCACGGGCGGGGACGGTGCCGAGTCCGCCGGAGGAGCGGATCGGCTCCGGCTCGGGGGCGGAGGACCGGTAGGACGGCTGGTCGTCCCGCTTGGCCGAGGTGAGGCCGCTCTCGCGCCGGGTCGGCGGCTGGCCGCCGTCGAAGCCCGCCGCGATCACGGTGACCCGTACCTCGTCGCCGAGGGCGTCGTCGATGACGGCGCCGAAGATGATGTTGGCCTCGGGGTGCGCGGCCTCGCTCACCAGCTGCGCAGCCTCGTTGATCTCGAAGAGACCGAGGTCGGAGCCGCCGGAGATGGAGAGCAGCACCCCGCGGGCGCCGTCGATGGAGGCTTCGAGGAGCGGGGAGGAGATCGCCATCTCGGCGGCGGCCACCGCGCGGTCGTCGCCGCGGGCGGAGCCGATGCCCATGAGGGCCGAGCCGGCCTCGGACATCACGGACTTGACGTCGGCGAAGTCGAGGTTGATCAGACCGGGCGTGGTGATGAGGTCGGTGATGCCCTGAACACCCGAGAGCAGCACCTGGTCCGCCGACTTGAAGGCGTCCAGGACGCTGACCTGGCGGTCCGAGATGGACAGCAGGCGGTCGTTGGGGATGACGATGAGGGTGTCGACCTCTTCGCGGAGTTCGGCGATGCCGTCCTCGGCCTGGTTCGCGCGCCGCCGGCCCTCGAAGGTGAAGGGGCGGGTGACGACGCCGATGGTGAGGGCGCCGAGCGAGCGGGCGATGTTGGCGACGACGGGAGCGCCGCCGGTGCCGGTGCCACCGCCCTCGCCGGCGGTGACGAAGACCATGTCGGCCCCCTTGAGGACCTCCTCGATCTCCTCGCGGTGGTCCTCCGCGGCCTTGCGGCCGACTGCCGGGTTCGCGCCTGCGCCGAGTCCGCGGGTGAGTTCCCGGCCGACGTCGAGTTTGACGTCGGCGTCACTCATCAGCAGGGCTTGTGCGTCGGTGTTGATCGCGATGAACTCGACGCCCTTGAGGCCGACCTCGATCATTCGGTTGATGGCATTGACACCACCGCCGCCGACACCGATGACCTTGATGACTGCGAGGTAGTTCTGCGGTGCTGCCACGTCGAAGGCCTCTCGCCTCGAGTTACGTGTCGTCGCTCCGCTGTTGACGCGGGACGACGACTGATGCCGATGGGACGGTCCGGACGCCGACCCGAACCCTAACCTTGAAGTTTAGGGTTACCGGTGTGCCTGCTTCTTGGACTCTTCCGAACAGGACACTAAGTCGACACGTGGCGCACGTTCAACGAACACGCCGAACCTCCCGTTTTTCTTTTCACCCTATGTGATCACGCACCGGGCTGACCAACCAGGGTGCTGGTCAGCACATATACGCGTCAACTCCCTGATACGGAAGGGGCGGTGGGCGCACTCACATCGAAGTGCGCCCCCTTCGGAACTGCTTTCATGAGGGCGGTGAGCGCGCGCGCCTTCGCGCGGCCGTCCTGTGCGCTCCCCCACATCACGGTGCGCCCGCCGCTCAACTCCAGCGAGATCGAGTCGTACGAACGGACCTTCAGCACCCTGGTGTCCCGGGCGACTTCGTCCGGGAGTTCGTCGCGGACCCGGACCGCCCCGGCCGTCAGCCGCGCGTCCGGGAAGCGCCGGGCGGCCGATGGCTGATCGGCCGTCAATTCCAGCAGCGGTACGCCCTTCGGCGCCTTCTCGACGGTCGCGAATCGCACGCCGCCCGCGTCCACTTCGATGAACTTTGCGCCCTTTTTGATAAGCAGCGCGGGCTTTCGCTCTGTCACTTTCAGACCGATGGTGTTCGGCCATGACCGAATGACATCGACGGAGTCGATACGCGGAAGCTTCTGACGAAGTCGTTGCTCGATCGCTTCGGTGTCGACGGAAATCAGCGGTGCGTTGATCGGAACTGTCGCTACGGCTTCCACCTCGGCGGGCTTCAGGATCCGAGTGCCCGAAGTCCGCACCTCCTCGACCCGCAGCCAGGCGGAGCCGTAAAGCAGCCAGATTCCGCCCCCGCCGATCAGGATCACGGAAGTCAGAACAAGCAGAATACGGCGTCCGGGAAGCCGGAAACGACGGGCCGGGGGCCGGCCCGACCGGGTCCGGCCGGAATCCGACTCGGTGCGTACGGCACCGCGCTCGGCGGTCGTCGGTCCGGCCACTGACCCTGCCTCCCTATCCCTGGCGGCGCGCTGCGACCGCCTCGTACACCATGCCGACCAGCAATTCGTCCGCGTCCCTGCGGCCGAACTCGGCCGCCGCGCGGGACATCTCGTACAGCCGGTGCGGATCGGCGAGCACCGGGAGCACATGGCCCTGGACCCACTCGGGCGTCAGTTCGGCGTCGTCGACCAGCAGCCCGCCGCCCGCCTTCACCACCGGCTGGGCGTTGAGCCGCTGTTCACCGTTGCCGACCGGCAGCGGTACGTAGGCGGCCGGGAGCCCGACGGCGGAGAGTTCGGCGACGGTCATCGCGCCGGCGCGGCAGAGCATCATGTCCGCCGCCGCGTAGGCGAGATCCATCCGGTCGACATACGGTACCGGGATGTAGGGGGGCATTCCCGGCATGTTGTCCACGCGCGGCATTTCGTTCTTCGGTCCGACCGCGTGCAGGATCTGGATCCCCGAGCGCTGGAGCAGCGGGGCGGCCCGCTGGACCACCTCGTTGAGCCGGCGGGCGCCCTGCGAGCCGCCGGAGACCAGCAGCGTCGGCAGGTTGGGGTCGAGTCCGAAGGCGGCGCGCGCCTCGGGACGGACCCGCGCCCGGTCCAGGGTGGCGATCGTACGGCGCAGCGGGATGCCGATGTAGCGGGCGCCCCGCAGCTTGCTGTCGGGCGTGGAGACGGCGACGGCCGCCGCGTACCGGGACCCGATCTTGTTGGCGAGTCCGGGGCGGGCGTTGGCCTCGTGGACGACGATCGGCACCCCGAGGCGCTTGGCCGCGAGATAGCCGGGCAGGGCGACGTAGCCGCCGAAGCCGACGACGCAGTCCGCCTTGGTGCGCTCCAGGATCTGCTCGGCGGCCTTGATGGTGCCGCGGAGCCGCCCGGGGACGGTGATCAGTTCCGGGGTGGGTTTGCGCGGCAGCGGGACGGCGGGGATGAGGGCCAGGTCGTACCCCCGCTCGGGTACCAGCCTGGTCTCCAGTCCGCGCTCCGTGCCGAGGGCCGTGATCCCCACGGTGGGGTCCTGCCTGCGCAGGGCGTCCGCGAGGGCGAGCGCGGGCTCGATGTGGCCGGCGGTCCCCCCACCGGCGAGTACGACATGCACCGAAATTCACCGCTCTCCGGACGGACGCCTCGTGACGCGCCGTCTCATCGTCTTCCATCTCACGCCGGGCCTTCGCATGGCCAGGGCCGCTCTCGCGGCGGGATCCTCTCGCGCGAACGCGATCAGCAGTCCGACAGCGAACATGGTCGGCAGCAGGGCTGAGCCTCCGTAGGAGAACAGCGGGAGCGGCACTCCGGCGATCGGCAGCAGACCGAGCACCGCGCCGACGTTGACCACGGCCTGCGCCGTGATCCACGTGGTCACACCTCCCGCCGCGTACCTCACGAAGGGGTCCTCCGTGCGTCCGGCCACGCGGATACCCGCATAGCCTAGAGCCGCGAACAGGGCGAGTACCGACAGCGTCCCCGCCAACCCCAGTTCCTCACCGGTGATGGCGAAGATGAAGTCGGTGTGCGGTTCGGGGAGTTGACCCCATTTTTCCACACTCGCGCCGAGTCCGGAACCGAACCATCCGCCGGAGGCCAGCGCGTAGAGGCCGTGCACGGCCTGCCAGCACTGGCCGTCGGGGCCGAGGTCCTTCGCGCCGATGCAGGCGAGCCGGGACATCCGGTTGTGGTTGGTGCCGATGAGGACGAAGCCGAGGGTGACGGCGACGGCGAGCACCCCGCCGAAGAGCCGGGTGGGCGCCCCCGCGAGCCACAGCAGCCCGAAGAGGATCGCGGTGAGGATGATGGCGGTGCCCATGTCGCCGCCGAGCATGATCAGTCCGAGCAGCATGAACGCGACCGGGACGAGCGGCACCAGCAGGTGTTTCCACTGGGTCAGCAGTCTCTTGTCGTGTTTGCGGGCGAGCAGGTCGGCGCCCCACAGGATCAGTGCCAGCTTGCCGAACTCGCTGGGCTGGAGCTGGAAGGGTCCGCCGAGGTAGATCCAGTTCTGGTTGCCGTTGACCGCGTGCCCTATCCCCGGGACCTGCACGAGGACCATCAGGAAGACCGCGCCGACGAGCAGCGGGTAGGACAGCGCGCGGTGCAGTTTGGCGGGCATCCGGGAGGCGAGCAGCATCAGTCCGGCGCCGATGGTGGCGGCCAGGAACTGTTTGCGGAAGAAATACGAGCCGGGCAGCGAGAGCTCCAGCGCCTTGATCATCGAGGCGCTGTAGACCATCACCAGACCGAGGACGGTGAGCAGCAGGCTCGCGCCGAGGATCAGGTAGTACGCGGTGAGGGGGCGGTCCCAGGTGCGGCGGGCCCTCTCGTACATCCGCCGGACGCGGTGGCCGCGCGGCGGCCGGGGTCCCCGGGCCCGGGGGGCGGCGGTCCGCCCGCGGGCCGTGGGAGCGCCCCGTACGGCCGTGCCGGGGACCCGGCCGCGCAGGGCGTGGCCGGGCTGTCCGAACAGCCGTGGAGGGCCGCCGAGGACGCCCGCCGGGCCGCCCGGCAGGGCCGCGGACGGCGGGGGGAAGGGCGGTGCGGCGGGGAAGCGCCGGTGCGCCGGAGGGCGCGTGCGGTGCGGTCCCCTGCCCGTGCCCGTGGTGTCGTCGGCCGGCATCTTCGCTGTCCCCTCCAGTCGTGCGCGGCGCGACCGGCCGGTGGGGCTGTCGCGGCTCGCGCTCGCAGGACGGTCGCCGGTCGGTCAGGCGTGCTCGGCGGCGAGTGCGCGGACCGCTTCCGCGAACGCCTCGCCCCGCTTGTTGTAGTTGACGAACATGTCCATCGAGGCACAGGCCGGGGCCAGCAGGACGGTGTCCCCGGTCTCGGCGAGGCGTGCCGCCGCGCGGACGGCCGCCGGCATCGCCCCAGTGTCCGTCCGGTCGAGGTCCACGACCGGGACGTGGGGGGCGTGTCGCGCGAGGGCTTCGGCGATCAGCGCGCGGTCGCGGCCGATGAGGACCGCGCCGCGCAGCCGTCCGGCGGAGCGCGCGACCAGTTCGTCGAAGGAGGCGCCCTTGGCGAGGCCGCCGGCGATCCAGACGATCGGGTCGTACGCGGCCAGGGAGGCTTCCGTGGCGTGGGTGTTGGTGGCCTTGGAGTCGTCCACGTAGGCCACGCCCGCGATGTCCGTCACGTGCTCGATGCGGTGCGGGTCCGGGCGGAAGGCGCGCAGTCCGTCGCGTACGGCCCTCGCGGGGACGCCGTAGGCGCGGGCGAGGGCCGCCGCCGCGAGGGCGTTGGCGATGTTGTGCGGGGCGGGCGGGTTCACGTCCGCGACCTCGGCGAGTTCCTGGGCCTGGGCGGCGCGGTTCTCCACGAAGGCACGGTCGACCAGGATGCCTTCCACGACGCCGAGTTGGGAGGGGCCGGGGGTGCCGAGGGTGAAGCCGACGGCGCGGCAGCCCTCCACGACGTCCGCCTCGCGCACCAGGTCCTCGGTGGCCTTGTCGGCGGCGTTGTAGACGCAGGCGACGGTGTTGCCCTCGTAGGCGCGCCCCTTGGCGGCGGTGTAGGCCGCCATGGAGCCGTGCCAGTCGAGGTGGTCGGGGGCGATGTTGAGGACGGCGGCGGAGTGGGCGCGCGGGCTCGGTGCCCAGTGCAGCTGGTAGCTGGACAGTTCGACGGCGAGGACGTCGTACTTCTCCCGGCCGTCCTCGTCCGGCAGGACGGCGTCGAGCAGGGAGACCCCGATGTTGCCGACCGCCTCGGTGCGCAGGCCCGCCGCCCGGAGGATGGCGGCGAGCATGCGGACGGTGGTGGTCTTGCCGTTGGTGCCGGTGACGACGAGCCAGGGCGCGGCGTCGGGGCCCCTGAGCTGCCAGGCCAGTTCGACGTCGCCCCAGACCGGTACCCCGGCCTCGGCCGCGGCGGCGAAGAGGGGTTTGCCGGGGCCCCAGCCGGGCGCGGTGACGACCAGTTCGGTGCCCTCGGGGAGGGTCGCGCCGTCACCGAGCCGTACGGTGACGCCGGTGCCGTCGAGTTCGGCGGCCTGGGTACGGGCCCGCTCGTCGTCGCCGTCGTTGACGACCGTGACCTCGGCGCCGAGGTCACGCAGCGCGCGGGCCGCCGGTACACCGGAGACGCCGAGACCGGCGACGGTGACCCGCCTGCCCCGCCACCGGGCCCGGAGGCCGGCCGGGTCCCCGGCCGGCCGGTGGTCGCTCACTTGTCGGCCGCCCAGCCCGCGTAGAAGAGACCGAGTCCGACGATCACGCACATGCCCTGGATGATCCAGAAACGGACCACGACAAGGACTTCGGACCACCCCTTGAGTTCGAAGTGGTGCTGGAGCGGGGCCATCCGGAAGACGCGCTTGCCCGTCAGCCGGAAGGAGCCGACCTGGATCACCACGGACATGGTGATGAGGGCGAAGAGGCCGCCGAGCAGGGCGATCAGGAGTTCCGTGCGGGAGCAGATGGCGAGACCCGCGAGGGCGCCGCCGAGCGCGAGCGAACCGGTGTCGCCCATGAAGATCTTGGCGGGTGAGGTGTTCCACCACAGGAAGCCGAAGCAGGAGCCCATCAGGGCGGAGGCGACGACGGCGAGGTCGAGGGGGTCGCGTACCTCGAAACAGGCGTTGGGGTTGGTCAGGGTCAGGGCGTTGGCACAGGACTCCTGGAACTGCCAGAGACCGATGAACGTGTACGCGCCGAAGACCATCACCGAGGCGCCGGTGGCCAGGCCGTCCAGACCGTCCGTCAGATTCACGCCGTTGGACATGGCGAGGATCATGAACAGCGCCCAGACCACGAAGAGCACCGGTCCGATGGACCAGCCGAAGTCCGTGACGAAGGACAGCTTGGTGGAGGCCGGGGTGTTGCCGCGGCCGTCGGCGAACTGGAGCGAGAGCACCGCGAAGGCGATACCCACGATCAGCTGTCCGGCCATCTTCGCCTTGGCCCGCAGGCCCAGCGAACGCTGCTTGACGATCTTGATGTAGTCGTCCAGGAAACCGACCAGGCCCATCCCCGTCATCAGGAACAGGACCAGCACACCCGAGAACCTCGGGTCCTCGCCGGTGATCACCTTCGCCAGGGCGTAGGCCATCAGGGTGGCGAGGATGAAGGCGATGCCGCCCATGGTGGGCGTGCCCTTCTTGCTGCCGTGGCTGCGCGGGCCGTCGTCCCTGATGAACTGGCCGTAGCCCTTGCGGGCCAGCAGCTTGATCAGCAGCGGTGTGCCGATCAGGGTCAGGAAGAGCCCGATGGCTCCCGCGAAGAGGATCTGCCTCATCGGCCGGAGACCTCACCCTCGACAGCGTTCCCGAGCAGTGCCTGGGCGACCCGCTCCAGTCCGGCCGACCTGGAAGCCTTCACCAGCACGACGTCCCCCGGACGCAGTTCACTGCGCAACAGATCGACCGCCGCCTGCGCGTCGGACACGTGCACCGACTCCTCACCCCACGAACCCTCGTTGTAGGCGCCCAGTCGCAGCCAGGACGCTTCCCTGCCCCCGACTGCGACGAGCTTGCTGACGTTGAGCCGGACGGCGAGCCGTCCGACCGCGTCGTGCTCGGCGAGCGCCTCGTCCCCGAGTTCGGCCATCGGGCCGAGCACCGCCCACGTGCGGCCACCGGTTTCCCTGGCGGCACCGCCCATGGCGACCAGCGCGCGGAGCGCTGCTCGCATGGAGTCGGGGTTCGCGTTGTAGGCGTCGTTGACGATCGTCACGCCGTCCGCGCGCTCGGTGACCTCCATACGCCAGCGGGAGAGGGTCTCCGCCTCGGAGAGCGCCAGGGCGATCTCGTCGACGGACATGCCCAACTCATGGGCGACGGCGGTCGCGGCGAGCGCGTTCGACACGTGATGCTCACCGTACAGCCGCAGCGTCAGCTCCCTGCACCCGGTGGGTGTTCGAAGGCGGAAGGAGGGTCTGCCGAGGGGGTCGACGTGCACGTTCTCTGCCCGTACGTCTGCTTCGTCGGACTCTCCGAACAGCACGACGCGTGCCTTGGTGCGGGTGGACATGGCGCGTACGAGGGGGTCGTCGGCGTTCAGGACGGCGACACCGCCGTCCTCGGCGGACGGCAGGGACTCGACCATCTCGCCCTTCGCGACGGCGATCTGCTCGCGTCCGCCGAACTCGCCGATGTGGGCGGTGCCGACGTTCAGGACGAGGCCGATCCTCGGGGGGACGAGGCCGGTGAGATAGCGGATGTCGCCGATGTAGCGGGCGCCCATCTCCAGGACCAGGAAACGGGTGTCCTCGGTCACGCGCAGGGCGGTGAGCGGGAGTCCGATCTCGTTGTTGAGGTTGCCCTCCGGCCACACGGTGGGGCCCGCGCGGCGCAGGAGCTGGGCGATGAGGTCCTTGGTGCTGGTCTTGCCCGACGATCCGGTGAGGGCGACGGTCGTGGCACCGGTGCGCTCCACGACGGCACGGGCGAGGGCGCCGAGGGCCTGGACGACGTCCTCGACGACGACGGCGGGGACGCCGACGGGCCGGGTGGCCAGGACGGCGGTGGCGCCCGCCTCGACGGCCCGGCGGGCGTAGTCGTGGCCGTCGACGTTCTCGCCGGCGAAGGCGGCGAAGAGGCTGCCGTCGGCCACCGCGCGGGAGTCGATGACGACGGGGCCGGTGACGCGGGCGGCGGGGTCAGGTATGTCGTGGGGCTGCCCGCCGACGATGGTGGCGATCTCGGCGAGGGAGAGGGTGATCACTGGGACCGTCCGGCAAGTGGTGGGCGGGTGAAGGGGACGCGGGAGGGGGAGGGCGGCGGGGCGGGGGCCCGGCGGGGTGGTGGCGGACGGCGCGGGGTGCGGGACGTGCGGGAGCGCGCGGGGGCGCCGTCGGGGAGCCCGGCGCGCGGGCGGCGGGCGGCGGGGCGTCCGCCGTACGGGCACGCCGCGGGCCGCCGCACGGGTCCTCGTACGGGGTGTACGCGGCCGGCGGCACGCGCGTGCCTGCCGGGGCTCTGACGGCACGGTCCGGGGCCGCCGGACGGTTGCCTCATTCCTGGCCGGGGCGCTCGGTCCGACGGCCGCGGGAGCGCTCGATGGCCTCCCGCAGCACCTGGCGGTCGTCGAAGGCGCGCACCACCCCGGCGATGTCCTGGCCCTGCTCGTGGCCCTTCCCGGCGATGAGGACGGTGTCGCCCTCGCCCGCGCGGGAGACCACGGAGGCGATGGCCGCCGCGCGGTCGGCGTCGACCAGCACGTCGCCGCGCTCGTGGATGGGCACCTCGGCGGCGCCCGCGAGCATCGCGGCGAGGATCGCGAGGGGGTCCTCGGAACGCGGGTTGTCCGAGGTCAGTACGGCGGTGTCGGCGAGCCGGGCGGCGGCGGCGCCCATCGAGGGGCGCTTCGAACGGTCGCGGTCGCCGCCGCAGCCGAGGACGATGTGCACCTTGCCCCGGGTGACCTTGCGCAGGGAGCGCAGGACGGATTCGACGGCGTCGGTCTTGTGGGCGTAGTCCACGACGGCGAGGTAGGGCTGGCCGGCGTCGACGCGCTCCAGCCGGCCGGGGACGCCGGGGACGTCGGCGATGCCGTCGGCGGCGACCTGGGGGTCGATTCCGGCCACGGCGAGGGTGACGACGGCGGCCAGGGTGTTGGCCACGTTGAACGGGCCGGGCAGCGGGGCCTGGGCGCGGATCCGCTCGCCCTTGGGGCTGACCACGGTGAAGGTGCTGCCGTGCGAGCCGACCTCGACGTCCTCGGCGCGCCAGTCCGCGTCGGGGTGGCCCTCGGCGGAGAAGGTGGTGAGGGGCACGCCCGCCTCGGTGACGAGCCGGCGGCCGTACTCGTCGTCGAAGTTGACGACGCCGAGCCGGCTGCGTTCGGGGGTGAACAGCCGTGCCTTGGCCTGGAAGTAGTCCTCCATGCCGGAGTGGAACTCCATGTGCTCCGGGCTGAGGTTGTTGAAGACGGCGATGTCGAAGACACAGCCGTCGACCCGGCCGAGCACCAACGCGTGGCTGGAAACCTCCATGGCGACGGAGTCGACACCGCGTTCGCGCATGACGGCGAGGAGCGCCTGGAGGTCGGTGGCCTCGGGGGTGGTGCGCTCGGACTTGATGCGCTCGTCGCCGATCCGCATCTCGACGGTGCCGATGAGCCCGGTGTGGTGTCCCGCGCCGCGCAGGCCGCCTTCGACCAGGTACGCGGTGGTGGTCTTGCCGGACGTGCCGGTGATGCCGATCTGGAGCAGACCGGCGCCGGGGTGGCCGTAGATCTCGGCGGCCAGTTCGCCCATGGCGCCCCGGGGGTCGGGGGTGACCAGCACCGGCAGGCCGGTCGTGGCGGCGCGTTCGGCGCCGGCCGGGTCGGTGAGGATCGCCGCCGCGCCGAGGTCGGCGGCCTGGGCGGAGAAGTCGGCGCCGTGGAAGCGGGAGCCGGGCAGGGCCGCGTACACGTCACCCTCGCGCACCGCCCGCGAGTCGTGGGTGATGCCCGTCGCCGCTCCGTCGGCCGGGGGCTCGGCGCCCAGCCGGGCGGCGAGGCCGGCGAGCGGGGTCGGCCGGACCTGCTGGGGGCGGGGCGCTCCGGGATGGTTCACGGGCGCGTCCTTTGTGGTGGTTACGTACTGATCTGCGTGGGGCACGGCGGTGAGCGTACCGGGCTCGGCGGGGGCCCGGCCACGTGAGGGGCGCCGGGTGGCGGGGGCGTCCGTCGGGGTGTCGGACGGGTCGTCGTGGTTCCCGGAGTCGGGGGTGATCGTTGTCACTGGGTTGTTCCTCGGGTCACTCGCCGGGCTTGAACTCGACCGGCAGGGGATCGGACTTCCTGCCGGTCGGTGGGACCTGGAGGCTCTTGAGAGCGAACTCCATGACCTCCTTGTAGATGGGGCCGCAGATCTGGCCGCCGAAGTAGCTGCCCCGGGTGGGGTTCTGGATGGCGCAGTAGACGGTGAGCTGCGGGTCGTCGGCGGGCGCGAAGCCCGCGAAGGAGGCCGTGTAGCCCTTGTAGCGGCCGGTCTCGGGGTCGACCCGGTTGGCGGTGCCGGTCTTGCCCGCGACGCGGTAGCCGGGGATACGGGCCTTGGTGCCGGTGCCCGCCTCGTCGCCGACGACGGATTCGAGCATGGTGGCGAGTGTCTTCGCGGTCCGCTCGCTGACGACCCGGGTCTTCTTCGGGGCGGGCGCGGGGGTGAAGCGGCCGTCGGGGCCCTGGGTGCCGCGGACCAGGGTGGGTTCGATCCGTACGCCTCCGTTGGCGATGGTCGAGTAGACCGAGGCGGCCTGCATGGCGTTGACGGACAGGCCCTGGCCGAAGGGAATCGTGTACTGCTGCGAGGTCGACCAGTCCCCCGGGTCGGCCAGGATGCCCTGGGTCTCGCCGGGATAGCCGAGGCCGCTGGGGCTGCCGATGCCGAATTTGCGCAGATAGGAGTGGAGGACCTTGTTGGCCTCGGGCTGGGTCCTGCCGAGCTGCCCGGTCGCCAGGATGGTGCCGATGTTGCTGGACTTGGCGAGGACGCCGTTGAGGGTCAGATACCAGGTCGGGTGGTCGATGTCGTCCTTGAAGAGGCGGTCGCCCCGGTGCAGCCGGTTGGGCACGGTGACATGGGTGCCGGGGGTGGCGGCCTGCTCCTCCAGGACGGCGGCCATGGACATGACCTTGCTGGTGGAGCCCGGTTCGAAGGCGTCCTGGAGGGCGGCGTTGCCCATGGCGGTGGCGTCGGCCTGGGAGAGGTCGTTGGGGTCGAAGCCGGGGGCGTTGGCCATGGCGAGCACTTCGCCCGTCCGGGTGTTCTGCACCATCACGTAGCCCCGGTCGGCCTTGGACTCGGCGACCTGGTCGGTGATGGCCCGCTGGGCGGCCCACTGGATGTCCCGGTCGATGGTGAGCTCGATGTCGGTGCCGGGGACGGCGGGGGTCTCCTCGGAGTCGGCCGTGGGGACGCGCCGGCCGCCCGAGTGCGCGTAGGTGATCTCGCCGTCCTGGCCGGACAGCTTCGCGTCGAGCATGGACTCCACGCCGCCGCCCCCGTGGCCGGCCGCGTTGACGTACCCCAGTATCCCGGCGGCGAGGTCCCCGTTGGGGTACACCCGTTTGCTGCTGGGCTCCTGGAAGACCCCGGCGAGAACGCTGGTCGGCGCGTCGTCGGCCTTGCCGCCCTTGGCGACGAGCGCGGCACGCGCGGTGTCGGCCTTCTCGGCGAGGACGGCCCGCAGATCGCTGATCTGGTTCCAGACCTGGGGTGTCTGGCGGTGGGCGAGGACGGTGAAACGGGACCGGGGCGCCGAGAGCTGCTTGGCGAGCGTCTCGGGCTCCTTGTCGAGGATGGGCGCGAGGAGCGCGGCGGCCTGCTCGGGAGCGTCGGGGACGTTGCTGTCGCCGGGGGTGAACATCTTCGGGTCGGCCGTGATGTCGTGCGCGTCGACGCTGGTGGCGAGGGCGACTCCGGCGCGGTCGGTGATCTCGCCGCGCTCGGCGGCCAGCGTGACGCTCATGAACCGGTTCTTCTCCGCCTTGGCGGTGTACGCGTCGGCGTCGACCGCCTGCACCTGGAGCAGCCGGACGACGAAGACCAGCATCACCAGGGTCAGACCGATGCTGACCAGCCGCAGCCGGGGCCGGTGGTCGCCGAGCTGGATGCGGTGCGGGGTACGGGAGCCGGGGCGCGGCCGGCCCTGGGCGGGGCGGCGCGGGCGGCCGGCGGGCGCGGGGCGCTGCGGGGCGCGCGGTTCGGGCCGGGGGCGCCGGCCGCCCGCGCCGCGGGCGGGCCCGGGGACGCGGCGGCGCGGTGGTTGCTCGGGGGGCACTGCGTCACCTGCCGGAGGTCGTCGGGGTGGGGGTGCCGGCCGTCGCCGCGGGCCGGGACCCGCCGGAGGGGCCGCCGCGCGGGCCGGCCGACGCGGAGGGGGTGCCCGACGGGGTGGCGGACGGGGCTCCTCCTGAGGAGGACGGGGTCGCCGCCGGGTCCGCGGGCGCCGGCGAGGGCGTCACGGACGGGGCGAGCGAAGCGGGCAGGCCCGGCGCGGCGGGCGGGGTGGCGCCCATGGCGGACGGCGCGGTGTACGGGAGCGCGTCGGCCTCGGCGGGGACGCCGCTGACGCTGCCGTCGGGGTGCAGGAAGGCGGGGCTGCCGCCGGGCACCATGCCGAGCTCCCGGGCGCGGCGCTGGAGCGCGTCGGGCGCCGAGAGGCCGTCCACGTCCCGCTGGAGGGCCTGCTGCTCGTCGGTGAGGTCGGTGGTCTTCCTCTTGAGCTCGCTGAGCGTGAACGAGCCCTCGTTGAGGGAGGAGTTCAGCAGGAGGAGCGTGATCAGCCCGCCGCCGAGGAGGACGACGACCAGCAGGACGAACGGCGTACGCGCCGCGGTACTCGGCCCGGTCGTCGGCATCAGCCGGGCGAGCCGCGCGGCGCGCCCCCTCAGCTGCCTGGCCGGGCCCCTCACCGCACGTCCTCCCGGATCCGTTCCGCGCCGCGCAGCCGGGCGGGGGCGGCCCGGCGGTTCTCGGCGACCTCCTCCTCGGTGGGGAGTTCGGCGCCCCGGGTGAGGAGCTTGAGCCGGGGCTGGTAGCGCTCGGGCACGACGGGCAGACCGGGCGGCGCGGTGACGGTGGCGCCGGCCGCGAAGACCTGCTTGACCAGGCGGTCTTCGAGGGAGTGGTAGGCGAGTACGGCGATACGGCCGCCGACGGCGAGGGCCTTCACCGCGGCGGGGATCGCCGCCTCCACGGAGGACAGTTCGCCGTTGACCTCGATGCGCAGGGCCTGGAAGGTGCGTTTGGCGGGGTTGCCGCCGGTGCGTTTGGCGGCCTGCGGCAGGGCGTCGCGGATGAGTTCGACCAGCCGGGCGCTGTTGCCGAAGGGCTTGTCGGCGCGTTCCCGGACGATCGCCGAGACGATGCGCTTGGCCTGCTTCTCCTCGCCGTACGCCCGCAGGATGCGCACCAGTTCGCCCGGCGGGTAGGTGTTGAGGACCTCGGCGGCGCTCATGCCGGCCGACTGGTCCATCCGCATGTCGAGCGGGGCGTCCTGGGCGTACGCGAACCCCCGCTCCGCCTCGTCGAGTTGCATGGACGAGACGCCGAGGTCGAAGAGGACGCCCTGGACGCGCGGGATGCCCAGCCGGTCGAGCACGTCGGGGAGTTCGTCGTAGACGGCGTGCACGAGGGTGGCCCGGTCGCCGTACGGGGCGAGGCGCTCGCCGGAGAGCCGCAGCGCCTCCTTGTCCCGGTCGAGGGCGACCAGCCGGGCGGCGGGGAAGGTGCTGAGCAGTGCCTCGCTGTGGCCGCCGAGCCCGAGGGTGCAGTCGACGACGACGGCGCCGGGTGCGGCGAGGGCGGGGGCGAGCAGTTGGAGACACCGGTCGAGCATCACCGGAACGTGCCGGGTCGCGGTCATACGCGGTCCTCGCGGGGCCCGGTTGGCTGGCTGCGCTCGCTCATGCGCCCTCTCAGGTCCGGCGTGGACGGACGTACCGCCGAGCGTGAGGAGGCCGGGCCGCACGTACGCCGCACACGCGGGGGAATTCGGGGAGTGTTCCGGCAGGGTGTTCAGGATGTCCGTGAACTCGGCGTCACTTTAGTCCACAGGCCATCCCGGTCAATCAACCGGCCAGCGCGTCGCACGGACCGCTGCGGGCGGAGCGGCGGCGGGGTCCGGCGGGGGAACGGGCGTCGGACGACGGCGATCCGACGGTGCGTCGGCGACGGGCCGGACGGAGAACCGTCGGAGCCCGGAGGGAGGCCGGACGGAAACCGGAGGGACGTCGAAGGGAGGCCGGAGGGACGTCGGAGGGGAAGCCGGGGGGCTCGGACGGACGCCGGGGCGGAGATCTCGTGAAGATCCGGACGGGGCCGGTGACGGGATCGCGTGCGATCGACAGCGGCGTCCCCGCTCGTCCGCGGAACAGGATCCGCACCCGTGTGGCTTACCTCACACCGGCCCTCGTTGACGATGTTTGTCCCGTCGTACAGCGGTCCCCGGAGGGGGCTGAGCATTACCGTCTATGGGTATGTCGACTTCCGCGCACCTCCCCGCCGCGCCCGCCCCGGCTTCCGCCGGCGCCGCCCGCACCGACGGTACGGTCACCGATCGACTCGTGGACGCCAACCGGCGCTACGCCGAGAACTTCGGCGACCCCGGCATGGACGCCCGCCCGGTGCTCCGCGTCGCCGTGGTCGCCTGCATGGACGCCCGTCTCGACCTGCACGACGCGCTGGGCCTGGAGCTCGGCGACTGTCATACGATCCGGAACGCGGGCGGCGTCGTCACCGACGACGTCATCCGCTCCCTCACCATCAGCCAGCGCGCGCTGCGGACCCGCAGCGTCGTCCTCATCCATCACACCGGCTGTGGCCTGGAGGCCCTCACCGAGGACTTCAGGCACGAACTGGAAATGGAGGTCGGGCAGCGTCCGGCCTGGGCCGTGGAGTCCTTCCGGGACGTGGACCAGGACGTACGGCAGTCGATGCGGCGGGTACGGACCTCACCGTTCCTTCCGCACACCGACGACGTGCGCGGCTTCGTCTTCGACGTGTCGACCGGTCTGCTGCGGGAGATCGACCCGGCGGGCTGACCGCGCCGCGCACACCGACGACGCGCTCCGCCGACCCCACCGCACAGCCCACGAACCGCACGGCCACGCACCACCACGCCGCCGACGACGTACCCGGCCGACGGCGCGTACACCAGAAACCCGGCCAACTCCGGCAATCCACACCCACTTATCCACAGGCGAGTGACACGAAGCGGTAACGGCAACAAGAATGCGTGAGTGACGGCGGCGGTCCGGTCTTTCCGGACCCTCGCCCGTATTGCAGGGGTGGGCCGGGCCGTGAGAATGCCTCGGCCCGTATGAACGGGCCGAGGAGGGCCGGGTGACGACCTATGACGATCGAGCGAGCCTCACAGATCTGACCACCACAGCGGAGCGTGTCCGCGCATCGGTGGAAGGTGTGATCGAAGGCAAGCCTGAGGTCGTACGGCTTTCGCTGACAGTGCTGCTCGCCGAAGGACATCTGCTCATCGAGGATGTCCCCGGCGTCGGCAAGACCATGCTGGCCAAGACGCTCGCGCGGTCCATCGACTGCTCGGTGCGGCGTATCCAGTTCACGCCCGACCTGCTGCCCTCGGACATCACCGGGGTGTCCATCTACGACCAGCAGCGGCGCGACTTCGAGTTCAAGCCGGGAGCGATCTTCGCGCAGATCGTGATCGGCGACGAGATCAACCGTGCCTCGCCGAAGACCCAGTCGGCGCTCCTGGAGTCCATGGAGGAGCGCCAGGTCACCATCGACGGGCAGACGTACGAACTGCCCAGTCCCTTCATGGTGGTGGCGACGCAGAACCCGGTCGAGATGGAGGGCACCTACCCCCTCCCCGAGGCCCAGCGCGACCGTTTCATGGCCAGGGTCTCCATCGGCTATCCGAGCGCGGAGGCCGAACTGGAGATGCTGGACGTGCACGGCGGGGTCTCACCGCTGGACGACCTCCAGCCGGTGGCCCACGCGCACGACATCGTGAAGCTGATCGACGCCGTGCGGAACGTGCACGTGGCCCCCTCCGTCAAGCGGTACGGGGTGGAGCTGGTCGCCGCCACCCGTGAGCACCCGGATCTCCGGCTCGGCGCCTCGCCGCGCGCGACGCTGCATCTGCTGCGCGCGGCGAAGGCGTCCGCCGCCCTGAGCGGCCGGGAGTACGCGCTGCCGGACGACGTGCAGGCGCTGGCGGTGCCGGTGCTCGCGCACCGGCTGCTGCCGACCGCGCAGGCACAGCTCAACCGCCGGACCGCCGAGCAGGTGGTGCAGGAGATCCTCGGGCGGGTCCCGGTGCCGACGGCCGACGGCGGCCGGCAGGCCCCCACGGCCGCCGCGCCGCTCTACGACCGGCAGCAGCCGGGCGCACGGCGGCTGTGATGGAGCCCGGCGCCACCGCCTCCGGCGCCGACGACAAGGGCGGACTGCGGGCGGCGCTGGGCGGTCTCACCACCCGCGGCCGGTCCTTCTTCGCCGCGGGCATCGCGGCGGCGGTCTGCGCCTACGTCCTCGGCCAGGCGGATCTGCTGCGGGTGGGGCTGCTGCTGGCCGTCCTCCCGCTGGTCTGTGTGGGCGCGCTGTACCGGACGCGCTACCGGGTCGCGGGCAGCAGACGGCTCTCGCCGTCGCGGGTGCCGGCGGGGTCCGAGGCCCGGGTCCATCTGCGGATGGACAACGTGTCGCGGCTGCCCACCGGTCTGCTGATGCTCCAGGACCATGTGCCGTACGTGCTGGGGCCGCGTCCCCGGTTCGTCCTGGACCGGGTCGAGGCGGGCGGACGCCGGGAGGTCTCCTACCGGGTGCGCTCGGACCTGCGCGGGCGCTATCCGCTCGGACCGCTCCAGCTCCGGCTGAGCGACCCGTTCGGCATGTGCGAGCTGACGCGTTCGTTCAGCGCCCAGGACATCCTGACGGTCGTCCCGCGCACCGAACCGCTGCCGCCGGTGCGGCTGGCGGGAGCCGCGGCGGGGTACGGCGACGGGCGGCAGCGCTCCATGGCGGCGGCCGGCGAGGACGACGTCATCCCGCGCGGCTACCGGCACGGCGACGACCTGCGCCGGGTGCACTGGCGCTCCACGGCGCGCTACGGCGAGCTGATGGTGCGCCGCGAGGAACAGCAGCAGCGGGCCAGATGCACGGTGCTGCTCGACACCCGGCAGGTCGGTTACGAGGGCGCGGGTCCCGAGTCGGCGTTCGAGTGGGCGGTGTCGGGCGCGGCCTCCGCGCTGGTGCACCTGCTGGAACGGGGCTTCGCCGTACGGCTGTTGACGGACACCGGACGCTCGGTGCCCGGCGAGGGCGCCGAGGGGTTCGCCGGCTCCTCGCACCAGTCCGCCGACACGGCCGGACTGATGATGGACACGCTCGCCGTCGTGGACCACTCCGACGGTACGGGGCTCAGCCGCGCGTACGAGGTGCTGCGCGGCGGCAACGAGGGGCTGCTGGTCGCCTTCCTCGGTGATCTGGACGACGACCAGACCGCCGTGGTCGGCCGGATGCGGCAGCGCGCCGGCGCCGCGGTGGCGTTCGTCCTGGACAGTTCCGCGCGGCTCCAGGACGGCGGCGACCTGCCCGCGCCGGTCCAGGAGCGGCTGCGGCGGCTCCGTGAGTCCGGGTGGACGGTCCTGCCGGTACCGGCGGGGGCCGCCCTTCCCGAGCTGTGGCAGCAGGCGGCACACCAGCGCGCCGAGTCGGGTACGACACCGGGCTCGGCCGGTTTCTCCGGAGGTTGGTCATGAGCGGTGCCGCGAGGCTGGCGCTGTGCGCGTTCGCCGCCACGATGATGTCGGCGGGCGCGCTGCTGCCGCTGGTCGATCCCGCCATCTGGATCCTCCAGGCGGCGCTGATGGTGGGGATCGTCACCGGGGTCGGTGTGCTGGCGAGGCGGGTGCCGCTGGCCAGGGCGCTGACGGTGGCGCTCCAGACGGTCGCCGGACTGCTGATGCTCACCGTGGCGTTCGCCTCCGAGGACGCCGTCCTCGGTGTGCTGCCGGGTCCGGAGGTCTTCCTGCGCTTCGGCGAGCTGCTGAACGAGGGCGGTCAGGACGTCGGCCGGTTCGCGATCCCGGCCCCCGCGACCGACGGCATCAAACTGATGCTGGTCGGCGGCGTGATGGTGATCGGTCTGGCCGTGGACGTGCTGGCCGTGACGATGCGCGGCGCGGCGCCCGCCGGACTGCCGCTGCTGGCCCTGTACTCGGTCGCCGCCGGTCTCTCCGGCGGCGACGCCTCCTGGCTGTGGTTCCTCCTGGCGGCGGGCGGGTATCTGCTGTTGCTGCTGGCCGAGGGCCGCGAACGGCTCTCCCAGTGGGGCCGGGTCTTCGGCAGTGCTCCACGGCGGCCGGGCGACCTGACCGGGGCCGCGAACGCCCTCTCGGCCCCGGTGCGCACGGGCCGTCGTATCGGTGTGATGGCGCTGGGCATCGCCCTCGTCGTGCCCGCCGCGCTGCCGTCCCTGAACGGCGGGCTGCTCGACGGCACGGGGTCCGGCGCGGGTTCGGGTCTGGGCGGCGGCACGATCTCGGCCGTCAATCCGCTGGTGTCGCTCCAGGACAACCTCAACCAGCCCGAGGACCGGGAGGCGTTGCGGTACCGGACGAACGCGGAGGACACCCGGAACCTGTATCTGCGGATCATGGCTCTGGACGACTTCGACGGCGCGTCCTGGCGGTTCTCCCAGCGCAGTGTGGAGGACGTGCCGGACCGCCTTCCCGGCCCGCCCGGCCTGAGCGGTGACGTCAGCACCACCGAGATCACGACGAACATCACCGCCGCCGGCTGGTACCGGCAGAACTACCTGCCGATGCCGTACCCCGCGTCCGAGGTGGACATCGAGGGACGCTGGCGCTTCGAGCCGAGCGGCCGGACCCTGGTCGGCGACCGGGGCGAGACGACACAGGGCGCGCGCTACCAGGTGACCAGCCTGCTGGTGGAGCCGTCCCGGGAGCAGCTGGCGTCGGCGCCGCGACCCCCGGCGTCGGTCGTCCGGGAGTTCACGAAGGTCCCGGACGTCCTGCCGGACATGGTGCGGACCACCGCGCGCGACGTGACCGCGGGCGCGGCGAACGACTACGAGCGGGCGGTCCGGCTCCAGGACTGGTTCTCCGTGGAGGGCGGCTTCACGTACGACACGCAGGTCTCCTCCGGCACGGGTGTCACGGCCATCAGCCGCTTCCTCCGGGAGAAGGAGGGCTTCTGCGTCCACTTCTCGTTCGCGATGGCGGCCATGGCCCGCACGCTGGGCATACCGGCGCGGGTGGCGGTGGGCTTCACCCCGGGCACGCCCCAGCCGGACGGCACGACGTCCGTGGGGCTGCGGGACGCCCATGCCTGGCCGGAGCTGTATTTCGAGGGCGCCGGCTGGACGCGTTTCGAGCCGACGCCGAGTCGGGGCAGCGCACCTGACTACACCATTCCGGAGGCTCCCTCGGCCGAGGCCGAGGACCCGTCCCAGCCCGAGGCCAGCGCCTCGGCCGCGCCGGACGCCTCGCCGTCCGCGTCGGAAAGCTGCCCGCCCCAGGCGGCCCGGATCGGCGACTGCGGCCCGCTCACCCAGGCGGGGGCGCTGCCTCCGACCGACTCCGGCCCGTCCGCCGGGACGATCGCCCTGGTGACGCTGATCGTGCTGGTCGTGCTGCTGGTGCCCCTGTTGCCGCTGCTGTGGCGGACCAGGGTCCGGGCCCGGCGCCTCGGTTCCGGGGGGCGTACGCCCGCCGATGCCACGGCGCGGGCGCTGGGCGCCTGGCGGGAGATCGTCGACTCGGCCTGGGACCACGGTGTCCGTCCCGACGACGCGCGGACTCCGCGCCGGACGGCGGCCCGGATCGTGCGGCTGGGGCAGCTGGAGGGTGAGCCCGCCGACGCCGTGCACCGGGTGGCGAGGGCGGTGGAGCAGGTGCTGTACGCACCGGAGCCCCGGCCCGTTCCGGGGCTGGCCGAGGACGTGCAGCGGGTGCGCGCGGGGCTGGGCGAGGCGGCCGGCCGCTGGACCAGGCAGCGCGCGCTTCTTCTGCCGCGCTCCTCCATTCGGGTGATGTGGGCGCTGACCGCGCGCTGGGCCGCCGTGACCGATCGCTGGGGGATACGGCGCCTGGAGCTGGGCCGCCGGTGGGCGGCGCTGTTCCGCAGGCCGTCCCGGCAGCAGGGCTGATCCCGGCAGGCGGAAAGCGGTGCGGGGCGGGCGGGGTACGAGGGCGGTTCCGGGCCTCGTACCCCGCCCTCCGTCGTCCGCCCGCTACCGTCCGCCCGCTGCCTCTCCGCCTGTCCTCCGCCCGGGGTCTGCCCCTCTCAGCCCCTCTCAGCTCAGCGCCTCCCAGCCCGTCGCGAAGGCGCGGTGCGGCCACCAGGTGCGGACGGAGAGGCCCGTACGCGCGAAGACGGGTGAGGGGCGAACGCTGTCGCGTTCGCCCCTCACCCGTCTCAGCCGTTTCTCACGGCCGTCGCACCACTACTGCGAGTCCGGAAGCCTCTGTGCTCGTCCTACTGCCCCTGCTCGTCACGGCGGCGCTGCCACCGCTGCTCGATCCGGTTCATGAACGAGCGGCGCTGCCGTGGTTGTCCGCGGTCGCCCGCGGCCTCGCCGGGTGCCTGCTGCTCACCCGGTTTCGGAGCCTTGCGCCAGCCGGTGACCGCGAGAACCGCGCAGCCCAGCATGACGAGGAAGCCCACCACGCCGATCCAGATCTGTTTGGCGACCATACCGGTCATGAGGAGCGCGATACCCACCAGAAAGCCAGCGACCGCCTGGTAGACCCGTCGCCGGGTGTATGTACGCAGCCCGCTTCCCTCAAGCGCTGTCGCGAACTTGGGATCTTCGGCGTACAGCGCTCGCTCCATTTGCTCGAGCATTCGCTGCTCGTGCTCCGAGAGCGGCACGGAGTCCTCCTAGTCGTCGGTCGCGGGGGGCGACCGGTATGCGGCCCCTTCAGGATAGGCAGGGAATCGCCCCCGTGAAACCCGCCCTCTACGCCATTTCGCCAATCCGGGCCGCCATGCCGACTCGGCCGTTGAGGCGTTGATTCCCCAACCGTCGACCCGTCATGCCGGAAGGCGTACCCCGATCATACGGCGCCGAGCGCTCCGCCGGGGGGCCTGTGGCGCACTCCATGCGATGCTGCGTCGCTGATCAGCCCCGCGATCAGTGCTCCGGGGCCACTCCGTCAGGCCCGCTTCTCGCCCAGGACGTGCAACTGGCTCGCGACGGAGTGGAAGGAGGGAAGCTCCGCGGCGGCCGTCTCCAGCTTCAGCAGGGCCTCCAGAGCCCCCGGCTGAGTGTCCACCAGAACACCCGGGACCAGGTCCGAGAAGACCCGTACCCCGTGCACCGCGCCCACGTCGACACCGGCCTTGTCGACCAGTCCGGTGAGCTGGTCGACGGTGAAGCGGCGGGGCACCGGGTCGCCCTCGCCCCAGCGGCCCGCCGGGTCCGTGAGCGCCTGCCGGGCGTCGGTGAAGTGCCCGGCGAGGGCCCTGGCGAGGACGGCGCCGCCGAGCCCGGCCACCAGGAGGCTGAGGGCGCCGGAGGGGCGCAGCGCCTCGACGGCGTTCCGGACGCCGTCGGCCGGGTCGTCGACGTACTCCAGGACGCCGTGGCAGAGCACGGCGTCGTAGCCGCCGCGCTCCACGACGTCGAACAGGCCGTGGATGTCGCCCTGGACGCCGTGGACCCGGTCGGCCACGCCCGCCTCGGCGGCCCGGCGCTCCAGCGCGAACAGCGCGTTGGGGCTCGGGTCGACCACGGTCACCCGGTGGCCCAGGCGCGCCACGGGCACGGCGAAGTTACCCGTGCCGCCCCCGGTGTCGAGGATGTCGAGGCCCGCCGTACCGACGGCGGCGTTACGGGCGGCCAGGGCGCGCTCCAGCACCTCCCACACCACCGCGGTGCGCAGGGAGTTGCGGGGGCGCGACGGCGTCTCTCCGCCGACGGCAGGGGAAGGGTCCGACACGGCAGGTGACTCCTCGGCGCGGCGCCGCCCCTGGTACCCGGGGCGTGAACGGTGCGGGCTCCGCACAGCCTATTGCCTCCGCCGCGCGGCGCCCGCCTCCGCCGTCCGCCACCCTCCTCCCCCGTCACCCCGGCCGCGCGGCTCGTCACCCGGCGGCGTCACCGTCCCCCGGCTGTTCGGGCGCGGGCCGGGGCAGCACCGGCTGGAGGACGAGCAGCCGTTCCACGAGGCGCAGGAACATGGCCACGTCCCGCAGCAGGTCGTCGGCGTCGCGGGTGCTCGCCGCGCCCTGGATCCCGGCCTCGGCCCGCGCCCGGCGGGCGGCCCCGGAGGCGAAGAGGGCGCTCCACTCGGACAACTCGGGCGCGATCTCCGGCAGCACCTCCCAGGCGCTCCGTATGCGCTTGCGGCGCGCGTTCGTCGTGGGTTCGGGCCGGCCCCGGGCGGCCAGCACGGCCGCCGCCGTGCGCAGGGCGGCCAGATGGGCCCTGGCATAGCGCTCGTTGGGCGTTTCGAGGGCCGCCGCCTCGTCCAGCCCCGCGTGGGCCTGGGCGAGCAGATCGAGAGCGGCGGGCGGCGCGGTCTCGCGCCTGAGGACGGGGTGGACATCGTTCGCGGCGCCGGTCAGTGAGGGGGCAGGGCCGCCTGTGCTTCGCCGGTGCGCGGCTGCGGCGTAGGAACGGGCCATGACGAACCTCCTGGTCGTCTCTGTGACGGCTCTGTGGCCGTATGTGCCCATGGTGGAGCACGCCACTGACAATCGGTCCTGACCTGGACATCTACCCCGTCGGGCCGCTCGTACCGCGCTGAGCGCCGACCGGACGGGCCTCAGCCGTCCGCCGCCCCGCCGCCCCGCCGCCCCGCCGCCCCGCCGCGCCCGGGGCCGGGGCCGGGGCCGGTGGCCCGGCTCCGTCCGGAATTGAGCCATGCGCCGGATACGCGCGCCCGCACCTGTGACAATCACGCGCATGGACAGGAGCAGCGCCCGCCGCCAGGCCACCCGTCGGAAGCTCTACGAGGCCGCGGTGACGCTCATCGCGGAACAGGGCTTCTCGGCGACGACCGTGGACGAGATCGCCGAGCGCGCCGGAGTCGCCAAGGGCACCGTCTACTACAACTTCAAGAGCAAGACGGATCTCTTCGAGGAGCTCTTACGGCACGGCGTCGGCGTGCTGACCGGCTCCCTCCGGGACGCGGCCGACGCGACGGCGGGGCGTGGCGGGAGCAGCGTCGAGGCGCTGGACGCCATGATGCGGGCGGGTCTGGACTTCATCGACCGGCGCCCGGCCTTCACCCAGCTGTACGTCGCCGAGCTCTGGCGCACCAACCGCCCCTGGCAGTCCTCCCTGCTGACGGTGCGTCAGCAGGTCGTGGGGGTCGTGGAGAAGGTGCTGCGGGAGGGCATCGAGCGGGGTGAGCTGAGCCGGGGGATCGATGTCCCGCTGACGGCCGCCGCGTTGGTGGGGACGGTGCTGGTGGTGGCGCTCGACTGGCAGGCGTTCCAGCCCGAGCGGTCGCTCGACGAGGTGCACGCGGCGCTCTCGCTGCTGCTGCGCGGCCGGCTCGCCGGCGAAGGCGACAGCTGATGCCCGACCCCGAACCGGCACCTGGAACCGGCGCCTGAGGGCGGTCGGCCGGGCGGCGGACGAGCCCGAACCCGAGACGCGGACGAGCCCGCGCCCGGGACGGACGCCGGGCCCGAGCCCGGGAACAAGCCCCCCAGAAGCCGAGGTGACGGCGCGCCGTCGGCCCCCGGCGGCGAAAACGCGCCACTCCGGCCGGGCTTCCTCACTCCGGGCCCGACCGGAACGGCTCACCGCCCACCTCGTACCGGTCGGGGTGCCACACCGCTCCGCCGCCCCGTGCCGGCGGTCTCGGCACCGCGCCCCTCCCGTTGCCCCCACTCTGCCGTCCGCGCAGGTGGGACCCCATCCGCGCGTCTACTCATCTCATGTCCTAGGTACGGATACTCACGTCGGCGTTCCGGAGCTCACCCGTCCGGCGGACACGCTGGCTACGCTCTGGTCCGTGTCCGTACTTCCGCTTGTCTTCACCAGTGGCTGGGCCAGCGGGATCAACGCCTACGCGGTGGTCCTCCTGCTCGGCATCTTCGGCGCGACCGGGCTGACCGACGAGGTCCCGGAGTCGCTCCAGCGCACCGACGTGCTGATCGTCGTCGGTGTGCTCTTCGTCTGCGAGGCGGTGGCGGACAAGATCCCGTACGTCGACTCGGTCTGGGACGCGGCGCACACGGTGATCCGGCCGGTGTCGGGCGCCGTGGTGGCCGCGCTGCTCGCCGGGCAGAGCGGTTCGCTCCCGGAGATCACGGCGGGCGCGGTCGGCGGATCGACCGCGCTGGTGAGCCATCTGGTGAAGGCCGGTACGAGGATGGCGGTCAACACCTCCCCCGAGCCCTTCAGCAACATCGCCGTGAGCACGGCCGAGGATCTGGCCGTGGCCGGGCTCATCACCTTCGCGATCTTCCACCCGCTGGCCGCCGCGCTGATCGCGGGCGGACTGCTGCTGAGCGGCATCGTGATCATCTTCTTTCTGGCCTCGAAGATCCGGCAGTTCCGGCGGCGCCGGGCGGACCGGCGCGCGGAGCGGGAGACCGCCGTCCCCTGGCCGCCCTGACACTCCCCGGCCGCCCTGACGCCCCGTCGGTTCGGCTCCCCCGGCCGGGCATCCCGGGCGCGGTGCCGGGAAAAGGGGCCGCTAGGGTCCGTTCCATGGCACGGATTGCGGTGATCGGCGCCGGGATGGGCGCGATGGTGGCGGCTGCCCGGCTGGCGGTGGCGGGGCACCGGGTGACGGTGTACGAGCGCTCGGCGACGTACGGCGGCGCCCTCGGCCGGCTGGAGCGCGACGGGTTCGCGTACGACACGGGGCCGGGCCTGCTGCATCTGCCCGCCGTCTACCGGGACTTGTTCCTCAAGACCGGCAAGCAGCCTCTTGAGGAGTGCGTGCGGATGACCCAGGTCGATCCGGCGAGCCGGCATCTCTTCCCGGACGGCACCGACGTGGCGCTGCCCAACGCGTCGCGGGCGGGTGTCGTCGCGGCCCTGGACGCCGCGCTCGGCGCGGGCGCGGGCGAGCGCTGGGGTGATTTCCTCGGCCGGGCCCGGGACGCCTGGGACCGTTCGCGGCGGCCTCTGCTGGAGGAGCCGCTGCGCGCGGACTGGCAGGTGCTCGGGCGCGATCCGTATCCGGCCGTCCCGCGGCGGCGGCTGCTGCGCGCGCCGCTGCTCGCGGGCACCGTCGCCGAGGTGGGGGCCCGGGAGCTGGCCGATCCCCGGCTGGCCGCGCTGCTGGAGGGGTACGCCCTGGCGTACGGGCTCGATCCCCGGCACACCCCGGCGGGCGCCGCCCTGCTGCCGTACATGGAGCAGACCTTCGGCAGCTGGTACGTGCGGGGCGGTATGCGGGCACTGGCGCACGCCGTGTACGAGCGGTGTCTGGCCCGCCGGGTGGAGTTCGTCTTCCACGCCGATGTCGTCCGGGTCGTGGAGAAGGACGGCCGGGCGGCGGGTGTGGAGCTGGCGCCGGGGCCCTCGGCCGGGGGCTCGGCCGTCGTGGCGGCGGACCATGTGGTGGCGGGCACGGCGCCCGCCGGGCTGGTGGACCGGGACCTGTGGCCGGCCGGCGGCGTACGGCCCCCGGCCGCCGGGGCGCCGCCGGTGCCCGGCCGGTTCTCGGTGCTGCTGGCCCTGCGGGGCGGCCGGCCGGACGGTACGGCGCACCGGACGGTGGTCCACTCCCCCGTCGGCGGCGCCGAGGCCGACGCGGTGTTCTCCGGGCGGACGGCGGAGCGGCCCACGGTCACGGTGCTGCGGCCCGACGACCCGACGACGCGTCCGGACGACGGGCACGAGGCGGTGACCGTCACGGCGACGGTCGCGCCGCAGGGGCCGGTGGACTGGACGGACGCCGGGCTGCGGGAGCGGTACGCGGACGTGCTCGTGGCGGTGGCCGGTGCCGCCGTGCCGGGGCTGCGGGAGCGGCTGCTGCGGCGGGAGATCCTGACGCCGGCCGATACGGCGAACCGGACCGGGGCGCGGGGCGGTTCGGTGCCCGCGCCCTCGCTGGCGGGTGCCGGGGGGCGGCTGCTGCGGCCGGCCAACACCACGCTGCTGCCCGGTCTTCATCTGGTCGGCGGCGAGGCGCACCCGGGGGGCGGGCTCGCGCACGCGGGGATGTCCGGGACGCTGGTCGCCGGGCTGATCGTGGAGGGGGCGGACTTCCGCGGCTCGCGCTGATCCGGGGCGGCGGTCCTGCCCCGAACCCGCCCGCACAGGGCGGCAGTTGCGGGCCCGTCAGCCGCCCGTCCGAGGGCCCGTCGAGGCCGACGGGCCGTCAGGGACGGTCAGTAGCGGTAGCGCTGCTCGTCGTAGGCGGGGTCGAAGCCGTACGGCCGGGGCTCCTGGTCGGGCATCGGGGGCACGTCCTCGCCCTCGCGCTGCTGCGGGACCCAGACACCGCCGGGGGGTGTGTCCGCCGCGTACTCCTGACGGGCCGCCTGCCCGTTCTGCTCGTCGTAGGGCTCCGCGTACTGCTGCTGCCGTCCGTCGTAACCGTCGTACCCGCCGTAGGAGTCGGTCGTGGCGCCGCTGTACGGGTCGGTGTAGGCGGCGTACTGCTGCTGGCCGTTGCCGTAGTCGTACTGCCCGTTCTGGCCGGCGCTCTGCCCCGGGTACCCGTCCTGCGCGCCGTAGCCGTCCTGGCCGCCGTACGCGTCCTGGCCGTGGCTGGCGTACGGGTCCGTGGCGCCGTACGTGTCGGCCGTGCCGTACGCGTGCTGCTCCTGGCCGTCGTAGGCGTCGCCGTTCGCGTAGCCCGTCCCGCCGCCCGTGGGGGCGTCGTAGCCGGTGTACGGGTCGTAGTTGCCGTACTGGGTGGCCTGGTAGGCGGCGTCGCTGTACACGCCGTACTGCCCGGTGTCGTCGGGCATCGGCTCCGGTTCGTACACGGACGCGGAGGGGGACGGGGCGTAGGGCGGCTCGTCGGGCACGGCCGCAGTGAGGTCCGGGAATTCGGGGTCGGGCCGGTACTCCAGGCCGGAGACCTCCAGGCTCGGTTCACGCACGTCGGACGCGGGCCCGGCGGCCCGGCGGCGCCGGCTCGCGCCGGGGCTGCCGCCGATCGCCCACCCGGTGGAGAAGCCGCGCCGGAACGACAGCGTCACATAGGTCTGGCCGACCGCGAACGCGATCGCGCCGACCGCGATGACCGGGACGGAGGCCATCAGGACGCCCAGCACCACACCGACGAAACCCGTGAAGGCGAGTAGTCGCCAACGGAGCCGCGCCTTGTACTGGAGGAGTACCTCGCCCAGTAGCCACAGCGCGACGATGCCGAACGCGATGTAGAGGACCGTCCAGCCCATGCCCGCCCCTCTCCTGCGGTCACCGCCCCGGGACAGGGCGGGTACGACCGGTCACGACTGCTCGTGCAGTCCGAGATTCTCGTAGATTTCGAGCGTCGCCGTGGAGTTGTTGAGTGTAATGAAGTGGAGTCCGGGGACACCCTCCGCACGCAGCGTCGCGCAGAACTCCGTCGCGTACTCGATACCGATGGAGCGTACAGCGGCGGCGTCGTCCTTGACGGAGAGGATCCGTTCCCGCAGTGCGGGAGGCACCTCCGCGTTGCTCAGCCGTGAAAAACGTTCCAGCTGGCGGACGTTGGTGATCGGCATGACCTCGGGGATGATCGGGGTGTCGCAGGCGGCGGCCGACACCTTGTCCCGCAGGCGCAGATAGTCGACGGGGTCGAAGAACATCTGGGTGATGGCGTAGTCGGCGCCCGCGCGGCACTTGGCGACGAAGTGCCGGATGTCGCTCTCCCAGTCGGTGGAGCGCGGGTGCATCTCGGGGAAGGCCGCGACGCCGACACAGAAGTCGCCGGAGTCCTTGATGAGCCGCACCAGGTCGGCCGCGTACGCCAGGCCCTCGGGGTGCTGGACCCACTCGGCCATCGGGTCGCCGGGCGGGTCGCCGCGCACGGCGAGGATGTTCCTGATGCCGGCGTCCGCGAACTGGCCGATCATGTTGCGCAGCTCGGCAACCGAGTGGTCGACGGCGGTGAGGTGGGCGACCGGGGTGAGCGTGGTGTCGGCGGCGATCTGCTGGGTCGCCCGCACCGTGCCCGCGCGGGTGGAGCCGCCCGCGCCGTAGGTGACCGAGACGAAGTTCGGGGCGACGGCCTCGACCCGCCGCAGCGCGTTCCAGAGGTTCCGTTCGCCCTTCTCCGTCTTGGGCGCCCAGAATTCGAAGGAGTACGACAACCTGTCGGTCGCCAGCAGTTCACGCACCGTACGCGCGTGATCCGTCCTGGTCGAGGCTGTACCAAGGGCCATGCCGCAAGGCTATCGAGGGTGACCCCCGGACCCAACCAGAGCCGGGCTGTTTGTCCATTTCACACCATCCCTGTCCACGCCTCGGACAGTTCCCGCACCTGGGACGGTGCGGGAACAGGGCGGGCGGGAGACGGGCGGGGCGGCCCTTGGGTCAGGCGACGCGGTCCCGGACGCGCTTGGCGAGACCGGCGGCGGCCGTGGCCGGATCGTCCGCCTCGGTCAGGGCCCGGACGACCACGACCCGGCGGGCGCCGGCGTCGAGCACCTCTTCCAGATTGCCCGCGTCGATCCCGCCGATCGCGAACCAGGGGCGCCGGGTGGCCAGCGACGCGGCGTACCGCACGAGGCCGAGTCCCGGCGCGGACCGGCCGGGCTTGGTGGGGGTCGGCCAGCAGGGACCGGCGCAGAAGTAGTCCACGCCGGGCTCGCCGGCCGCCGCCATGGCCTCGGCCTCCGAGTGGGTGGAGCGGCCGATGAGCGGCTCCGTGCCGAGGACGGCGCGGGCGGCGGAGACGGGCAGGTCGCCCTGGCCGAGGTGCAGCACGTCGGAGCCGACGGCGTGGGCGATGTCGGCCCGGTCGTTCACGGCGAGGAGCCTGCCGTGGCGCCGGCAGGCGTCGGCGAAGACCTGGAGGTGCTCCAGCTCCTCGGCCGCCTCCATGCCCTTGTCGCGCAGCTGCACGATGTCGACCCCGGAGGACAGGACGGCGTCCAGGAACTCGGGGAGGTCCCCCTGCCGTTTCCGGGCGTCCGTGCACAGATAGAGCCGGGCGTCGGACAGCAGGTCGAGTGCGCTGGGCGCGCCGGGCACTGCGGGCATGCGGATCTCCCCCGTCGGGTGTTCGCCGTCGGACGGCCGCCGGCCGGCTGTGCCGGGGACGGCCGTACGCGGAGCGGTGCCGGCCGGACCGGGCCGGCCGGACTCGTGTCGTGGGGCGGGCCGTGCGCGGGCCGGGGCGGCCCGGTCCGCGCACGGCCGGTGGTGGCGTCGTCAGACGGCGAGCGCCTGCGCGCGGCGCTTCACCTCCGTACCGCGGTTCTCACCGAGTGCCTGCGCGGGCGTGCCCGGCAGGGACGGGTCGGGAGTAAAGAGCCACTCGAGCATCTCTTCGTCGGTGAAGCCGTCGTCCCTCAGGAGCGTCAAGGTCCCCGCGAGGCCCTTGACGACCTTGTCGCCGTCGAGGAAGGCGGCCGGCACCTGGAGCGCGCGGTTCTCACCGCGGCGTACGGCGATGAGCTGGCCCTCCTTCACCAGCTGGCGCACCCGCGTCACCTCGATGTCGAGCATTTCGGCGATATCGGGCAGGTGGAGCCACGCGGGGACGAGAGCATCGATCTTTGCGTCAATCTCAGTCACAGGACAAGCCTGCCATCCCGGACTGACAGTCGGAAGCCGAGCGGGCAACCGGGCGGGCCGCCGGGCGGCGCGACACGGCCTCGTACGGCGCCCGGAGCGTGTTCAGAGAGCTGCCGCCTTCAGGGGTACGCCCGGGTCGGCGGCCCGCGCCGGGTCGATCCGCGCGGCCGACGCGACGAGTTTGCGGCCCTGGGCCAGATCGCGCGGCCGGCCGACCGCCAGCAGCGCCACCAGGACCCCGCCGCGCAGCCAGAGGACCGACCAGGAGGCGTCGGCCGGGTCGCCGCGCCACAGCGGGGTGTCGGCCCCGGCGTGGTGGCCCGCGTACTGCACGAAGCGGCCGAACTGCTCGGACCAGAAGTACGGGACCGGGTCGTACGGCGCGTGGGCCTCCCCCACGATGTCGGCGGCGACCGTACGCGGCCCCTGGAGGGCGTTGTCCCAGTGGTGCACCAGCAGCCGCTCGCCGTAGCGGGCCGAGGGGAACGAGGCGCAGTCCCCGACCGCGTACACACCGGGCACCGAGGTCCGCAGCCGGTCGTCCGCCGTGACGGCGCCCTCGGGGCCGGTCGCGATACCGGAGCCCGCCAGCCAGGCCGTGGCGGGCCGGGCGCCGATGCCGACGACCACCGCGTCCGCCACCAGTTCCCGGCCGTCGGCGAGGGACACCGTGCCGGGCCCGACGCTCGCCACGCGCGCGTGGGTGAGCAGTTCGGCGCCGCTCTCCGCGTACCAGTGCGCCATCGGAGTGGTGACCTCGGCGGGGAGGGCACCGGCGAGGGGACGGCCCGCCGCCTCGACGACGGTCACCGCGCAGCCTGCCTCCCTGGCCGCCGTGGTGAACTCGGCGCCGATCCAGCCCGCGCCGACCACGACGACGTGCCGCTCGGGCGCCAGGACGGGGCGCAGCCGCGCGGCGTCGTCCAGGGTGCGCAGCAGATGGACACCGGGTACGCCGTGGGCGCCCGGCAGGGTGACCGGTTCGGCGCCGGTGGCGACGACCAGCACGTCGTACGGGACGGGGCCCGTCCCGGTGTCCAGTTCCCGGTCCCCGGGGCGTACGCCGGTCACTTCGAGACCGAGGCGCAGGTCGACCGAGAGCGCGTCGAAGTCCACGTCGAACGCGGAACTGTCCTCCTTCCCCAGGAGGACGGCCTTCGACAGCGGGGGCCGGTCGTAGGGCTGGTGCGGCTCCGCGCCGATGAGGGTGAGGGCGCCCTCGTACCCCCGTTCACGCAGGGCCACGGCCGTCTGCACGCCCGCCATGCCCGCGCCGACGACGACGACGCGCCGCTGGTCCGTCTGCTTCCGCTGCTCGCTCACCCGATCACCTTAAGGACCCGGCGGCAGCGGCGACTCCCTTACCGGGCGCGGGAGACCGGGTTAGGCTGACCCGTGAAGCACTCATCGGCACTGACGCACAAGAGACTTCACACCTCGCGGGAGCCCGGACGCAGCGGGCTGAGAGGGAGGCTGACGCGGCCTCCGACCGTACGAACCTGATCCGGGTCATGCCGGCGAAGGGAGGAGCTGGACAGCCATGCGGTCATCCCACGTTCCGTTCGGAGAGTCCGTCGCGGACACGGCACCCGACCCCGGGGACGGACCCCCGGATCCTCAGGACAGATCACCGGGCACGGCATCGGGCCCCTCCACGGGGACCGGGCCCCGGGGAGGTGGCGTCCTGGTCGTCGGCGGCGGGATCATCGGTCTGGTCACCGCCTGGCGGGCCGCGCAGCGCGGGCTCGGTGTCACCGTCGTCGACCCCGCGCCGGGCGGCGGCGCGGCCCTGGTCGCGGCCGGGATGCTGGCGGCCGTGAGCGAACTCGACCACGGCGCGCAGGCGCTGCTGGGGCTGAACATGGCGTCGGCGCGGCTGTACCCGGACTTCGTCGCCGAGTTGGAGGCGGTCACCGGCCGGGACACCGGCTACCGCGCGTGCGGCACGCTCGCCGTCGCCCTCGACACGGACGACCGGGCCCAGCTGCGTGAACTGCACGCCCTCCAAAGGAGGTCGGGCCTGGAGTCCGAGTGGCTCACCGGACGCGAGTGCCGGCGGCTGGAGCCGATGCTCGCGCCGGGTGTACGCGGCGGGCTGCGCATCGACGGCGACCACCAGATCGACCCGCGCAGGCTCGCGGCGTCCCTCCTGACGGCCTGTGAGCGGGCCGGGGTGGTCTTCCACCGGGCCTGGGCCGAGCGCCTGCGGGTGGTACGGGACCGGGCGGCCGGGGTGACCCTGCGGGGCGGCGGCGAACTCGGCGCCGATCAGGTCGTCCTGGCCGGTGGCAGCCTGAGCGGGCGGCTCGGCGGCGTACCGGACGACGTCCTGCCGCCGGTGCGTCCCGTCAAGGGGCAGGTCCTGCGGCTGACGGTGCCGCGCCCGTACGCGCCGTTCCTGTCCCGGACGCTGCGGGCCGACGTCCGGGGCGGCCATGTCTATCTGGTGCCGCGCGAGAACGGCGAGCTGGTCGTGGGCGCGACGAGCGAGGAGCTCGGCTGGGACACGACGGTGACGGCGGGCGGGGTGTACGCGTTGCTGCGCGACGCCCACGAGTTGCTGCCCGGCATCACCGAACTGCCCCTCACCGAGACCCGTGCGGGGCTGCGTCCGGCCTCGCCCGACAACGCGCCGCTGCTCGGGCCGACCGCCCTGCCGGGCCTGCATCTGGCGACCGGGCACCACCGCAACGGGGTGCTGCTGACCCCGATCACCGGCCGGGTGATGGCCACCGTCCTCACGACCGGCGAACTGCCGGACGAGGCACGGGCCTTCACGCCCGGCCGCTTCTCGCCGACGGGCGCGCCCCGCACCCGCCCGTCGCGGTCCCTCTCCCCCGCCGTCTCCGCAGGTCAGGAGAAGCACGCATGAGCGACCCCGCCAACCGATCCGGCGACCGATCCGCCAACCGGTCCGCCAACCGATCCGTCGACCGATCCGTCGACCCGTCCGTCAACCCGGCAGGCCCGAGGTCCGTGACCGTCTCGGTGAACGGGGAGCCGCGCGTCCTGGCCGGACCCGTCACCCTCGACGTGCTCGTCGCCACCCTCACCCCCGCCCGGTCGGGCGTCGCCGCCGCACTCAACGAGACGGTCGTCCCGCGCGGTCGCTGGTCGGAGACACCCCTCGCGGACGGCGACCGGGTCGAAGTCCTCACCGCCGTCCAAGGAGGCTGAGCCCGATGTCCGACGACCGCCTCGTCATCGACGGCACCGTCCTCGGCTCCCGTCTCATCATGGGCACGGGGGGCGCGCCCAGCCTGGACATCCTGGAGAGGTCGCTGCTCGCGTCGGGCACCGAACTGACCACGGTGGCCATGCGCCGGCTGGACCCCACCGTGCGCGGTTCCGTCCTGTCGGTGCTCGACCGGCTCGGCATCCGGGTGCTGCCGAACACGGCGGGCTGCTTCACCGCCGGTGAGGCCGTCCTGACCGCCCGGCTGGCGCGGGAGGCGCTGGGCACCGACTGGGTCAAGCTCGAAGTGGTGGCCGACGAACGGACCCTGCTGCCCGACCCCGTCGAACTGCTCGACGCCGCCGAGACGTTGGTCGACGACGGCTTCACCGTCCTGCCGTACACGAACGACGACCCGGTGCTCGCCCGGAAGCTGGAGGACGTGGGGTGCGCGGCGATCATGCCGCTCGGGTCGCCGATCGGGTCGGGTCTGGGCATCCGCAACCCGCACAACTTCCAGCTGATCACCGGCCACGCGCGCGTGCCGGTGATCCTGGACGCCGGGGCCGGTACGGCGTCGGACGCCACGCTCGCCATGGAGCTGGGCTGCGCGGCCGTCATGCTGGCGTCGGCGGTCACCCGCGCCCAGGAGCCCGTCCTGATGGCGGAGGCGATGCGGCACGGGGTGGAGGCGGGCCGTCTCGCGTACCGGGCGGGGCGTATCCCGCGCCGGCACTTCGCCGACGCGTCGTCCCCCACGGAGGGGCTGGCGATGCTGGACCCGGAGCGGCCGGCGTTCTGAGGGCGGGTCCCCGGGTGCCCGGAGCGGGGGCGGGCCGTTTGCGGCGGGGCGGTGCGGGGGCTGTCACAGAACGGCACCATTGGCGTGTCGGGCCCGTTCCGGGGCTGCGGGAGTGTCGGCGGCGGCTCGTAGACTCGCCGGGTGGACACGACGCTTAAGGACCCGCTCGTCGGGCAGGTGCTCGACGGCCGCTACCGGGTCGACGCGCGTATCGCCGTGGGCGGCATGGCCACGGTCTACCGGGCCGTCGACACCCGGCTGGACCGTGTCCTGGCTCTGAAGGTGATGCACCCGGCCCTGGCGACGGACGCCGTCTTCGTGGAGCGTTTCATCCGTGAGGCCAAGTCGGTGGCGCGGCTCGCGCATCCGAACGTGGTCGGGGTCTTCGACCAGGGCGCCCACGGCGCGTACGTCTATCTGGCCATGGAGTACGTCGAGGGCTGCACGCTGCGCGACGTGCTGCGTGAGCGCGGCGCCCTGCGGCCGAGGGCCGCCCTCGACATCCTGGAGCCGATGCTGGCGGCGCTGGGCGCGGCGCACCGGGCGGGTTTCATCCATCGCGACGTCAAGCCGGAGAACGTCCTGATCGGGGACGACGGCCGGGTCAAGGTCGCCGACTTCGGTCTCGTACGGGCCGTGGGCTCGGTCACGAACACCACGGGCACGATCCTCGGCACCGTGTCGTATCTCGCGCCGGAGCAGATCGAGTACGGCACCTCCGACACCCGCGTCGACGTGTACGCGTGCGGTGTCGTGCTCCACGAGATGCTGACCGGTGCCAAGCCGCACGGCGGCGACACCCCCGCACAGGTGCTGTACCTGCATCTGAACGAGGACGTGCCCGCGCCGTCCGCAGCGGTGCCGGGGATGGCGGCCGAGCTGGACGACCTGGTCGCGGCGGCCACCGCGCGCGATCCGGACCGCCGTCCGGAGGACGCGGTGGCGTTCCTCGCGCGGGCCCGGCGTACGCGCGCGGCGCTGAGCGACGCGCAGCTGGACGCGGTGCCGCCGGAGGCCGCGAACGCGGACGCGCGGGCCGGTTCGGGCGCCGGCGGCGGGCGCGCGGGCAGGGCGTCCGCGCCGTCCCGGGACGGCCTGGGCAACGGAGCCGACAGCGGGTCGGGGCGCGCCCACGACGCCTCGACCGCGTCGGTGGCCTCGCACGACGCCTCCTCCTACGGAGTTTCCGCCGGTCCCGCCGACGGCTCCGACGATCCGACGAGCGTGCTGACCCGCCCCGCGCGCCCGCACCCGTCGCCCGGCCCGTACGGCGCCCCCGACCCGTCTTCGGACGCGGGGGACAGCGGTGTCCGCCGGACCAGCATTCTTCCGATGCCGCCTCCGGGGCCGCCGGACCCGCCGCGACGGCCGCCCGCGCGCCGTTTCCCCGGGCGGGGCTCCGCAAGGCCCCGCAGGGGTGTCCTGGCGGCCGTGGCGGGCGCGCTGCTGGTGCTCGGTCTGGGCCTCGGTGTCTGGTACATCAACTCGGGGCAGTTCACCCGGGTCCCCTCGGTGCTCGGACAGACCGAGCAGGCCGCGAAGCAGCGTCTCGGCGAGGCGGGTCTGGACGCGCGCGTGGAGCGGGACTTCAGCGAGGCGTACGAGCGCGGCACGGTGATGCGTACCGAACCCGGGCCCCGCGCCCGGATACGGGGCAACGGCTCGGTGACCCTGGTCGTCTCGCGCGGCCCGTCGATCGTGCGGGTGCCCGACCTGGCCGGCCTGTCGCTGGCCGAGGCCAGGGACGCGCTGAAGGAGGCCGGGCTCGCGCCCGGCGTCGTCGCCCGGACCTTCGACGCGGAGACCGCCCAGGGCGACGTGATCCGCTCCCAGCCGAAGACGGGTACGGAGCTGCGGCCGGACGCCGGGGTGGCGCTCGTCGTCAGCAAGGGCAGGCCGGTCCACATGCCCGACGTGACGGGGCAGTCCGAGGAGGAGGCCACCGCCGCGCTCGAATCCGCCGGTCTCGATGTGAAGATCGCCGCCGAGCGGGTCAACTCTCCTGAAGAGGAGGGCGCGGTGGCCGCGCAGTCGGCGAAGGAGGGCGCCCGGCTCGCCGGGGGCGACACCGTCACGCTGACTCTCTCCAAGGGCCCCCGGATGATCACCGTCCCGGACGTCACGGGCCTGTCCGTGGACGCCGCCAGGACCGAGCTGACCGGGGCGGGCTTCCAGGTGGAGGTCGACCGGACCTTCCCGTTCTTCGACGACACCGTGGCGAAGCAGTCCGTCGAGGGCGGGCAGACGGCCCCCGAGGGCGGCACCATCACGCTCACGACCAAGGGAATCTGAGGCTTGACGCTCCCCGACCGCCCGCGCAATCCCGTCGGCGGCCATGTTCCGGTCGCGGGCGGTCTCGCGCGCGTGGGGCTCGCCTGGGCCCGGGACATCGGCGCCGAGACCGTCCAGGTGTTCGTCGCCAATCCGCGCGGCTGGGCGACCCCGGCCGGGAATCCGGCGCAGGACGAACGGTTCCGCGCGGAATGCGCCGCCGAGGGGCTGTCCGCGTACGTCCACGCGCCGTATCTGATCAACTTCGGCTCGCACACACCGGAGACCGCCGAGCGGTCCGTCGACTCGCTGCGGCACAGTCTGCGGCGGGGCCGGGAGATCGGGGCCCGGGGCGTGGTGGTGCACACCGGTTCGGCGACGGGCGGGCGGTCGCGTGAGGTGGCGCTGGCGCAGGTACGGGAGCGGATGCTGCCGCTGCTGGACGAGCTGACGCGGGACGACGACCCGTATCTGCTGCTGGAGTCGACGGCGGGCCAGGGCTCCTCGCTCTGCTCGCTGGCCGAGGACTTCGGGCCGTACCTGGACGCGCTCGACGCGCACCCCCGGGCCGGGATCTGCCTCGACACGTGCCACATCTACGCGGCGGGCCACGATCTGGCGGCTCCCGGCGGGACCCACCGCATGCTGGACCGGCTGGTGGAGACGGCGGGGCCGGGGCGGCTGCGGCTGATCCACGCCAACGACTCGAAGGACGTGTCCGGCGCCCGCAAGGACCGGCATGTGAACGTCGGCGCGGGCCATATCGGCGAGGCGCCCTTCCGGGCGCTGTTCTCGCATCCGGCGACGGAGGGCGTGCCGCTGGTGATCGAGACGCCGGGCGGCAAGGAGGGGCACGCGGCGGACGTGGCCCTGCTGAAGAAACTGCGGGAGGACGGGCGGCCGTAGGGCGTTCGTTCCGTGGGGGCGGGCGCGGGTGATTTCAGAGGTCCGGGACGAGCCGGCGGCGGGCTCCGTCGACGGGCGGGCTCCGGGCCCGCGCGGGTGGTTTCAGAGGTCCTCAGAGGTCCGGGCTCAGAGGTCCGGGCCGTCGCCGGGACCCTCCTGGTACGCGTAGCGCTGCTCGCGCCAGGGGTCGCCGATGTTGTGATATCCGCGTTCCTCCCAGAATCCGCGCCGGTCGGCGGTCAGGTATTCCACGCCCCGGACCCATTTCGGGCCCTTCCACGCGTACAGGTGCGGCACGACGAGCCGCAGCGGAAATCCGTGTTCGGCGGTGAGGAGTTCACCGCCCTTGTGCGTGGCGAATACGGTCCGTTCCGAAGTGAAATCGGAGAGCCGGACATTGGCGCCGTACCCGTACTCGGCCCAGACCATGACATGGGTGACGGCCGGCGCCGGCGGAGCCAGTTCCAGGATCGTACGGGCGAGGACGCCACCCCATTCGGCCCCGAGCATGCTGAATTTCGTCACGCAATGCAGATCGGCGATCACTGTCGAGAACGGCAGGGCCGAGAACTCCTCGTGATTCCAGCAGTGCTTGTCCCCGTCGGCCGTGGCACCGAAGACACGGAACTCCCAGCGGGCCGGTCTGAAGGTGGGGACGGGCCCGTAGTGCGTGACCGGCCAGCCGCGCTGGAGCCGCTGACCGGGCGGAAGCCCGGACCGCGCGGACTCCCGTTTCTCCCGGCTTTCCGGCTGACCCATGCGTTCCATGGTGACAGACCGCCTGCGGTGCTCATGACCAGGTACGGCCCGATTGGTGCAACCACTACCAAGGTGGGCCTTACTGGACGGTCTTCGGATCTCAGTGCGAGGATGCGCGCAACCTGGCCAGTCCCCGCGTGGAAGGAGCCTCTGCGATGCAGGGCGACCCCGAGGTCCTTGAGTTCCTCAATGAGCAGTTGACCGCCGAATTGACCGCGATCAACCAGTACTTTCTGCATGCCAAAATGCAGGAGAACTTCGGCTGGACGAAGCTCGCGAAGTACACACGGGCCGAGTCCTTCGACGAAATGAAGCACGCGGAGATCCTGACCGACCGGATTCTCTTCCTGGACGGTCTGCCGAATTATCAGCGGCTTTTCCATGTACGGGTGGGACAGACCGTCACCGAGATGTTCAACGCCGACCGGCAGATCGAGGTGGAGGCGATCGACCGGCTGCGGCGCGGGGTCGATGTCATGCGCGCCAAGGGCGACATCACCTCGGCGAAGATCTTCGAGTCGATTCTCGCGGACGAGGAACACCACATCGACTATCTCGACACCCAGCTCGAACTGATCGAGAAGCTCGGCGAGGCGCTCTACATCGCCCAGTTGATCGAGCAGCCCAGCAGCTGACCGGCCCGGCCGGCCCCGGTACGGATCGGGGACGCAGCTCGGGGACACAGGTCGGAGTTGCGGGTCGACCCGGCGCCGGCGCGCACGCCGCCCGCTGTACGGTCAGGCGGCTTTCAGACGCGCGGCATCCAGGCCCACGGGCTCCAGACTCGCGGGCTCCCGATGCGCGGTGTCCGGCCGCGCGAGCGCCGTCTCCGCCACGGCCGACTCCACGGCGGCCGTTCCCAGCAGATCCCGGCGGGGGCATCCGCCACGGCCGAGGATCGACTGGATGCTGCGCACGCACGAACCGCAGTCCGTGCCGGCCTTGGAGGCCGAGGCTATCTGGCGCGGGGTGCGGGCACCCGCCGCCGCGTGTTCCCGGACCTGCTTCTCGGTGACGCCGAAGCACGAGCAGACGTACACGCGGGTCCACCTCCGGGCAGGACGGTTCGTACGACACCGCCCCCTTCCGGGCGGTGAGGCAAACCTAACCTTACCTGCCGTCCGGGGCACCGCACAGCCCCCCGGACGGGTGTGGGGCGCGGATCACATCGCGATCCGCGCCCCACTGTGCGTATGTGCCCCGCGGTGCGTACGTGCTCCGCTTCGGCCGTTCCGGCGGGCTACTGCGCCCGGTACATCTCCGCGACCAGGAAGGCCAGGTCGAGCGACTGGCTGCGGTTGAGCCGGGGGTCGCAGGCCGTCTCGTACCGCTGGTGCAGGTCGTCGACGAAGATCTCGTCGCCGCCGCCCACGCACTCGGTGACGTCCTCGCCGGTCAGCTCCACATGGATGCCGCCGGGGTGCGTGCCGAGGCCCTTGTGCACCTCGAAGAAGCCCTTGACCTCGTCCAGCACGTCGTCGAACCGGCGGGTCTTGTGGCCGGACGCCGCCTCGAAGGTGTTGCCGTGCATCGGGTCGGTCACCCACGCCACCGTCGCGCCGGACGCGGTGACCTTCTCGACCAGGTCGGGGAGCTTGTCCCGGACCTTGTCGGCGCCCATCCGGACGATGAAGGTCAGCCGGCCGGGCTCACGCTCGGGGTCGAGCCGGTCGATGTAGCTGAGCGCGTCGTCCACCGTGGTCGCCGGGCCGAGCTTGATACCGATCGGGTTGGCGATCTTCGACGCGAACTCGATGTGCGCGCCGTCCAGTTGACGGGTGCGCTCGCCGATCCAGACCATGTGGCCCGAGACGTCGTAGAGCCTGTCGGTGCGGGAGTCGATCCGGGTCAGAGCGGTCTCGTAGTCGAGGAGCAGGGCCTCGTGCGAGGAGAAGAACTCGACCGTGCGGAACTCCGCCGGGTCGGTGCCCGCCGCCTTCATGAAGTTCAGCGCGTTGTCGATCTCGCGGGCGAGCCGCTCGTAACGCTGCCCGGACGGCGACGACTTGACGAAGTCCTGGTTCCAGGCGTGCACCTGGCGCAGGTCCGCGTAACCACCGGTGGTGAAGGCGCGCACCAGATTGAGCGTCGCGGAGGACGCGTGGTACATCCGCTTCAGCCGCTCGGGGTCCGGGACCCGGGCCTCCTCGGTGAAGGCGAAGCCGTTGACGGAGTCGCCCCGGTAGGTGGGCAGCGTCACGCCGTCACGCGTCTCGGTGGGCTTCGACCGGGGCTTGGAGTACTGCCCGGCGATCCTGCCCACCTTCACCACCGGCACCGACGCCGCGTAGGTGAGGACCGCGCCCATCTGGAGCAGGGTCTTGAGCTTGCTGCGGATCTGCTCGGCGGACACGCCGTCGAACGCCTCCGCGCAGTCACCGCCCTGGAGCAGGAACGCCTCGCCCTTGGCGACGGCGCCCATCCGGGCGCGCAGCTGGTCGCACTCGCCCGCGAAGACGAGCGGCGGATAGCTCTCCAGCTCCGCGACGGCGGCACGCAGGGCCGCGGCATCGGGATATTCGGGCTGCTGAGCCGCGGGGAGGTCTCGCCAGGTCGCCTGGGTGGCGGATGCTCGGGTGTCAGCGTTCACGGTCACGCGGACAACATTACGGGGTCACGGCAGCCGCTCTCGCCGTCTCTCAGTGAATGAGACGGCTGTCCGAAAACGTGGCGGAAGCGGGTCGTACCGGGGGCGGGTGTCGTGGGTTATGCTCCCCCGCATGTTGGCGCAGCTGAACCAGGCTTGGTGGTGGACCGCACATCCGGCGGTCCGCTGATTCACGCGCGCAACACCGAATCGCAAGGCCGCCCGAGGGGCGGCCTTCCGTGTTTCCCGGCCCACCGGCCGGCGCGGACCGGGAATCGGGGCCGTTCCTCCACTCCGGAAGGACACGCCCCGCATGGACACGACCCGCCCCGACGCACCTCACAGAGACACGCACCCCGGAGATGAGACCCACGGAGTCGCGGCCCGCCCCGGCGCTCCCCGCGTGGACCGCGCGCGCACGGGCACGACGCCCACCACCCGCGCGCTCCTCGCCCGGCCCACCACCCGCGCGCTCCTCGCCCGGCTCGCCGCCGGCGACGGCCCGCCGTTCGCCCTGCTGCGCCGCCGTACACCGGGGCGCGACCACGACACCGTGGAACTGCTCGTCGGTGAGGTGCGCGAGGTCGAGCGGCTGGCCGACCTCCCGGTCGGCGACGAACGGGGCGGTGACGGGCCGGGCGGTGAAGGGCGGGGCGGTGACGGGCGCCCCTCGCTGGCTCTGATCCCGTTCCGGCAGATCCGGGAGCGCGGCTTCGAGGCGCACGACGACGGCACTCCGCTGTCGGTGCTGATCACCGACGAGTCGTACGAACTGCCGCTCGCCGAGGTCCTCGCCGAACTGCCCGCGCACCGGGTCCGGGTCGAGGACGGGGGCTTCGACATCGACGACGAGCGGTACGCGGACGTCGTCCGGCGGGTCGTCGAGGACGAGATCGGGCGGGGCGAGGGGGCCAACTTCGTCGTCCGGCGGACCTTCGAGGGCCGTATCCCCGGCTTCGGACGCGCCGACGCGCTCGCGCTCTTCCGGCGGCTGCTGACCGGCGAGCGGGGCGCGTACTGGACGTACGTGGTGCACACCGGCAAGCGGACGCTGGTCGGGGCCAGCCCGGAGGTGCATGTGCGGATGAGCGGCGGCACCGTCGTGATGAATCCGATCAGCGGCACGTTCCGCTATCCGCCCGGGGGGCCGACGGCCGAGGGGCTGCTGGAGTTCCTCGGCGACCGCAAGGAGACCGACGAGCTGTCCATGGTCGTGGACGAGGAGCTCAAGATGATGTGCACCGTCGGTGACATGGGCGGGGTGGTGATCGGGCCCCGGCTCAAGGAGATGGCCCATCTCGCGCACACGGAGTACGAGTTGCGCGGGCGCAGTTCGCTCGACGTGCGCGACGTGCTGCGGGAGACGATGTTCGCCGCGACCGTCACCGGATCGCCGGTGCAGAACGCCTGCCGCGTCATCGCGCGGTACGAGCCCCTGGGGCGTGACGGCACCGGGCGCGGCTACTACGCGGGCGCGCTGGCCCTGCTCGGACGGGACGCGGGCGGCGCCCAGACGCTGGACTCCCCCATCCTGATCCGGACGGCCGACATCGACGCCGGCGGCGGGCTGCGCGTGCCGGTCGGCGCGACGCTCGTACGGCACTCGGACCCGGCCGGCGAGGTCGCCGAGACGCACGCCAAGGCGGCGGGCGTGCTGGCGGCGCTGGGCGTACGGGACGGGCGGCCGGGTGGCTCCTCCGTACGGAGGGCGCTCGCCGACGACCCGCGGGTACGGGCCGCGCTGGACGCCCGGCGCGCCCAACTGGCGCCGTTCTGGCTGCGGATGCACGGCGGGCCGGGGGCGCTGTCCGGGCACGCCCTGGTCATCGACAGCGAGGACACCTTCACGGCGATGCTGGCGCATCTGCTGCGGTCCGCAGGTCTGGAGGTGACCGTACGGCGCTACGACGAACCCGGCCTCCGTACGGAGGCGGTGCTCGCGCACCGGGGCCTCGTGGTGCTCGGCCCCGGGCCGGGCGATCCGTCCGACGCCGGCGATCCCCGGATGCGGACGCTGCGCGCGCTGGCCTCCGTACTGCTGCGGGAACACCGGGGCGGACTGCTGGGGGTCTGCCTGGGCCACGAGCTGATCGCGGCCGAACTCGGGCTCGTGACGGCGCGCAAGGAGCAGCCGTACCAGGGCGCCCAGACACGGATCGACCTCTTCGGCGGGACGGAGACGGTCGGTTTCTACAACAGCTTCACCGCGCGCTGCGACGACGCGGAGGCGGCGGGGCTGGCGGCACGCGGGGTCGAGATCAGCCGGGACGGGGCGGGAGAGGTCCACGCGCTGCGCGGGCCGGGCTTCGCCGGGGTGCAGTTCCATCCGGAGTCGGTGCTGACCCTGCGGGGGCCGGAGATCGTCGCGGGGCTGGTCGCGGACGCGACGCGGGGGCGGGTCGTGGGGTAGAGCGGGGCGGGGGCGGATGGGGCGGGGAGCGGTCGGGGGTGCTGGGCGGGGGCGGGCGGGGGCCGCTGCGCGGGGCCTGTTCCCCTGCCCGCCCCTTCCCTCAACCGGGGCTCCGCCCCGGACCCCGCTCCTCAAACGCCGGAGGGGCTGGATGTGCCCGCTCCTCAGGCACCGGAGGGGCTGGATGTGACTGCTCGGGCGCCGGAAGGGACAGGAGCGGCCGTCAGCCGAAGAAGACCCCCACCTCCTCGTACAGTTCCGGCTGGACCGTCTTCAGTCGCGCCGTCGCCTCCACGATCGGGACCCGCACGATGTCCGTGCCGCGCAGGGCGACCATCCTGCCGAAGTCGCCGTCCCTGACCGCCTCGATCGCGTGCAGACCGAACCGCGTGGCCAGCCAGCGGTCGAAGGCGCTCGGGGTGCCCCCGCGCTGCACATGGCCGAGGACGGTGGTGCGCGCCTCCTTGCCGGTGCGCTTCTCGATCTCCTTGGCCAGCCACTCGCCGACGCCCGACAGCCGGGCATGGCCGAAGGAGTCCAGCGTGCCGTCCTTGAGGATCACCTCGCCGTCCTTGGGCATCGCACCCTCGGCGATGACGACGATCGGCGAGTACGACGCCTTGAAACGCGACGTCACCCAGGCACAGACCTGGTCGATGTCGAAGCGCTGCTCCGGTATGAGGATGACGTTCGCGCCGCCCGCGAGACCCGAGTGCAGGGCGATCCAGCCCGCGTGACGCCCCATCACCTCGCAGACGAGGACGCGGTGGTGCGACTCGGCGGTGGTGTGGAGGCGGTCGATGGCCTCGGTGGCGATGCCGACCGCCGTGTCGAAGCCGAAGGTGTAGTCGGTGGCCGACAGGTCGTTGTCGATGGTCTTGGGCACGCCCACACAGGGCACGCCGTGCTCGTCGGAGAGCTGGGCCGCCACGCCCAGGGTGTCCTCGCCGCCGATCACGATGAGCGCGTCGACCCCGCCTTCGGCGAGGTTCTCCTTGATGAGCCGGACGCCGTCCGCCCGCTTGAGCGGATTGGTGCGCGAGGAGCCGAGGATGGTGCCGCCACGGGGCAGGATGCCCCGCACGGTGGGGATGTCGAGCCGTACGGTGTCGCCTTCCAGCGGTCCGCGCCAGCCGTCCCGGAAGCCGGTGAACTCGTACCCGTACTCCTGGACGCCCTTGCGCACGATGCCCCGAATGACCGCGTTGAGCCCTGGGCAGTCGCCGCCTCCGGTCAATACTCCGACCCGCATGGAAACACTTCCCTTCGCCGTCGGTGACGCGCCTGGGTCACGTCCGAGTGACACAGGTCACTCCGGCATGGTGCGCAGGGTCGTTTCCGTAGCACCAGGGGTCGGCGGGAGGCGGTTGCCGGGCGGGCCGGAAGGGGCGGGTCAGATGTCGTCGAGGCCGCGCTCGATCGCGTACCGCACCAGTTCCACCCGGTTGTGCAGCTGGAGCTTGCCGAGGGTGTTCTGCACGTGGTTCTGCACGGTGCGGTGCGAGATGACCAGGCGTTCGGCGATCTGCTTGTACGAGAGCCCCTTGGCGACCAGGCGCAGCACCTCCGTCTCGCGCTCGGTCAGCTCCGGTGCCTTGGGCTTGTCGGACGCGGCGGGGGCGGGCTCGGAGGCGAGCCTGCGGTACTCGCCGAGGACCAGGCCCGCGAGGCCGGGGGTGAAGACGGGGTCGCCGGCGGCGGTGCGCCGTACGGCGTCGGTCAGTTCGGCGGTGCTGGCCGACTTCAGCAGATAACCGGTGGCGCCGGACTTCACCGCTTCGAGTACGTCGGCGTGCTCGCCGCTCGCCGAGAGGACCAGGACCCGCAGGCCGGGCCGGGCGCCGACGAGTTCCTTGCAGACCTGGACGCCGGGCATGCCGGGGAGGTTCAGGTCGAGGACGAGGACGTCGGGGGTGGTGGCCGTGGCCCGGCGTACCGCCTGAGGGCCGTCGCCGGCCGTCGCCACGACGTCGAAACCGGCCTCGGTGAGGTCGCGGGCCACGGCGTCGCGCCACATGGGGTGGTCGTCCACGACCATCACACGTGTCGCGCCCGCCGCCCCGGCGCCCCGCCGCTCGTCGTCCGCCGGGAGGCCGCCCGGCCGGCCCGTGTCCGTCGGCCCGCTCGTGTCGGGCCGGCCCGTGTCCGTCGCCATGCTCGTGTCCGTCCGCGCGCCGCTGTCCGTCTGTTCGCTCATCGCTCCGCCTTCCCCCGTGGAACCGTCAACTCGACCTCCGTGCCCTGGCCGGGGACCGAGATCAGCTCGGCCGTGCCGCCCAGCTCCCACAGCCGCCCCCGGATCGACAGGGCGACACCGAGCCGCCCCTCCCCCTCGGCCTGCGCGAGCCGGCCCTCGGGAATGCCGGGGCCGTCGTCCCTGACCGTCACGATCACCTCGTGCGGCGCGTCCTCGACCAGGATCCAGGCGCGCGCGCCGTCCCCGGCGTGCGCCCGGACATTGTCCAGCGCGGCGCGGACGGCCGCGGTCAGCTCCCGGGCGGCGGCCGGCCGCAGCGTGACGGGGGCGCCCGGCTCGGAGAGCGTCACCGCCGGGCCGGAGAGCGGCGCCAGCAGCGTCCGCAGATCGCACCACCCGGCCTCGTCGCCGTCGTCGTCGCCGTCCCGGGTGCCGCCGTCCGCCCGGACCACCGCCCCCCGCGCGCTGTCCTCGGACACGCGCGCGGTCGGCACGAGACCGCTGGAAACCAGGGTCCGCAGGGCGATCTCCTGCTCCCCGGCCATCCGGCCCAGCTCCGCCGCCTCGCCGCCGAGGGCGGTGCCGCGCCGCTGCACCATCGCCAGGACCTGGAGGACGCTGTCGTGGATGTCGCGGGCCAGGCGCTCGCGTTCACGGGTCGCCGCCTCGATCTCCAGGGCGCGCGCCAGGGTGCGTTCGGAGGCGCGGGCGACCTCCACGATGTAGCCGATGGCGATGGACGCCACCCACACCAGCAGCACGTTGTGCAGGGTGTCCCGGCTGGGCGTGCCGCGCCCGATCAGGTTGGCGACGGCGACCAGGGAGGACGCGAAGGCCGCCCAGCGCCAGCCGCCCTTGACGGCGAAGGCGAGGACCGAGCCGGCGGTCCATATGCTCGGCAGGGTGGGGCCGTCCACGAAGCGGGCCTGGGTGTCGACCACCGGGGTGAGCAGGATGCCGACGAGCGCCACGGTGAGGTCGACGCCGAGGAAGCGCTTGGTGCAGCTGGTGGCGTTCGCGACCTTGGGCAGGGTGGCGACGGTCCAGACGACGAGGACGGCGAGGAAAGCGGCGGCGACCCAGGGGCGTTCGAACTTGTCGCGCCCGAAGGCGAAGATCAGGACGGCGTAGACCATGGTCAGCACGCGGTACGCGGTGAGCGCGCGCCACAGCGGCTGCTCGACCGACATCCGTACGACCCGCACCCGTGGCGCCCGTTCGCGTCCGGCCATCTGTCCCACCCCCGTACGGGCCCGGTCGGCCCGCCTTCCCGGTGTTGCCCGGGTCTCCCGTGTCTCTGGTGATTCCGGTGATTCGCGCGATTCCGGTTCTGCCGTGGTCCCCGCGATTCGCGGGTTCCTCGTCCCGCCCGACCGCTCCGCCTACTCCGGTGTCCCGGCCCCGGCCCCGGCCTCGTCCTGCTTGCCCGCCGGCCCGGCCGTTCCGTCCTTCGCCGCCGTCGCCGCCTTCTCGTCCTTGGCCGCCTTCTCGGCTTTCGCCTCGTCGGCGATCCTGCGCTTGGCCGCCGTGGCGTAGATGTCGACGTACTCCTGACCGGACAGCTTCATGATCTCGTACATGACCTCGTCGGTCAGCGACCGCAGGATGAACCGGTCGCCCTCCATGCCCTGGTAGCGGCTGAAGTCCAGCGGCTTGCCGATCCTGATCCCCGGCCGCATCAGCTTCGGCACCACCGTGCCGGGCGGCTGGATCTTCTCGGTGTCGATCATGGCGACCGGGATCACGGGCGCGCCGGTGGCGAGCGCCACGCGCGCGAGGCCGCCGGGCTTGCCCCGGTACAGCCTGCCGTCGGGCGAGCGGGTGCCCTCGGGGTAGATGCCGAAGAGCTCGCCGCTCTCCAGGACCGCTATGCCGCTCTTGATGGCCGCCTCGCCCGCGCCCCGCGCGCCGGAGCGGTCGACCGGCAGCTGGCCGACGCCCTTGAAGAACGCCGCCGTGAGGCGCCCCTTCACACCGGGCGAGGTGAAGTACTCCGCCTTGGCGATGAAGGTGACCTTGCGGTCCAGGACCGCGGGGAGGAAGAAGGAGTCCGAGAACGAGAGATGATTGCTCGCGAGGATCGCGGGCCCTTCCTCGGGAATGTTCTCGATGCCCTCGACCCAGGGCCGGAACGCAAGCTTCAGCGATCCTCCGATGGAGAACTTCATCGCGCCGTAGATCAACTCGGGTGCCTCCTGTGTGCTGTCGACCGACCTTAACCCGCGCCGGACACGCGGGTTCCGTCCACGGACCGCCGACGGCTCTGGTCGGTGTCGGTCCGGTCGCGTACGGTGAAGTACCACTTCGAGAACCACGAACAGGAGACCCAGTGCCGGTCCTTCCTGGAGCCGAGCCGTACCGCCACGAGGGCGGGGATGTCGGTGTGCTCCTCTGTCACGGATTCACCGGCTCCCCGCAGTCGCTGCGCCCCTGGGCCGAGTATCTGGCCGCCCGGGACCTCACGGTGTCGCTGCCGCTGCTCCCCGGGCACGGCACCCGCTGGGAGGACATGGCGGTCACCGGCTGGCAGGACTGGTACGCGGAGGTCGACCGGGCGCTGCGGGAGCTGGGCGAGCGGTGCGAGCGGGTCTTCGTGTTCGGTCTCTCCCTGGGCGGGACGCTGGCGCTGCGGCTCGCCGCGAAGCACGGGCACGCGGTGGACGGCGTCGCCGTCGTCAACCCGGCCAACAAGGTGCACGGTCTGTCGGCGTACGCCCTGCCCGTCGCCCGGCATCTCGTGCGGACGACGAAGGGGCTGCGCAGCGACATCGCGCTGGAGGGCAGCGAGGAGGTCGGTTACGACCGGGTCCCGCTGCACAGCGCGCACTCCTTGCGGAACTTCTTCCGGCTGGTGGACGGGGAGTTGCCCCAGGTCACCCAGCCGCTGCTGCTCATGCGCAGTCCGCGTGACCATGTCGTGCCGCCCGCCGACGCGGCGAGAATCCTGGGCCGGGTCTCCTCGACCGACATCCGGGAGGTCATCCTGGAACAGAGCTACCACGTGGCGACGTTGGACCACGATGCGGAGCGGATTTTCCAGGAGAGTCACGCGTTCATCGGCCGACTCGCTCCGAACGTCGGGAAGAAGGGGAGCACTACCGGTGGCTGAGCAAGACGCGAACCGCGAACCGCAGCCGATCGACGAGGACGCCGCCTGGGCGGCGATCGTCGCGGGTTACGGCGAGGAGCCGGCCGACCCGCCGGGTGCCAAGCCCTTCAAGTCGGTCGAGGATCTGGCGCTCCTGGAGAGCGACCGGAACGGCACCGAGCCCGCGCCGCAGAAGGACAAGGGCGGCGCCAAGACCACGGACCTGGGGCCGGTGAACAGGTCGGAGCCCGTACCGGGGCACGGCCGGAACACCTCCGACGCCGAGTCCGCCCCGGCTCCGGACCGGACCCCCGGGCCGGAGCAGACACCGGGACCCGAGCAGGCGCGGGAGCCGGACGCCGAGCCCGACAAGCCGTCGCTGGGCGGTTCGATCGTCTTCGCGCCCGGCGTGGGTGGCGGCGGCCCCCGGGACTACGCGGTGGCGGAGGCGAGCGACGACGACCTGGACGAGGGTGACGAGGGCCACTTCGTGCCGCCGGAGCCCCCGCCGCTGCCGGAGGCGGACGTCACCGCGAAGTTCGCGTGGCTCGCGGTGATCGGCGGTCCGGTGCTGATGCTTCTCGCCGTGCTGTTGCAGTGGGACATGACCTGGTGGCTCACGACGGTCTGCATCGGCGGCTTCCTGGGCGGTTTCGTCACGCTGGTGGCGCGGATGCAGCACGACGACGACGAACAGGACGATCCCGGCCGGGGCGCGGTGGTCTGACCTTCCGTCGGGTCCTTCCGCGGGAGTACCCGTCCCGCGGAGGGACCCGACGGAGCGTCCGGGCCGTCCGCTCCGGTGGCGCGGCTCAACCCCCTTGTCTGCCGCGTCCGATCCGGTGACGGTTCAACCCCCGTGCGCGCCTTGGGCGGTGAGGGGGTCAGGACGCGGGCACCCGGAGGGCGGCCAGTACCGGAAGGTGGTCGGTGGCCGCCCGCAGATCGTCCTCCTCGATGCCCGGCAGCCCCAACGGCACGCCGCAGCCGAGGACTTCGACGCCCTCCGTGACGAAAATCGCGTCGATGCGCTGACGCGGGTCGGCGGGTGTCGAGGTGTGCTCGCCGCCCCACGGCTTGACCGCCCAGGCGTCCCTGAGTTCCCCGGCGATCCGCCGGAAGGCCCGCCCTCGGGGCCGCTCGTTGATGTCCCCGGCCACGATCGTGTGCGGCACGTCCAGCTCCCGTACGCGGTCGAGCAGCATCCCGGCCTGGGCCAGCCGCTCGTCCGCCCGGAGGCTGAGGTGGCAGCTGAGCACCCCGAGACGGGCGCCGCCGATCCGTACGACGGCCGTGGCGAAGCCCCGCCGGTGCAGACCGGGGGTGAGCGGCAGCAGTACGTCCTCCGTACGCTCCACGGTCGCGCGCAGCGAGCACAGCAGCAGCGGGCCCGCGGCCGTGCCTCCGCCGCCGAGGACGACGAGATCGGTCCGGGCGGCCAGCCACGCGGCGCGCTTGCGCCAGCGGAAGAAACGCGGCGCCTCCTGGACGAGGACCAGGTCGGGGGCGCAGGCGCGGATCACCCGGGCCAGGGCCTCGCAATCGTCGCGCATGGAGCGGATGTTGTAGCTGAGGACGCGGATCACGGCCGAACCGTCGGGCTCGGTGCGGGAGTCGGGCAGCGAAATCTTGGGGACGGGTAAACCCCGTCCACTCACCGGAGTCGTCACCGGTCCACGATAGGACAACGCCCGCCGTGCCCCGGGAGGGCGCGGCGGGCGTGATCGTCCGGGTCGGGCGGGCGCGGCAGTTCGCGTCCGCCCGACGTGATCGTGCGTGTTCGAGTGCGTGATCGTCCGGGTCCGGCGGACCGATCGTCCGCGTTCGACGGGTGCCGCCGTCCGGGTCCGGTGGATTCGTCCGGTGGACCCGGACGGGTGGGCTCAGCCCTGGCGGGCCAGGTCCGCGGCGCCCACCAGCCCGGCCTTGCCGCCCAGTTGGGCGGCGAGGACCTGCGCGTGCGGGCGCCATTCGCCGCCGATCAGCCAGCGGCGGAAGGACCGGCGGATCGGGTCGAGGACCAGTTCGCCCTCGTCCGAGACACCGCCGCCGACGATGAACGCCGACGGGTCGAAGAGCGAGGCCAGGTCGGCCAGGCCCGCGCCCGCCCAACGGGCCAGCTCCCGGAAGGAGTCGACGGCCACCGGGTCGCCCTCACGGGCGGCGGCGCTGATGTGCTTGCCCTCGATGCCGTCGGGAGTGCCGTCACCGAGGCGCAGCAGGATCTCCGCGTTCTCGGGGGTGGCGTTGGCGCGTTGCTTCGCGTACCTCACGAGGGCGCGCCCCGACGCGTACTGCTCCCAGCAGCCCTGGCTGCCGCAGCCGCACAGCAACCCGTCGGGTACGACCCGGATATGGCCGAATTCCGCCGCCACGCCGAAGCGTCCGCGGCGGAGTTTGTTGCCCATGATGATGCCGCCGCCGAGGCCGGTGCCGAGCGTGATGCAGATGACGTCGTCGTGGCCCTGTCCGGCCCCGAACCTGTACTCGCCCCAGGCCGCCGCGTTGGCGTCGTTCTCCACGACGACCTGCATGCCGACCCGCTGCTCGACCTTGTCCTTGAGCGGTTCGTGGCGCCAGTCGATGTTCGGTGCGAACAGCACGGTCGCGCGCTTGTCGTCCACGTAGCCGGCGGCGCCGATGCCGACGGCCTCGATGTCGTGTCCCTTGCCGGCGCCGGACACCGCCGTGCAGATGGCGTCGATGATTCCTTCGGCCGTCGGCGGGGTGGGCACCTGGTGCGTGTCGAGGATCGCGCCCTCTTCGTCGACCACGCCCGCCGCGATCTTCGTGCCGCCGATGTCGACGCCGATGGTGAGTCCCATGTGTCCCTCAGTTTTCGGTCGAGCCCCGCTGGGCCCAACCGTACCCGAGGGCGGGCGTGTCGCTGGTCAGTCGAGGTCGATGTGGGTACCGGAGGCGGGGCCGTCGTCGCGCCCGTCGGAGGGGCCGTCGGTCTTCCCGTCCGGCTTCCCGTCGGTCTTCCGCTCCGTCCCGCCGTCGGTCTTCCGCTCCGCCGCGCCGTCCGGTTTGCCGTCCGTCCCGCCGTCCGGCTTCTTCAGCCGGATGTCCGGTGCCTCGTCCGGTCCCCGGGTCCAGCGGCGCTCGTCGCCCTCGACGGCGGAGCGGTAGGCGGCGAGCAGTTCGTTTCCGGCCGCGGCGAGGTGGTCGAAGATGCCGGGGTTGCGCTCGATGACCGGCTCGACGGCGGACCTGGCCTGGTTGATGAACTGCTGGACCGCGCCCTGGGCGGCCATGCCGAGCAGCGGGCTCTGGAGGGAGGACACCTTGTCGGCGACGGCGTCCACGAAGCGGAGCAGTTCCTCGGAGGCGGAGCCGGGCGGTGTCCCGTGGACGGAGCGGCGACGGGCCTTCTCGGCGGCCAGGTCCTCGGCGCAGGCCGTGGCCCAGGCGTCCGGGTCGGCCGCGGGACGCTCGGTGGCATCGCTCATGGGGTACTCCCGCTGGGACAGGGTGCCTCGTCCGGGGCGGAGCGGAGGCTCGTACCTTCGACGGTACCTGAACCGGGGCGGGACATTCAGGGAGTGCGCGGCCAGAGCCCCGGCTCCGGCGTGAACCGGACCTTCAGGACACCCTCGGTGAGCGCGGCGCCCGTGACGGTGCAGCGGCGCAGGGCCCCGGGGAGGGGCAGGATGCGGTGGAACGGGCCCACGGTCAGCAGGAGTTCGTCGCCCCGCCGCACCAGGCCGACGTCCGCCTTCACGGCGCCGGGCAGCGGCAGGGCCCACACCAGCAGACCGTCCTCCTCGCGCCGGTCCTCCACCCACCACGGGTCGGCGCTCACGGCCGTGCCCGGCTCCCCGGCGGGATCCGGGACGAGGTCCGGGGCGAGATCGGCGAGGTCGTGCGGCCCGCGCGGATCGCGGCCGAGATGCCGCACCGGCCGCAGCGGCCACGCGGGGCCGTACTCCGCGCCCCACTCGTCCAGACACTTCTGCTGCTGGGCGGCGAGGGTCGCGAGCCAGACGTCGGACGACTCGGTCGGCAGCACCTTGTTCGCCACGAGGGCGTCCACCCGCAGCCCGTACAGGCCGATCCCGTCACGTGCCCGGCGCAGCGCGTCCCCGGCGGCCGGGCCGGGCTCGGCGACCAGCCGTACGGTCGTGCCGGGGGCCCCGATCAGTGCCTGGACGGCGGCCAGTTCCTCGTCCCGGCGGGCGGCGGCGCCGTACAGCCAGCCCGCGGGCATCGGCACGCCGGCCAGCTGCGCCATCATCGGGCGCAGCGCCCGCGCGGCCTGCCGTTCGGCGGGCAGGAGACGCGCCAGCAGCCGGCGGAGGCGTTCGGGCAGGGCGAGCACGGAGAGGGCGTCGCGCAGCGGCGGCAGGTCCACGACGAGCGTGTCCCAGTCACCGGCCGAGGCCCGGCGCAGTGCCTGGAGCAGGGCGAACTGGTCGCTGCCGGGCAGCTCGGTCAGTTCCTCGCCGTCGAGCCGGCGGGCACCGAGCATGTCGAGGGCGGTGGCGGCGCGTTCCTGGAGGGTGAGGAACTCGGCGCGGACGTAGTCGGCGGGGTCGACGCGCGCGGCCCAGAGGCCGGGGGCGGCCTCGGCCGGTTCGACGGCGACGGGGACCGTGACGCCGAGGACGGCGCCGGGGCCCGCCGGGTCGGCCGAGAGCAGCAGCGTGCGGCCCCCGCGCCGGGCGGCGGCCAGGGCGGTCGCCGCCGCGACGGTGGTACGGCCCGCGCCGCCGGGTCCGGTGACCAGGACCGTACGCGGGAGCCCCGCCGTGCGCGCCCTGCTCGGCGGCATCAGACGGTGGGCGTCTCGGCGGCTCCGGCGGTCCCGGCGGTTCCGGGGGCGCTCTCGACGCGCTTCTTCAGACCGGCCAGGGCGCGGTCGATGATGACCTTCTCGGCCTTGCGCTTGATCATGCCGAGCATGGGGATCTTGACGTCGACGGTCAGCCGGTAGGTGACCTCGGTGCGGGCGCCGCCGGCGGCCGGGGCCAGGTGGTAGGAACCGTCGAGCGACCGCAGCATCTGGGACTTGACCAGCGTCCAGCTGACCTCGTCACCGCCGGTCCAGGTGTACGCGAGGGTGTGGTCGTCCTTGATCGCGCCCGCGTCCAGGACCAGCCTGACCTGCTCGGCGCGGCCCTGGGCGTCGGTGGAGAGCACCTGGGCCTCCTTGACCTCGCCGGTCCACTCGGGATAGCGGGCGAAGTCGGCGATCACGCCCATCACGTCGGCGGGCGCCGCCTCGATCGTGATGCTCGACTTGGTGTGTTCCGCCATCGACGTGCTCCTCCACTGGTGTCTCCCCGGTGCGACGGGGCGACGGTCACGCTTACCGGTACCGGCCGTGCAGCGTGCAGGCTATCGCGTGCGCGCCGGTCACCATTCCATGGCCCAGGGCCGTCCGGTGGACGCGAAGTGGCCGACGTTCACGCACTCCGTGGAGCCGACGCGCATCCGGGGGGCGAGCGGCTGGTGGACATGGCCGAAGAGCGCGTACCGGGGTTTCGTACGGTGGACGGCGTCCAGCAGCGCGCGGCTGCCGCGTTCGAAGCGGCGGGCGACGGTGTCGTACGTCAACTCGGGCACGTCGGGCGGGATGTGCGAGCAGAGGACGTCGACGTCGCCGAGCCGCTCGACCTTGGCCGCGTACTCCTCGTCGGAGATCTCGTAGGGGGTGCGCATGGGGGTGCGCAGGCCGCCGCCGACGAATCCGAAGACGCGCCCGCCGATCTCGACCCGCTCGCCGTCGAGGACGGTCGTGCCGGGCCCGGCGAACTCCGGCCAGAGGGCGGGGATGTCCACGTTGCCGTAGGTGGCGTAGGTCGGGGTGGGGAAGACGGCGAACAGCGCGGCGTACTGGCGGCGGACCGCCGACTCGATGGCGGTGTCGCGGTCGGTGTCCAGCCCGGCCCAGAGGCGGCGGCCGAGGTCGCGGGCCTCGTCGAAGCGGCGGGCGGTGCGCAGGGCGACGAGGCGGTCGGCGTTCTCCTCGCCGAAGAGGTCGGGGAAGATACCGCGCGAGTGGTCGGCGTAGTCGAGGAAGAGGACGAGGTCGCCGAGGCAGATCAGGGCGTCGGCGCCTTCTCCGGCGGTGGCGAGGTCGCGGGCGTTGCCGTGGACGTCGCTGACGACGTGGACGCGGGTGCGTACGGGGTCGGCGGCGCTCGTACGGGGAGCGCCGGGACCGCTCGTCGCGCCCTGCCCGCCGCCGCCGTCCCGCCCGCCGCTCGTGACGCGTCCGTCGCTCGCGTCAGGTACGTCGCTTCCGCCGCTGTTGCCGCCACCGCGCATACCGCTCACCCTAGAACGCCGCCCTTCTCCTGTGTAGAGGGGTCCGGACCTGCGGTTACTCACACGTCCGCACGCCTGTGGACTACTGTGCGCGAAGGACCGTCAAAAACGTGTGACGCGGGGAACATCTGGCCGGGGCCCTCTATCCGGAACCGAGTACCGGTGGGTAACGTCCGGGCAGTCCCGTCGTGCTCACCCCCGAGAGCACCTGCCCGATGTGGATCGCAGCCGGTTCGGCACAGTGTGGTGTCACCCGGCGCCCGACGAGGAGCAGCAGTCTTGCGCGAGTTCAGCCTTCCGGCCCTGTACGAGGTCCCCTCCGACGGCAATCTGACGGATCTCATCGGCCGCAACGCGGCTCAGCACCCCGAGGTCGCGGTCCTCGGCCGCAAGGTCGACGGGGTGTGGACGGATGTCACCGCCGTCCAGTTCCTCGCCGAGGTGCGGGCGGTGGCCAAGGGGCTGATCGCGTCCGGGATCAGACCGGGCGAGCGCGTCGCCCTGATGTCGCGCACCCGGTACGAGTGGGTGCTGTTCGACTTCGCGATCTGGAGCGCGGGGGCCGTCACCGTACCGGTGTACGAGACCAGTTCGGCCGAGCAGGTGCAGTGGATCCTCGGTGACTCGGGCAGCGTCGCCGTGATCGTGGAGACGGACGCGCACGCGGCGACGGTGCGGTCCGTCTCGGTGGGGCTGACGGGACTGCGGCACGTCTGGCAGCTCGACCGGGACGCGGAGCCGGGCTGTGTGGCGGAGCTGGTCTCGGCGGGCGCGGAGGTCCCCGAGGCGGTGGTGGACAAGCGCGGCGCCACGGCGAAGGCGGACGATCCGGCGACGATCGTCTACACGTCGGGGACCACGGGGCGGCCCAAGGGCTGTGTGCTGACGCACCGCGCGTTCTTCGCGGAGTGCGGCAACGTGGTGGAGCGGCTGAGGCCGCTGTTCCGCACGGGTGAGTGTTCGGTCCTGCTGTTCCTGCCGGCGGCGCACGTCTTCGGGCGGCTGGTCGAGGTCGCTTCCGTGATGGCGCCGATCAGACTCGGCTGCGTACCGGACATCCGGAATCTGACCGAGGAGCTGGCCGCGTTCCGGCCGACGCTGATCCTCGGGGTGCCACGGGTCTTCGAGAAGGTCTACAACTCGGCGCGCGCCAAGGCCCAGGCGGACGGCAAGGGCGCGATCTTCGACCGGGCGGCGGCGACGGCGATCGACTACAGCCGGGCGCTGGGCGGCGGGCAGCGGCCGTCGCTGGGGCTGCGTGTCCGGCACACGGTGTTCGACCTGCTCGTCTACCGCAAGCTGCGGGCGGTCCTCGGCGGGCGGGGCGAGTACGCGATCTCCGGCGGCGCGCCGCTGGGCGAACGGCTGGGTCACTTCTTCCGGGGCATCGGGTTCACGGTGCTGGAGGGGTACGGCCTGACGGAGACGTGCGCGGCGACCGCGTTCAACCCGTGGGACCGGCAGAAGATCGGCACGGTGGGGCAGCCGCTGCCGGGCTCGGTGATCCGTATCGCGGACGACGGCGAGGTGCTGCTGCACGGCGAGCACGTGTTCACGGGCTACTGGAACAACGAGGCGGCGACGGCGGAGGCGCTGGCCGACGGCTGGTTCCACACGGGTGACATCGGCACGCTGGACGAGGACGGGTATCTCGCGATCACCGGCCGCAAGAAGGAGATCCTGGTGACGGCGGGCGGCAAGAACGTGGCGCCGGCCGTGATCGAGGACCGTATCCGCGCGCACGCGCTGGTCGCGGAGTGCATGGTGGTCGGCGACGGGCGCCCGTTCGTGGGCGCGCTGGTGACGCTGGACGAGGAGTTCCTGGTCCGCTGGGCGCGGGAGCACGGCAAACCGCCGGGCTCGACGGCGGCGTCGCTGCGCGACGACCCGGAACTGCTGGCGGCGGTGCAGCAGGCGGTGGACGACGGCAACGCGGCGGTCTCGAAGGCGGAGTCGGTCCGCAAGTTCCGCGTCCTGGAGGCCCAGTTCACGGAGGACGCGGGCCACATCACCCCGTCGCTGAAGCTGAAGCGCGGCGTGGTGGCGAAGGACTTCGCGGACGAGATCGAGGCGCTGTACGGGGCGTAGCACCGGCACGGGGCGCAGCACCGGCACGGGGCGCAGCACCGGCACGGGGCGCAGCACCGGCACGGCCTGCCGTCCGGGAGGCTCCCCGCTCGGGCCTCCGGGGCGCGAGGGGCGGGCCTTCCGGGGCCGGCTGCCGACCGGTCGGGACGGGCGGCACCGGTACGGCGCGACGCGGGTGGTCGGCGTGCAGGGCAGCCCGGCCGACCGCCGCGCGCCACGGACACCCCCGCCGAGCGTTGCGCCACCCGGTAGCGGCAGGACGAAGCCCGTGACGGGCCCCGCCCGGTGGGACGGGCAGGGCGCGGCCTGGCGCAGCCGTGACCGACGCCGCCGCCGACCCGCCCGCAGAGCGGGCGCGTCACCGTCGCGGAGCGGTCGATGCCCCCGCCGAGGCGTGCGCTCGCAGCGCGCGAGGATCGGCGTGGTCGATGCCCCGTCGCCGTACGCGGCCGACTCGGCAACGCGGGGCCCGGGGAGAGCGCACGCACCGACCGCCGCGCCCGGGGCCCGTCGTGCGGATCAGGCCGGATCAGGCGAGCCCCGCCGCAGCGGCTGATGTCACGTCGGTGCGTGCGCGATCGCGGCGCCGAGGGGCGAGGCCCGGCGGATCCGTCCCGGCCGACGACAGCGAAGAGGCACCTCCCGCGCCCCCTCCGGGGCCTGGTGGACAGCGTCCGTGCCAGGGAGCACGCGCCTCGCCGCGTCCACCCGACGGGCCCTACAGCAGCTCGCGCAGTCGGGTCGCCAGGAGGTCCCAGCGCCAGCGGTCCTCGACCCACTGGCGGCCGCGGGTGCCCATCCGGCGGCGGAGTGCCGGGTCGTGGAGCAGCGTCACGACGCGGGCCGCCGTTTCGCGGGCGGCGAGGGCCGGGGGGCCGCCCGGGACCACCCAGCCCGTCTCGCCGTCCAGTACCGCGTCCGGCGCGCCGCCGGAGTCGCCCGCGACCACCGGGAGGCCCGTCGCGGACGCCTCCAGGTAGACGATGCCCAGGCCCTCCACGTCGAGGCCGCCGCGCCGGGTGCGGCACGGCATCGCGAAGACGTCGCCCGCGCCGTAGTGGGCGGGCAGTTCGGACCAGGGCACGGGGCCGGTGAAGCGTACGGAGTCGGCGACGCCCGTCTCGGCGGCCAGTTTCCGCAGGTCCCCGGCGTAGGGTCCGCCGCCGACGATCAGGAGCACCGCGTCCGGCACCTCGGCCAGGATCGCGGGCAGGGCGCGGATCAGGGTGTCCTGTCCCTTGCGCGGCACCAGCCGGGAGACACAGACGACGACGGGCCGTCCGGCGAGCCCGAGCCGTTCGCGTACCGCGTCGCCCCCGGACTCCGGGTGGAACGTCTTCTCGTCCACGCCGGGCGGCAGTTGGACCATCCGGCCGGCCGCCTCCGGGGTGAGCGCGGCGGCGATGCGGGAGCGGGTGTATTCGCCGAGGTGGGTGATCGTGTCGGTGCCCTCGCCGATCCGGCGCAACAGCTGCCGGGCGGCGGGCAGTTGTGCCCATCCCGCCTCGTGGCCGTGCGAGGTCGCGACGATCCGGCGGGCACCGGCCCGGCGCAGCGCGGGGCCCATCAGTCCGAGCGGCGCGGCGGCGCCGAACCAGACGGATTCGCAGCCGTGTTCGCGCAGCAGTCCCACCGCGCGTCGGGTGACGCGCGGGGTCGGCAGCAGCATGGTCGTGCGGTCGCGCACGACCGTGAAGGGCTGCTCGGCGTCGAAGGCGGCCGTCGCCTCCGCGCCCTCGGTGCCGCGCTTCCAGGTGGAGGCGTAGACGACGACCCGGTCGGGGTCCAGCCGCAGCGCCATGTTGTGCAGGAACGCCTGGATGCCGCCGGGCCGGGGCGGAAAGTCGTTGGTCACGATCAGGGTCTTGTGCATCGCCGCCGACAGTACCGAACGGCCCCGCCTCATCGTTCCCGCGCCCGTCCCGCCGCATGATGACCCCGCCAACGCGTACGTACATTCCGGTCATAACGGGCAGGTAGTCATGGCGATCGAGAACACGACACGCTCCCCCGCCGGGGCGGTCACGGAGGCCGGGGAGATCCGGGAGGACGCGGGCGGCCACCGGCTCGGCACGGGCGCGGCGCCGCTCGCGGTATGGCTGGTCACCAGGACGGTCCTGCTGCTCGTCGTCCTCGGTGTCCTCGTCGCACCGGGCCCCGACGTCACCCCGGACGTGTCGGTGACCTACCAGGGCTGGTACGACGTCCTGCGCTCCGGGACCTTCCCGCGCTCCGACGTCACCTGGCAGTACCCGCCCGCCGCCGCGTTCGCGATCCTCTCCCCCGCCCTGCTGCCGTTCCTCGGCTACGCCCCGGCGTTCTTCACGCTCTGTCTGCTCTGCGACGCGCTGGTCCTGGCGCTCCTGCTGCGCGCGGGACGCCGGCCGGGGCACTCCGCGCGCGGTGCCTGGGTGTGGGTGGCGGGAGTGGCGGTGCTCGGCCCGACCGGGTACGCGCGGTACGACGTGATGGTGACCGCCGTCGCCGTCTGCGCCCTCCTCGCCGGCCTGCGCAGACCCCAACTGCTCGGCGCGCTGGCCGGGTTCGGGGCGCTGCTGAAGGTGTGGCCGGTGCTGCTGCTGATCGGTACGGAGCGCGGCCGGGCCACCCGGCTCGCCTGGTCCGCCGCCGCCGCGACCGCGCTCGCCCTGCTCGCCGCCCTGTCCGCCGTCCTGCCGGGCGCGCTGGACTTCCTCACCGCGCAGCGCGACCGGGGCACGGAGGTGGAGTCGCTGGGCGCGCTGGTCTTCCATGTGGCCCGGCATCTGGGCTGGGACGGGGTGGTGATGTTCAGCTACGGCTCGGTGGAGTTCCGGGGGCCGTACGTTCCCCTGGTCAGCGCGCTCGCCCTGCTGCTCAGCGCGGTCGCCTTCGGCTGGCTGCTGGTCTGGCGGCTGAAGGCGGCCACGCTCCGGGGCGCCGACCTGGGCGACGCGGCGTTCACCGCCGTCCTGTTGTTCACCGTCACGAGCCGGGTGATCAGCCCGCAGTACATGATCTGGCTGGTGGGCCTGGCCGCCGTCTGTCTGCTGCGCCGGTCGGCCACGATGACCCGGCCCGCCGTGCTCGTGGTGGCCGCGTCGGCGGTCACGGTGCTCGAATTCCCGCTGTTCTTCTCGCATGTGACGGCCAGCGACTGGCTGGGCGTGACGCTGCTCGCCGTACGCAACGGGCTGCTGGTCGCCGCGACGCTGAGCGCGTGCCGCCGGCTCTGGCGCGCGACGGTGCCGGACCCTCGTACACCCGCGCGGGGGGACACGGCGGAACCGGTGGACCGGAAGGCGCCCGCCGGCCCCTGAGAGGCCCGCACAGGCCCGTACGAGGCCCGCGCACGCCCCGTACGGCCGTCCCGAGGAGCTACCCGGGCCGGCACCGGCGCCCACGGCCCCGCGCCGTCCCGCCCCGTCAGCGCAGGCGCTCGCGCACGTACTCCCGCCACAGCGCGTCGAACGCGTCCGGCGTCACCGACAGCACGTCGTTCATCGCGTCCTCCACGGCGCCCTCCCGCTCGTCGTGCGCCCCCACGGCCCGGTAGAAGTCCGTCAGTTCCCGCTCGCCCCAGCGGCGCGCGATCAGCTCGCAGGCGAGGCGCCCGCCCTCGTAGGCGCGGGCCAGTCCGGCCGCCCCGGCGTCGAAGGCGAAGTCGCCGTCCTGCGGCAGCGCGGCGGGCAACTCGCCCCGGTGCAGGGACCGTTCCAGCTCCGGCGCGGCCGGGCCGTGCGCGGGGCCCGCGTCCCGGTAGGCGAGCCAGTCGGAGAACCCCTCCGACAGCCACATCGGGGTGGCGTCCGAAGTGTCCGCCCGCGTCGCCACATGGGTGGTCTCGTGGGTGAGGACCACCCGGCGCCCGAAGTCGCCCAGGGTGCGGTACGCGTCGGGGTTGACGATCACCCGGTCCGCCGGTGCGGCGCCCCGCCGCCGGATCTCCCCCGTGGTGACGGCCGCGATGCCCCGGTAGCTCCCGGCCGAGGCGCCCAGCAGACCGGCCATCGACGCCTCCGACCCGGGCACCAGCACCACGACGCGCCCGGCCCAGTCGCCCGGCCAGGCGTCGTCCACGGCGGGCACCGCCCGGTCGGCGACGGCGGCGATCTCACGCAGCCGGGCGTTGTCCTGGCCGACGCCGAGGACCAGGCTCCGCCGGCCGTGGACGACGTCGACGGCGCCCTGCTGCCAGAGCTGCTGGACGCCCGCCGCACCGGGCCGGTCGGCCGTCACGTACCAGCGCCCGTCACGTTCGGCCAGTTCCAGGGTGCGGGCGGAGGTGACGGGCGACCGGTCGTAGCCCGCCATCCGGTAGCGCAGTTCGGCGTGGGCCGTCGCGCGGGGCCCGTCGCGCTCGACGTCCCGCAGCCGGTACTCCCAGGACCGCACGGGTACGTCGCCGAGATTGCGGTACGTGCGCCGCTCGGCGGCGAGCAGCTCGCGGGCCGCCGGGTCGACGGCGGCGAGATAGCCGCGCTCGTCACGGTCCAGCAGGGCGTCCGCCCGGCGATCGAGGACCCGCTGGATGGCGCCCGTGCCGGGGTCGTCCGCCGAGGGCGCGGAGCAGCCGGGGGCGACCAGGAGGCAGCCGAGCAGCAGGCTCACCGCGCGGCGGCGTGCCGCGTCGCGACGGGGCGTCGCTCCGCGATCCGCCGCACGTCCCGGAGTCGTCCGTCCCTGACCTGCCACCCCGCCGATCGTACGGGGCGTGTCACCCGGGCCGAGGCGGGGCCGCCACCGGCCCCCGTCCGGCCGGACCGGACCGGGTCCGGCAGTGCGCGTCCGGCGTCCGGCCGCGACACCCGGCACGCACGGCCGGGCGCGGCCACGCGCGGCCCGACCACGCACCACCACGATCCGCCGCCTCGCGGGCGCGCGCCCACCGCCGGAGGCCGCACCACGACGGGCGGAGGCCGCTGCTCGCCCTACACGCGTGCGACCTTACGAGATCGGCATCATGCCGACCGGGCCGAGGCGGGGCCGGACCTGGGCCGGGTCCGGCGGTGCACGTCCGGCCGGAGGCCGCACCACGACGGGCGGAGGCCGCGGCTCGCCCTACACGCGTGTGACCGACGAGATCGGCATCATGCCGACCGGGTCGTAGCGCACCGCCGCGCCGGGGTAGGGGGCGTGCACCACCTGGCCGTTGCCCATGTACATGCCGATGTGGCTGGCGTCGTCGCGGTAGGTGACCAGGTCGCCGGGTCTCGCCTCGGAGAGCGGGACCTGTACGCCCGCGTACCGCTGCGCCTGCGAGGTGCGCGGCAGCGAGACCCCGGCCTGCGCGTACGCCCACTGGGTCAGGCCCGAACAGTCGAACCCCGAGGGTCCGTTGGCGCCCCACACATAGGGCAGGCCGACCGCACCACGGGCGGCACGCGCGGCGGTGGCGGCCCGCGCGGACGCCGGGGCCTCGCCGGACAGCGGCACGTCGCGGCCCGAACGGGAGGCCCGGTCGGTGTCCCTCCCGGCGTCGGGCAGCGCGTTGAGCAGCCGCCGGGCCTCGGCGAGCTTGGCCTCCACGGTGCGTTTGTGGCGGGCGACGGCGGCCCGGCTGCGCTCCAGTTCGGCGAGGTCGCCGGCCGCCTCGTCCCGCTGGACCCCGAGCTTGCGCTGGGCCTGCCCGAGGTCGCGCAGGGCGACGGCCTGGCGGTCGCTGAGCCGGTCGAGGGCCTCGGCCCGGCCGAGATAACTGTCCGGGTCGGAGGAGAGCAGCAGCGCGAGTGCCGGGTCGAGTCCGCCGGAGCGGTACTGGGCCCCGGCGATCGAACCGAGCGCGCCCCGCATGCGGTTGACCCGCTCCTGGCCCCGGGCGACGCTGTCCTGGAGCCGGTTCACGCGGGCCCGCAGCACGCCCGCCCGTTCGCCCGCCGCGTTGAACCGCTCGGTGGCCTTCTCGGCCTGCTCGTACAGCCGGTCGACGGCCGACCGGGTCGCCTCGGTCGTGTCCCGCTCCCGGGGATCGGCGCCCGCCGGGGCGGTCCCGAGGGCGGCGGCGGCCGTGACGGCCGCCGCGGACAGGACTGTGACCCGGGTACCGCGGCTGTGACCGGGCTGTGGGGAACGACGGTGGGTCACCACAGGACGCCGCACTTCCTTCCGCTGAGGCAACTGCGCAGCCCCTGCCGCCCGACGGGCGGAGACATGACCGGGAGCTGCGGCGCAGCAGACAGTAACCGTGCGGACACGGAGCGACCAAGGAGCGCGCCGGGCACACACAGTGATGCCCCGCCGGAGACCACAGGTCACCGGCGGGGCGATGCGTCAGCGGGAGTAACCGGAGTTCGCCCGAACGAGCGCTCGCGGTCGGTCCGTGCGCGCGGACTCCGTGGGGAGTCCGCGCCCGTGCGGACGGGTCCGTGCGTCAGACGCGGACGCCGAACTGGAAGCTTCCGGCCCACTCCATGGCCTCGTAGCGCACCACGGTGCCCGGCTTGGGGGCGTGCAGTACCTGCCCGTTGCCCGCGTACAGCCCGACATGGCTCAGACCGCTGAAGAAGACCAGGTCGCCGGGGGCGAGTTGGCTGCGGCCGATCTTCACACCGTCGTTGACCTGGGTGTACGTGGTCCGGGTGAGGGCGACGCCCGCCTGCGCGTAGGCCCACTGGGTCAGCCCGGAGCAGTCGTAGGAGTTGGGGCCCTCGGCGCCGGAGATGTACGGCTTGCCGATCTGGGTCGCGGCGGCGGAGAGCGCGGCGGCGGCACGGCCCGAGGAGGCCGACTCGTTGCCGAGGTTGACCCGCTCGTTGCCGCGGGCGGCGCGGTCGGCGTCCTCCTGCGATATCTGCCGGCGCTCGTCGGCGGTCAGCGTGTTGAGGAGCTTCTGCGCCGCGTTGAGCTTGGTCTGGACTTCCTTCTTCTTCTTCGCGAGCTCGACCCGGGTGTCCTCCAGGTCGGCCAGCTTGAGGGAGGCTTCCTGACGCTGCTGCGCGAGGCCCCGCTGCTTGCCCTGGATCTTCTCCAGCGCGGCGACCTGCTTGCCGCCCATCTGGTCGAGGACGGACGCCTTGTCGAGGTAGTCGTCCGGGTCCGAGGAGAGGAAGAGCTGGAGCGAGGGGTCGATGCCGCCGGAGCGGTACTGGGCGCTGGCCATCGAACCGAGGCCGGTGCGCAGCTCGTTGAGCTCCTCCTGGCCACGGGCGACCTTGTCCTGGATCGCCTCGACCTGCTTCTCGAGCTTCTTTTCCTTCTCCTCCGCGCCGCTGTGCCGCTCGGTGGCGGCCTCAGCCTCGTGGTAGAGCTTGTCGACCTTCTCCTTGACGTCGTCCTTGGACGGCTTCGGATCGGCCTGCGCGGCCTGGGACGTCAGGGCGACAGCTGCGGCTGCGGTCGCGGAGAGCACGGTCACGCGGGCGCGGCTCGGCTGCTTGGGACGACGGTGGGACGCCACGAAGGCGAGCTCCTTCTTCCTCGACCGCCTACCGGGTCCTGGGGAGCGGGCCTCGGCTCCGTGAGTCAGCTTTCCCGGCGGGGCCGGGAATCCGGTACGGACCGGACTGAACTACGCGAATTCGACGGTTCCTTCGCCGCCACCCCGGATGGGTGATCAACCGCGCGAAGGTTCGAGCACTGACCCTAGTGACCTTCTCGTGATCAGTTCAAATCCTGAAGGGAAAAAATTTCGGCTCGGAGTGGTTTCTTCACATACATCGCACGGACAGTGACGGTCAATTGACGCTGTGAGGTGACATGGGGGGATCAAATGCCGCATTGGCCGCAGGAGTTGTTCAGACGCGCGAAAGCCGCTTCAGCAACAAGGCGGACGCAACGGGTCTCGCCCCGGCGCGGGCCACTCCGTCGGCGACCTCACGGTCGGTGGAGACCACCACCACCGGCCGCCCCGGCGGCTCCGCCCGCACCAGCTGACGGATCAGTTCGTCCGCCGTCACCCCCGGTTTGGAGAACAGCACCCGCACCCCGCGCGGCGGCGCGAGGAGGACGGGGGCGGCCAGTTCGGCCCCGTCGAAGACACAGGTCATCTCCGCGCCCGTCTGCGCCGCGAGCATCGCGAGACCGCCGAGCAGCCGCAGCCGCTGCTTCTCCAGCGGCATCGTCGGATAGCCGGTCTTGGTGACGTTGTAGCCGTCCACCACCAGGTGCGCCTGCGGCAGCGCCAGCAACTGGTCCAGCAGCGCCGGGTCCATGTCGGACAGCGCGCGGGCCGCGACGTCCTTCGGTGACATCCGGCCCGGCTCCACCGCGTCCACCAGATCCGCCGGATGCGCGGCGGCCGGCGGCAGCGCCAGCTCCCGCCGCAGCCCCTGCGCCGACTCCAGGACGGTGTCCAGCAGCAGCCGCAGCCGCATGTCCTCCACCGACCGGCCCTCGCGCGCGGCCCGGCGCCCGGCCTCCACCGCCGCCTCGGCCTCCGCCAGCCGCGCCTTGAGCCGCCGGGTCTCGCTCTCCGCCGCCGACACCTGGGCCGCCGCCTCCGCGCGGACCGCCTCGATCTCGGCGGCCGTACGGCGCAGGGCGGCCTCGCCGCGCTTGACGTCGCTCAGGGCGCTGCGCAGTCTGCGCTGCGTCGACTCGCCCTCCCTGCGGGCGGCGTCCAGCTCCGTACGCAGCCGCTCGGTGTCGGTCCGGGTCGCGGCCCGTGCCTGGACCAGTTCCTCGCGCAGCCGCTCCAGCTCGCGCCGGTTCTCCTCGTCCACCCGCTCGGCGTCGGCGCGCTGCACCTCCTCGCCCGCGGCGGCCACCAGCTTCGCCCACCCGACGGGACGCAGGACGTACGCGGCGGCGGCCACCTCGACGGGGTCGGCGGCCGGCGGCGGTGAGCCCGCCCGCACGGCGGCGGCCAGTTCGGGGTCCGCCTCGGCGAACCCCTCGCTGATCCGGCGGCGGAACACCGGGTCGCTCTCCAGGGCGGCCGCCATCGCGTTGCCCGCGAACTTGGCCCGTCTGCTGGGCGTGAAGCGCGCGTACTGCCGCAGCTGGGTCGGGAGTTCGGTGACGGTCAGCCGGCCGAAGGCGTCCGACACCAGCGCCACGACCCGGCGCCGTACGCCGTCGGGCAGCGGCCTGTCGAGCGCCTCGGCGTCACCGCCGGCCGCATCGGCCGGCTCAGCGCCATCTGCGGGCTGCTCCACGATCCGTCACCCCACTACCCTTTCGGGCGGCTCCCTCAGGAACCGGCGCCCGGCCTGTCAACCAGTTCGATCTGATCCACCGCGTCGCACCAGCGGCAGCGGACGGACTCGATGGTCTCACTGACCACGTCGCGCTCCTCGACCTTCGACTCTCCGGCCAGGTCCAGATGGACGTACTCCACCACCTTGGACGAGCGCGTCACGTCGAACCGGGTGAGATTGCCGCACAGGGTGCAGCGCCACCGGGTCGCGTCGGTCGGCAAGGGAACCGTCGTCATCGTGCCGTCCTCACGTCTGGAGATGTCCTGAGCGCCTGATGTCGTGCCGAACCCGCCGCGCCGCCCGCCCCGTGCGTTACCGGCACCGGGTGAGCACGCGCCCGTAACCCTACGGCCTCCCGCGTATCCCGTGTCGCGGCGAGGCGGACCGGTCCACCCCGCCCGGGTGCGGGATGATCCGGGGATGATCAATTGGCGCGCGGCGGCCGGAGCGCCGGTGGTGACCTACGGTCTGATCGGTCTGTGCGCTCTGGCCTTCCTGACCGGCCCGCTGTCCGGGTTCAACCCCTCGTACGGGACCGGCGACACGCTGCTCGCCGCGCAGAGCGCGTACGTCGAACGCTGGGGGGTGATCCCCGTCCAGCTCACGAGCGGCGAGCCGCACGCGCTCCTCACCCCTCTCACCGCGCTGTTCGTCCACGGAAGCTGGCTCCATCTGCTCGGCAACCTGCTCTTCCTCTACGTCTTCGGCGCGATGGCCGAGGAGCGGATGGGACGGGTGAGGTTCACCCTCTTCTATCTCGTCTGCGGCTACCTCGCCCTGCTGGCCTTCGCGGCGGCGAACGCGGACTCCGACCAGACCCTGGTGGGGGCGTCGGGCGCGATCTCCGGGGTGCTCGGGGCCTTTCTCTGTCTTCTTCCCCACGCGCGCGTCACCAGCCTCTTTCCCTTCCTCTTCTTCCTGCCGCTGCGCTTCCCGGCCTGGATCGTCCTGATCTTCTGGTTCGTCCTCCAGTGGCTCGCTGCCCGCGACGCCGAACCGGGTCCCGGCGTCGCGTATCTGGCGCACCTGGTGGGCTTCGCCCTCGGCTTCGCCGGTGCCTGGGGGCTCTTCCGGCGTACGGCTAGAGTGAAGCCCCCTGCCGCGGCCACCGAGGGAGAACGTCAACCGTGATCACCGCGATCGTGCTCATCAAGACCAGCGTCGACCGGATCCCCGAGATCGCGGAGTCGATCGCGGCGCTGGAGAGCGTCAGCGAGGTCTTCTCCGTCACCGGCACCTACGACCTGATCGCCATGGTCCGGGTCGCCCGGCACGACGATCTGGCGGACGTCATCCCCGGCAGCATCAGCAAGATCCCGGGCGTCGAGGCGACGGACACGCATGTGGCGTTCCGTACGTACTCCCAGCACGACCTGGAAGCGGCGTTCGCGATCGGCCTCGACGCCTAGGCCCTGTCCGGCGGTGTCCCGCGCGACCGGTCCGGTCAGCCGCGGTCCGGGACGCAACGGCCGTCCTCGGTGCGGTAGTTCCAGCGCGCGCCGTCCCGTACGAGTTCCCGTACGGCGCCGACGAACCGCTCCACGTGCTCGTCCGGCGTGCCCGCCCCGAAGCTGACCCGGATCGCGTTCAGCGACTTCTCGCCGGGGGCCGCGTCCGGCGCGCCGCACTCCCCGGGGTCCCCGGCGTCGCCGCCCAGCAGGGTCCGCACCAGCGGGTGGGCGCAGAAGAGTCCGTCCCGTACGCCGATGCCGTACTCGGCCGAGAGCGCGGCGGCGAAGTGGGAGCTGTTCCAGCCCTCCACCACGAACGAGAGAACGCCCACCCGGGGCGCGTCGTCGCCGAAGAGCGAGAGCACCCGGACCTCCGGGACGTCCGCGAGGCCCTCGCGCACCCGCTCGATCAGTTGCCGTTCCCGCTCCACCAGCCGGTCGAAGCCCGCGTCGGTGAGCGCCTTGCAGGCCGAGGCGATCGCGTACACGCCGATGACGTTCGGCGAACCGGCCTCGTGCCGGGCCGCGGTGGTGTGCCACTCGACATCCACCCCGCCGTCGGCGCGGCGCCCGACGGTACGGCTGGCGCCACCGCCCGCGAGATACGGCTCCGCCTCCCGCAGCCAGTCGGCGCGGCCCGCGAGCACACCGGAACCGAACGGCGCGTACAGCTTGTGCCCGGAGAAGGCCACCCAGTCCACATCCAGGTCCACGACGTCCACCGGGTGGTGGGGGGCGAGCTGCGCGGCGTCGAGGACGACCCGCGCGCCGTGGGCGTGCGCGACGGCGGCCAGTTCGCGCACCGGCCACAGCTCGCCGGTGACGTTGGAGGCGCCGGTGACACAGACCAGCGCGGGCTCCCGGGGGTCACGCCCGGCCAGCGCGCGCTCCAGGGTGGCGACGGCCTCGGCGGGGGTACGGGGCGCGTCCAGATAGCAGACCCGGGCGTCGCGCCAGGGCAGCAGCGACGCGTGGTGCTCGGTCTCGAAGACGAACACCTCGCAGCCGGCGGGCAGTACGGCGGCCAGCAGGTTGAGCGAGTCGGTGGTCGACCGGGTGAAGACGACCTGGTCGTCCTCGCGGCAGCCGAGGAACTCCGCGACGGTACGGCGGCTGTTCTCGAACAGGTCGGTGGACAGCTGCGAGAGATACCCGGCACCCCGGTGGACGCTGCCGTAGTACGGGGCGTAGGCGGCCACGTCGTCCCAGACACGCTGGAGGGCGGGGGCACTCGCGGCGTAGTCGAGGGCGGCGTAGGTGACCTCGCCGCCGGTGACGAGGGGGACCGTGACATCACGTCCGAGGACGGGCAGCGGCTGCTCGGTACGGGTTCGGGTGAGGGCGTCGAGGGGTGCGGACATGGCGGTATCTCCCGGCAGGACGAGGCGGAAACGGCATCAGGACCCGGCGGACGGACACGTCGTCCCGCCGGCGGATGCCGGGACGGCGCGGAGGTCCACGGGGGTGGCGCTCACTGAGGAGGGCGGGCCCTGTCCGGCCGGATCAACACAGGCCGGAGACGGGCCGGAGGCCCTATCGCATTCGCTTGCTCACGAGACTGCTCCCTTGAGGACCAGGACCCCAGGGATGACGACATCCGAACGATGTCCAGGGGTCCGCGCTTGCCGCGGGCCTCGCTGCCCACGGCCTGGTCTTCACCCGGGGCACCCCGCCACGGACGGAGGGTTGCCGGACAGCGGGCCGGGGCCGTAGTCGCTGTCACTCATGACCTGGGGCGAGGTTACCCCACCACAGGGCGACGGCCCAGACGGGGTCCGCGATGCGGGACGTGGGGGCGGGGGTCCGACGGGGCGGGGCGGCAGGGGCGGGGCCGGGAAGTGCCTCTCCTCAAGCGCCGGAGGGGCTGAAGGTGCCCGCTCCTCGAACGGCGGCGGGGCTGGAACTGCCGAGCCTGGTGCCGGGAGCCGGGTGGGGCCGCGACTGCTGATCGCACGCCCCGCCTGACACACCGCGAACGGCTCCCGAGCCGCACGACGGCGCTTCCCCCGGTGGCGACCGGGTCGGCCCCCGGAGCCGTACACCCGGAAAGCCCCGGCCGGGGCTACGCGTTGCTCGCCGTCACCCAGCGTTCCAGTGACTGCTTCGCCGCGCCCGAGTCGACCGCCGTCGCCGCGCGGGCGAGGCCCGCCGCGAGTTGGTCGTCCAGTGGGGCGTCGCCCGGCTCCAGGGCCACCAGGGCCGCCGCCGCGTTCAGCAGGACCGCGTCCCGGACCGGGCCCGTCTCGCCGGCCAGGAGGCGGCGGGCGACGTCCGCGTTGTACGAGGCGTCCGCGCCGCGCAGGGCCTCGACCGGGACGAGGTCCAGGCCGATGTCGCGGGGGTCGAAGGTGTGCTCGGTGACCCGGCCGTCGCGAACCACCCAGACGTGTGACGTGGCGGTCGTGGTCAGCTCGTCCAGACCGTCGTCGCCCCGGAAGACGAGGGACGAGTTGCCCCGCTCGGCGAGCACGCCGGCCACGATGGGCGCCATCCGGAGGTCCGCCACACCGACCGCCTGGGACCTGACCCGCGCCGGGTTGGTGAGCGGCCCCAGGATGTTGAACGTGGTCTGCGCGCCCAGTTCCTTGCGGGCCTTGGCCGCGTACCGCAGCGCCGGGTGGAACTTCACCGCGAAGCAGAAGGTGATGCCCGCCTCCTCGGCGACCTCCTCGACCCGGCGCGGGGTCAGTTCCAGATTGACGCCGAGCTTCTCCAGCACGTCGGAGGCGCCGCTCGCGGACGAGGCCGACCGGCTGCCGTGCTTGACGACCTTGCCGCCCGCCCCGGCCACCACGATCGCGGCCATGGTGGAGATGTTGACGGTCTTGGCGAGGTCCCCGCCGGTGCCGACGACGTCGACCGTGGCCCCGGGCACCTCGATGGTCTTGGCGTGCTCGTACATGGCGTCGACGAGGCCCGTGACCTCGTCCACCGTCTCGCCCTTGGCGCGCAGCGCGACCGCGAAGCCCGCGATCTGCGCGTCGGTGGCCTCGCCGCTCATGATGCGGTCCATGGCCCAGGCGGTGTCACCGGCGTCCAGATCCCGGCCGCGCAGCAGCGAGTTCAGTACACCCGGCCAGGAACGCGCCGCCAGGGTGTCGCCTCCGGCCGGGGTAACAGCGCTGCTCATGCTCGCTCCTGTGGGTCGCTGGACGGGTGCACGGACGTGCGGACCGTGCTGCCGGGCGCCAGCCTATCGGCGCCGACCGCGATTCAAGACCCGCTGCCCGCAGTGCGGACGGGCCGCCCGCCGGGGCCGTACGGGGGGAACACGTACACGGGCCCCGGTCCGGTTCCCCGAGGGGAGCCGGACCGGGGCCCGTGGCGTACGCCGGTCGGTCAGTGGTGGCCGTGGCCGCTCGTGACCTCGCGGTACTCCTCGGCCGTCGGCTTGGGGATCTGGCTTCCCTCACCGTAGTAGCCCTTGCTGAGCTTGACCCGCAGCTTCTCCACCGGAGAGGTCTTGCGCTCGACACCGTTCTCGTCGACCGTCGGGCCGAGTTCGGCCGGCCGGTACTGCTCGTGCGCGGTGAGCGTGTGCAGCGCGGCCGGGCCGAGCGGCTCGTGGACCTCCACGAACTCACCGTGCGGCAGCCGCTTGATGATGCCGGACTCGCGTCCGTGCAGCACCTTCTCGGCGTCGCGGCGCTGGAGTCCCAGACAGATCCGCTTGGTGACGACGAACGCGGCGACGGGTCCGACGAAGATGCCGATCCGGATGGCCCAGGTGATCACGTTGATCGACAGGTGGAAGTGGGTGGCCCAGATGTCGTTGCCGCCGCCGATGAGCAGGAGCACGTACAGGGTCAGCCACGCCACACCGAACGCGGTCCGGGTCGGCACGTTGCGCGGCCGGTCCAGGATGTGGTGCTCGCGCTTGTCGCCGGTGATCCAGGACTCGACGAACGGGTAGACCGCGAGAATCACCAGGACCAGCGGGAAGACGATCAGCGGGATGAACACGCCCAGGATGAGGGTGTGGCCCCAGAAGTTGAGTTCCCAGCCCGGCATGATGCGGATCAGACCCTCGGAGAAGCCCAGGTACCAGTCCGGCTGGGCGCCGGTGGAAACCTGGTCCGGCCGGTAGGGGCCGATGGCCCACACCGGGTTGATCGTGGCGATGGCCGAGATGATCGCGATGATGCCGAAGACGAGGAAGAAGAAGCCGCCCGCCTTGGCCATGTAGATCGGCAGGAACGGGGTGCCGACGACGTTGTTGTTCGTCTTGCCCGGACCGGCGAACTGCGTGTGCTTGTGGTAGAAGACCAGGATCAGGTGGGCCACCACGAGCCCGAGCATGATGCCCGGCAGCAGCAGGATGTGGATCGAGTAGAACCGCGCCACGATGTCGTGGCCCGGGAACTCCCCGCCGAACAGGAACATCGAGATGTACGTGCCGACGATCGGCGTGGACAGGATGGCGCCCTGGGCGAACCGGACACCGGTGCCCGACAGCAGGTCGTCCGGGAGCGAGTAACCGGTGAGACCGGTGAACAGCGCCAGCACGAACAGCAGGAAGCCGAAGATCCAGTTGATCTCGCGCGGCTTGCGGAAGGCGCCCGTGAAGAAGACGCGCATCATGTGCACGAACATCGCGGCCACGAAGACCAGCGCGCCCCAGTGGTGGATCTGCCGGATCAGCAGACCGCCGCGGACGTCGAAGCTGATGTCCAGGGTCGAGGCGTACGCCTCGGTCATCCGGACACCCTGCATCGGTACGTAACTGCCCTCGTACACGACCTCGTTCATGCTCGGGTGGAAGAACAGCGTCAGATACACACCCGTGAGGATGATGACGACGAAGCTCCACAGGGCGATCTCGCCGAGCATGAAGGACCAGTGGTCCGGGAAGACCTTCCGGAGCATGCCCTTGGCGGCGCCGTAGATCCCGAGGCGGCCGTCCGCCCAGTCGGCGACCCGCTCCCCCGCGGGCGCCTGGCGCTTCTTTTCGTCAGACGCAGTACTCATCCGCGCTCCCAGAAGGAAGGACCGACGGGCTCGTCGAAATCGCCGAGAGCCTCAAGGTAGCCCTCACCGTTCACACCGATCCGCAGCTGCGGAAGGGCGTGGCCGGCCGGGCCGAAGATGACGCGGGCGCCGTCGGAGAGGTCGAAGGTGGACTGGTGGCAGGGGCAGAGCACATGGTGCGTCTGCTGCTCGTACAGGCTGATGGGACAGCCGACATGGGTGCAGATCTTCGAGTACGCCACGATGCCCTCGTGCGACCACTCGAGTTCGCGCTTGTCCTTGATGTCCGCCGGCTGAATCCGGACGATCATCAGGGCCGCTTTGGCGATCTCGTTGTTGAAGTTCTCGTTGTGCTCGTCCAGCCCCTCGGGCTGGGCGAACGTCAGCGACCCCACCGTGACGTCCTCGGGACGCAGCGGCTCGTTGGTGTTCTGGTTGATGAGCAGCAGGCCCTTCTTCCAGAGCGTCTTGCGGAGCTTGTCCTCGGGCAGCGGCCCGAGGTCGCGCAGCAGGACCACACCGGAGAGCGGCACCAGGGCCAGCGCGCCGAACATCGTGTTGCGGATCAGCTTGCGGCGGCCGAAGCCGGACTCGGCCGCGCCGACCAGGAAGTCGCGCTTCGCCTGCGCCGCCACCTCGGGGGTGGCCGCGATCGGGTGGCGTTCCTGGACGATCTCCTCGTCGCTCATCAGGGTGCGGGCCCAGTGGACCGCGCCCGCGCCGAGCGCGAAGAGGGCGACCCCGAGCGTCAGTCCCAGCGAGAAGTTGAGCGCGCTGACGTGGCCGAACGGCCAGACGTACACGATCTTGCCGACGGGGAAGGCGACGTACGAGGCGATGAAGCCGACCGTGGCCAGCATCGACAGGGTGAACAGGGCCGCGACCGCGCGCTCGGAGCGCTTGGCCGCCCGCTCGTCGATGTCCTGGATACGCGGCCGGTGGGCCGGCATCCCGGGGTTGGCGAAGGGGTCGTCCGCGCGCTCGACCTCGGTGTGCGCGGGTTCCTGCCGGACCGGCAGGTTCTCGTCTGAAATCCGGTTGTTACTCATGACCTCTTGGCCTTAGCGGTGTGCGCCGCGGTCCAGACGGCGACTGCGATCAGCGCGCCCAGACCGATGAACCAGGAGAACAGACCCTCGCTGACGGGTCCGATACCACCGAGCTTGAAACCGCCGGGGTTGGACGACGTGGAGCTGTTCACGGACTCGACGTACTTGATGATGTCCTTCTTCTGCTCCTCGGGCATCGTCGAGTCGGGGAACGCGGGCATGTTCTGCGGACCGGTCAGCATGGCCTCGTACATGTGCTTGGGAGTGACATCCTCAAGCCCCGGGGCGTACTTGCCGTTCGTCAGGGCGCCGCCCTCACCACCGAAGTTGTGGCACTGGGCGCAGTTGGAGCGGAACAGCTCGCCGCCCTCGGCGGCGTTCGCTCCCCGCGGGTCGACCTGCTCGGCGCTCGGGACCGAGGGACCGGGGCCGAGCGAGGCGACGTACGCCGCGAGCTGGTCGATCTCCTTCTGGTCGTAGATGACCTTCTTCTTGGGTACCTGCGGGCCGGGCTGCTGCGCGGGCATCCGGCCGGTGCCGACCTGGAAGTCCACGGCGGCGGCGCCGACGCCGGTCAGCGACGGGCCGTCGGTGGTGCCCTGACCGCCGACGCCGTGGCAGCTCGCGCAGCCCACGGCGTACAGCTTCTTGCCCTCGTCGATGGCGAGGGACTGGGCGGTGTCGTCTGCCTGTGCCTTGCCCGCGGGCGCGAACGCGGTGTACAGCCCCCCGGTGGCCGCCAGCGCGAGGAGTAGGACGACGACCGCCGCCAACGGATGGCGTCGTCGTGCGGAGAGCTTTTTCACGGATTACCCCGGTGTCAGGATCTTCTGCGTCGGTGCGTGCTTCTGGACGGTGTGGGCAAGCGCGTCGGGCGCTGTGGCCCGCTACTTGATCAGGTAGATCGTGGCGAAGAGGCCGATCCAGACGACATCGACGAAGTGCCAGTAATAGGACACGACGATGGCGGCGGTTGCCTGCTCGTGGGTGAACCTCTTGGCCGCGTACGTTCTGCCGAGAACCAGCAGGAAGGCGATGAGACCGCCCGTCACGTGCAGACCATGGAAGCCGGTGGTCAGATAGAACGCGGAGCCGTAGGGGTCGGAGGAGAGCGAGATGCCCTCGTGCTTCACGAGCTCCGTGTACTCGAAGATCTGACCGCCGATGAAGATCGCACCCATCACGAAGGTGATCACGAACCACGAGCGGAGCTTCTTCACGTCGCCGCGCTCGGCGGCGAAGACGCCGAGCTGACAGGTGAGTGAGGAGAGCACCAGGATCGTGGTGTTCACCGCGGAGAACGGGATGTTCAGCGAATCGGCCTTCTCCGACCAGAACGCCGCCCCTGTCACCGACCGCAGGGTGAAGTACATCGCGAAGAGGGCCGCGAAGAACATCAGCTCGGAACTCAACCAGATGATGGTTCCGACACTGGTGAGGTTCGGCCGATTGACCGTCGGGTGCGCGTGCCCGGTTTCTACTGTCGTTGCTGTCGCCACGCCCGACATTATGTCGGTCGCTTATCCCGCCCTCACTCCGGGGGGTGCCCTTCGGAGTGTCAGCCCCTCCGGAGAGGGCGCGGGCCAGGACCGAACGGCCCCTCGCGGGGGGCCGGGACCCGTGCTGACATGGTGCCCGACGGAGTAGCATCCGGCGCAGCGGGTCCCGGCGCCAGGCTCTGATCCCAACGACAGGCCCTGAAGCCCGGAAGCCCTCGCAGACGCGGATGTCACCACGGATGTCACGGAGGAACAATGCAGCCGACCGCCACGGTCCTGGTCTACAGCGACAACGCGATCACCCGCGAGCAGGTGCGGACGGCCGCGGGCCGCAGGCCGGCCGCGGATCTGCCGCCGGTCGAGTACGTGGAGTGCGCGACGATGCCCGCCGTGCTCACGATCCTCGACAAGGGCGGTGTCGACGCCTGTGTCTTCGACGGTGAGGCCGCCCCGGTCGGGGGCATGGGTCTGTGCCGGCAGATCAAGGACGAGATCTTCAACTCGCCGCCGGTGCTGCTGCTGATGGGCCGCCCGCAGGACGCGTGGCTGGCCACGTGGAGCCGTGCCGAGGCGGCCGTGACGCTGCCGGTGGACCCGGTCGACTTCCCGCAGGCCCTGGCCACGCTGCTGCGCGCCAGGCTCGCCGTGGAGGCCTGACCGGCCCTGCCGGGGCGGGGCGGGGCCGTACCGGGGCCGGGGCGGGCGCCCCGGCCCTCCGCGGGGGTCAGACCTGCGGGCGCAGCCGGGCGGCCTCCACGGGGCCGGTGCCCTCCCGGATGCCGGCGCCGCCGATGAGGGCGCTGCCCTGGCGCCACTTGTTCCAGTCCAGGTTCCAGTCGCCGAAACCGTTGCCGAACGGGTCCATGTCGTCGCCCTCGCTGTTGACGACCTTGACGATGTCGCCCTCGCGGACGGTGTCGAAGAACCACTCGGCGTTCTCCGTGGACATGCCCACGCAGCCGTGGCTGACGTTCGCCGACCCCTGCGAGCCCACGGACCAGGGCGCGGCGTGCACGTACTCGCCGCTCCAGGTGACCCGGGTCGCGAAGTGGACCGGCAGGTCGTACGACTCGCTGCTGCCTGCGGCGATACCGACGCTGGTGCCGGTCATCCGTACGAAGCGTTCCTTGGCCAGCACGACCTTGATGCCGTTGCGGGTGGAGAAGCCGGGCTTGCCGGTGGTCACCGGGACGGTCTTGACCGCCTTGCCGTTGCGCGTCACCGTCATGTGGTGGGTGCCGGCGTCGGCGACGGCCTCTATCCGGTCCCCCGTGGTGATCTTGAGCGCCTTGGAGGGGCCGCCGTACAGCTTGTCGCCGACCCTTATCCCGTCGAGGGTGCTGGTGACGTTGACGGTCGCGTCGTTGGGCCAGTAGTCCCTGGGGCGGAAGTGCAGCTTCTTGTCGTCGACCCAGTACCAGGAGCCCTCCACGGCGGGGCTGGAGCGGACCTTGAGGCCGCGTTCCACGACGGCCCGCGCGTCCTTGTCCTTGACGGGGGCGCTCAGCTCGGCAGTGACGGGCTGGCCGACGCCGTATCTGCCCGCCTTGGGGCCGAACGCGACGGTCAGGTTCCGCTGCTTCACCGGGGTCGTCCCGAAGGTGAGCGTACGGCTGCCGGGGGCGCCGTCCTCGTCCTCGGTGGCGACCTTGACCGTGTAGCGGGCGCCTGCGGCCATGGGCACCGTGGAGCGCCAGCGGGCCCCGTCGGCGGCCAGCTCGCCCGCCAGGTGGTGGCCGGCGGCGTCCGTGACGCTCACATCGGTTATCCGCCCCTCGCCGCCCTTGGCGACGACTTCCAGAGGCTTGTCGGGGTTGGCCTTGGTGTCGCCCTTGGGTGTGTTGAGGGAGACCTGGTCGGCTGCGTCGTACGGCTTGCCGGACAGCGGATGTCCGTCCGGACCACCGCAGCCGGTCGCCACCGCCCCGAGGGACAGGACCAGCACGGTACGGCCGACAACGGTGCGAAAGCGCGGCGTGTGGTTCATAAGCACACGTTAAGAAGAATGTGTGGTTACGGCGCGCTGTGTGACTGCAAACGAGGGGCCCGGATCCTCCTCAGGGGTGAGGAGGATCCGGGCCCTTGTCTCCCGTACGGCTTTGCGCGCCGCCGTTACTGGTTCTGGTTCTCACCCGTGTAGTACTCGAAGACCCAGCCCCACAGGCCGATCAGGAGCACCGGGAAGGAGAAGAACAGCAGCCACCAGCCGATGGCGATGGAGAGGAACGCGAGCGCGCCGCCGACGGCCAGCGCGAGCGGCTGCCAGCTGTGCGGGGAGAAGAACCCCACCTCGCCGGCCTCGTCCGCGACGTCGGCCTCCTTGTTGTCCTGCGCCATCGCGTCGACCCGCCGGGCCGTGAAGGCCAGGTAGAAGCCGATCATGAGGCTCAGGGCGAACGCCAGGAAGAGCGCGGTGGTGCCGACGGGCTCCTTGGACCACCAGCCGTACACCCCCGCGACGACGAGGATGAAGACGCTCAGCCAGAGGAACATCCATCCTTGGACCTTCACTTGCCGACCTCCTTGCCACCGAACAGCGCGGTGTCCTTCTGCCCGTCGTTCTCAAGGTGTTCGAGGGCGGCGATCTCCGGGTGGTGCAGGTCGAACGCCGGGGACTCGGAGCGGATCCGGGGCAGGGTGAGGAAGTTGTGCCGGGGCGGCGGGCAGGACGTCGCCCATTCGAGTGAGCGCCCGTAGCCCCACGGGTCGTCCACCTCGACCTTCTTTCCGTACTTGGCCGTCTTCCAGACGTTGTAGAGGAACGGCAGGACCGAGAGGCCGAGGACGAACGAGCTGATCGTGGAGATGGTGTTGAGCGCGGTGAATCCGTCGGCGGCCAGGTAGTCCGCGTAACGGCGCGGCATTCCCTCCGCGCCCAGCCAGTGCTGGACGAGGAACGTGCCGTGGAAACCGATGAACAGCGTCCAGAAGGTGATCTTCCCGAGCTGTTCGTCCAGCATCTTGCCGGTCATCTTCGGCCACCAGAAATGGAATCCGGCGAACATCGCGAACACCACCGTGCCGAACACGACGTAGTGGAAGTGCGCGACGACGAAGTACGAGTCCGAGACGTGGAAGTCCATCGGCGGCGAGGCCAGGATGACTCCGGTCAGACCGCCGAAGGTGAAGGTGACCAGGAAGCCGATGGTCCAGAGCATCGGTGTCTCGAAGGACAGCGAGCCTTTCCACATCGTGCCGATCCAGTTGAAGAACTTCACCCCGGTCGGCACCGCGATCAGGAACGTCATGAAGGAGAAGAACGGCAACAGCACGCCGCCCGTCACGTACATGTGGTGCGCCCACACCGTCACCGAGAGGCCGGCGATGGCGATCGTCGCGGCGACCAGACCGATGTAGCCGAACATCGGCTTGCGGCTGAACACCGGGATGATCTCGGAGACGATGCCGAAGAACGGCAGGGCGATGATGTAGACCTCCGGATGCCCGAAGAACCAGAAGAGGTGCTGCCACAGCAACGCGCCGCCGTTGGAGGCGTCGAAGATGTGGGCACCGAACTTCCGGTCGGCCTCCAGGGCGAACAGCGCGGCGGCCAGCACCGGGAAGGCGAGCAGCACCAGCACACCGGTGAGCAGCACGTTCCAGCAGAAGATCGGCATCCGGAACATCGTCATGCCGGGCGCGCGCATGCAGATGATCGTGGTGATGAAGTTGACCGAGCCGAGGATCGTGCCGAAGCCGGAGAACGCCAGACCCATGATCCACAGGTCCGCGCCGATACCGGGCGACCGGACGGCGTCCGACAGCGGGGAGTACGCGAACCAGCCGAAGTCCGCGGCACCCTGCGGGGTGATGAAGCCGGCGACCGCGATGATCGAGCCGAACAGGTAGAGCCAGTAGGCGAACATGTTCAGCCGCGGGAACGCCACGTCGGGCGCGCCGATCTGGAGCGGCATGATCCAGTTCGCGAATCCGGCGAACAGCGGCGTCGCGAACATCAGCAGCATGATCGTGCCGTGCATCGTGAACGCCTGGTTGAACTGCTCGTTCGACATGATCTGCGTGCCGGGACGGGCCAGCTCGGCGCGCATGAAGAGCGCGAGCACACCACCGATGCAGAAGAAGACGAACGACGTGACCAGATAGAGCGTGCCGATCGTCTTGTGGTCGGTGGTGGTGAGCCACTTGATGACCACAGCGCCGGGCTGCTTGCGCCGTACCGGCAGCTCGTTCTCGTACGAGTCGTCAGCTGCTGCGGCGGCACCCTTGGGTTCGTTGAGGATGCTCACAGTTGTTTCTTCTCCGCATTCCTGGCCGGGTCCGTCAGCTCGATGCCCGACGGGATGTAGCCGGTCTGCCCCTTCTCGGCCAGCTCCTTCAAGTGCTGCTGGTAGCGCTCCGGGGAGACCACCTTGACGTTGAAGAGCATCCGGGAGTGGTCCACACCGCACAGTTCGGCGCACTTGCCCATGAAGGTGCCCTCCCGGTTGGGAGTGACCTCGAAGGCGTTGGTGTGGCCGGGGATGACGTCCTGCTTCATCAGGAACGGCACGACCCAGAAGGAGTGGATGACGTCACGGGACGTGAGGACGAACCGGACCTTCTCCCCCTTCGGCAGCCACAGCGTCGGGCCGGGGTTGCCGTTCTGGGGGTTCCGCGTACCGGGGATTCCGGCGTCGTAGACGCCTTCGGCACCGGCCGGGAAGTCGTCCTGGAGCTTCTGGGGGATGTCGGCGAGTTCCTTGGGCACCTCGGTGCCGGTGGAGGCTTCGCCGTCCACGTCCTCGACGTAGTTGAAGCCCCAGCTCCACTGGTAGCCGACCACGTTCACGGTGTGGGTGGGCTTGTCCGCCAGGGAGAGGAGCTTCGACTCGTCACGCGCGGTGAAGTAGAAGAGCACCGAGACGATGATGAGCGGAACGACCGTGTACAGAGCCTCGATGGGCATGTTGTAGCGGGTCTGTGGAGGTACCTCCACCTTGGTGCGGCCACGCCGGTGGAAGACGACGCTCCACAGGATCAGGCCCCACACCAGGATGCCCGTGATGAGCGCTGCCGCCCACGAGCCCTGCCAGAGGGAGAGGATTCTGGGGGCCTCCTCGGTCACCGGTGTGGGCATTCCAAGGCGGGGGAAATCCTTGTAGGTGCAACCGGTGGCGGTCGCGAGGATCAGGCCCGCAGTCAGCACCTGCGGCAGCTTCCGCCGCATCGGGCGCCGCGACGAGCGGTCGGAGCCGTTGGGACTCACGTAGCGCCTTCCCGAGAGTCTCGCCCGCGCGGCCGGCTGCGGCCGTCTCGGTCGGTCGCCGGCCCTGACGCGGGCAGGGGTTTGGATGTTTATGCGGACCAAACCCTACTGGACGCAATTCGGGGTCGCGCATGGAGGGTGCCCAACGCGCCGTCCGGCATCTCGAAGGGGTGGAATGCCCAGCTCCGGGGTCTTTCTGACGCCCCTCCAGACACGGTTTCCGCCCCGGCGGACCGGGGGCGGGGTGGAGCGGGGCGGGAGGCGGGGCGGAGCCGTGGCGCGACCGGTCGCGGCGACCCGCGGCGGGGCCCGCGCCGGGGGCAAGGATTAGCGTGGCGGCGTGGCCTACTTCGACTCCGCGTCCTCCGCGCCCCTGCATCCCGTCGCCCGTGAGGCGCTGCGAGCCGCCCTGGACGAGGGCTGGGCCGACCCGGCCCGGCTGTACCGGGAGGGCCGGCGGGCCGCGCTGCTGCTGGACGCCGCCCGGGAGACGGCGGCGGAGGCGGTGGGCTGCCGTCCCGACGAGCTGTTCTTCACCCCTTCGGGGACGTACGCGGTGCACACGGGGATCGCGGGATCACTCGCGGGCCGCCGGCGTGTCGGTGACCATCTGGTGGTCTCGGCGGTCGAGCACTCGTCGGTGCTGCACGCCGCGCACCGCCGGGACGGGGCGGCCGTGACGGAGGTGCCGGTGGACCGTACGGGGGCGGTCTCCCCGGACGCGTACGCGGCGGCCCTGCGCGGCGACACCGCGCTCGCCTGCCTCCAGTCGGCCAACCACGAGGTCGGCACCGTGCAGCCCGTCGAGGCCGTCGCCGAGGCGTGCCGGGCTGCCGGGGTGCCGCTGCTGGTGGACGCGGCGCAGTCGCTGGGCTGGGGGCCGGTGGACGGGGCGTGGTCGCTGCTGACGGCGAGCGCGCACAAATGGGGCGGGCCCGCCGGGGTGGGGCTGCTCGCCGTGCGCAAGGGGGTGCGGTTCGCCCCCCAGGGGCCCGTGGACGAGCGGGAGTCGGGGCGGGTGCCCGGTTTCGGGAATCTGCCGGCGGTCGTGGCCGCCGCCGCGTCGCTGCGGGCGGTACGGGCCGAGGCGGACGGCGAGGCGGCCCGGCTGCGGCTGCTGGTGGACCGGATCAGGGCGCGGGTGGCGGAGCTGGTGCCCGACGTGGAGGTGGTGGGCGATCCGGCACGCAGGCTGCCGCACCTCGTCACCTTCTCCTGTCTCTACGTCGACGGGGAGACCCTGCTGCACGAGCTGGACCGGGCGGAGTTCTCCGTGTCGTCGGGCTCCTCGTGCACGAGCGGCACGCTGACGCCGAGCCATGTGCTCAAGGCGATGGGCGTGCTCTCGGAGGGCAACGTCCGGGTGTCACTGCCGGCCGGGACGTCCGGCGCGGAGGTGGACCGGTTCCTGGAGGTGCTGCCGGGGGTGGTGGCGGCCGTACGGGACCGGCTGGGCGCGCCCGCGGGGCTCACGCCCGGCGGCGAGGGCGAGCGGGGCGCGGACCGCGAAGGACCCGGGGACGGTGCCGGAGAGGCCGCCGGGGCGGGACAGGGGGACCCGGCCGGCGCGCTCGTCGTGGACGCCCTCGGCGCGCTCTGCCCGGTCCCGGTGATCGAGCTGGCGAAGGTGATCGGGAACGTACCGGTCGGCGGCACGGTGACCGTGCTGTCCGACGACGAGGCCGCCCGGCTGGACATCCCGGCGTGGTGCCGGATGACGGGGCACGAGTACGGCGGGCGGCGCGGCACCGCGTTCGCGGTGCGGCGCCGCGCCTGACCTCACCGGCCGTACACGTGCCTCGGCCGGACGGCGGTCAACCGAGGTGGCCGCGGACCTCGTTCGCCGCCTCGTCGCCGTACGCCTTGGTGAAGCGGTCCATGAAGTTGTTCCGGCGCAGGGTGTACTCCTGGGTGCCGACCGTCTCGATGACCAGGGTCGCCACCATGCAGCCGACCTGCGCGGCACGCTCCAGGCTCACGCCCCACGCGAGTCCGGACAGGAAGCCGGCCCGGAAGGCGTCGCCGACACCGGTCGGGTCGAGCTTCGCCGTCTCCTCCGCGCAGCCGACCTCGATCGGGTCGGTGCCGACGCGTTCGATCCGTACGCCGCGCGCGCCGAGGGTGGTGACCCGGTGGCCGACCCGTTCCAGGATCTCGGCGTCGGTCCAGCCGGTCTTGGACTCGATGAGCCCCTTCTCGTACTCGTTGGAGAACAGGTACGTCGCGCCGTCGAGCAGCAGCCGGATCTCGTCGCCGTCCATCCGCGCGATCTGCTGCGAGAAGTCCGCGGCGAACGGGATGGACCGGGCGCGGCACTCCTCGGTGTGGCGGAGCATCGCCTCCGGGTCGTCGGCACCGATCAGGACCAGGTCGAGGGCGCCGACGCGGTCGGCGACCGACTTCAGCTCGATCTGCCGGGCCTCGCTCATGGCGCCGGCGTAGAAGGAGCCGATCTGGTTGTGGTCGGCGTCGGTCGTGCAGACGAAACGCGCCGTGTGCAGCACTTCGGAGACCCGGACGGACGCGGTGTCGACGCCGTGCCGGTCGAGCCAGGCGCGGTACTCGTCGAAGTCGGAGCCGACGGCGCCGACCAGGACCGGCGCGGTGCCGAGCTGGCCCATGCCGAAGCAGATGTTGGCTCCGACGCCGCCCCGGCGAACGTCGAGGTTGTCGACGAGAAAGGAAAGCGAGACCGTGTGCAGCTGGTCCCCGACCAACTGGTCGGCGAAGCGACCGGGGAAGGTCATGAGGTGGTCAGTGGCGATGGAGCCGGTGACTGCGATTCTCACGGCTGACTGCTCCTGTGGAATTGGGGGTGTGCGCTCCAGCGCTCCGCGACGGGGCGGTGGGCGACGGGTGGGAGGTTGGACACCCCACGCTATCGGGTCGGCACCGGGAGCCCCCATACGGCAGAACTACCCGATAGTAGGGCTTTTCTCCCGCCCGGTCCCTGCTTACGGTGCGTGTATGAGGAACCACACTGTCCCCCGCGAGCGCGCCGTCCGTGAATCAGACACCAGTCTGGCCGAACTGCGCGGTGACTCCGCCCGGATCGCGCCGCACTGGGTGCGGCCCGCCGCCGAGTCCGTCCCCGTCCCCCCGTCGCTGATCCATGGTGTCACGGTCCCGGCGGCCTCCGCCCGGCTGCTCGACGGCATGTCCGAGTACGGCGACTGAGGGCAGGGCGCACGGCAGGCACGGGGAACCGTTTCCTCCCCTCACCCGTCCGACCGGTGTCCCGGCCCCCAGCGGGGCGATCAGGACGAAGGAGCAGACGGTGACCCGTACGGAACGAACTCAGGACAGTGACGGCGACCGCGCCCGGAGGCGCATCGGACCGGGGCGCTCCCCGCTCGCGATCGTGTCCGTGGCGGCGGCCGTCCTGCTCGCCGGAGGCGGTGGCGCCTACTTCGCCACGGCCTCCTCGGACGGCGACGACGTCACGCTCAAGAAGGCCGCGCGGAGCGGGGACCCGGCTCCGCCGCCCCTGGCGCTCGGCGACGAGCCGGGCGGCGGGCCGGGTCTCGGCATCGCGCCGGGCGAGCCGAGCCCGAACGGAGTGCGGTACCGCGCGGCCGGGGAACTCCCCGAAGGGCCGGACACGGCGGCCGTCCACCGGCCCGAGGGGTCCGTGGGCGCGGCAGAGGTGGCGCGGCTCGCCGCGGCGCTGGGGGTGCCGGGCGCACCGGAGTTGTCCGGCGCGGCGTGGAAGGTCGGTTCGCGGAACGACGGTTCGGGTCCGCTGCTCAGTGTCGACCGGCAGGCGCCCGGCAACTGGACGTTCGGGCGCTACGGTTCGGCACCGGGCGGGGACAACTGCCTGAAAGGCAAGGAGTGTCCGGGCGGCGGCGGGAGCATCGGCGGCGACGTCAACCCGGTGGTGCCGGAGAGCGGGGCCGGCCCGGTGAGCGAGGAGGCCGCGAAGAAGGCCGCCGCGCCCGTGCTGAAGGCGCTGGGCCAGCGGGACGCGGCCCTGGACGCGGGCCAGTTGATGGGCGCCGTACGCGTGGTGAACGCGGCGCCGGTGATCGGCGGGCTGCCCACGTACGGCTGGTCGACCGGTATCCAGATCGGCGCGGACGGCCAGGTGGTCGCCGCGAGCGGGAAGCTGAAGGAGCCCGCGAAGGGCCCGGAGTACCCGGTGGTGGGCGCGGCCGAGGCGCTGAAGCTGCTCAACGAGGCGTCGGCGGTTCCCGGGCCCGGCGGGATCGGGGGCTGCGCGACGGCGGTGCCGCACGAGGACGGGCGGGAGCCCGCGAAGCCGGACGGGCCCGCGGCGCCGTGCGAGCCGGGCGGGAAGCCGGCGCAGCCGGAGACGGTGGCGGTCGGCAAGGCGGTCTTCGGGCTCGCCGCGCGGCAGTTGGACGGGGTGACGGGGCTCGTACCGTCGTGGTGGTTCGAGGTGCCGGGCGCCGGCGACGGACCGGCGTCGAGCGTGGTCCGTACGGCGGTGGCCCCCGACCATCTGTCGCCGGGCGAGGGCGCGCCGGCTCCCGGAAAGCCGGGCCCGGAGGCGGGCGAGGGCGCGCCTGTCGAGGCGTACAGCGCCGACGGCCGCACGTTGAGCGTGCGCTTCACGGGCGGTGTGTGCGGCGAGTACACGCTGCGGGCGGAGGAGACCGGGTCGGCCGTGACGGTGGAGGTGGTGGACTCCGCGCCGAGCGGGACGCTGTGCGTGGCGATGGCCAAGAGCTTCACCGAGAAGGTGACGCTGAAGCTCCCGCTCGGCGACCGGAAGGTCCTGGACAAGGCCACGGGCGACCCGGTGGCACGGCGCGGCTGACACCCTGGCGGGTACGAGCCGGAGCGGGTTCGAGCCGGAGCGGGTTCGAGCCGGAGCGGGTTCGGACGGGGTGGGTTCGGACGGGGTGGGGGTACGGAGGGGCGAGTTCGGACGCGGCGCGGGTACAGAGACGGCGCGCCCACAGACGCGGCGCGAGCACAGCGCGACGCGGCTGACACCCCGGCGCGTACGGGCGCGGCGCGGGCACACAGGCTGCGCGCCTACGGACGCGGCGCGCGTACAGACACGGCGCGGCTGACCACCCCGGCGAGCACAGACGCGGCGCACGTACGGATGCGGCCCGGGTAAGGAGGCGGCGCGAGCACCGACGCGGCGCGCGTACAGACGCAGCGCGGACACGCAGGCGGCGCGCCCACGGACGCGGCGCGAGCACGGAAAGGGCGGCGGGCCCCCGGTCGGGGGGCCGCCGCCCTTTCACCGTTCCTGACGGGTGCGGTCAGTTGAACGAGTCGCCGCAGGCGCAGGAACCGGAGGCGTTGGGGTTGTCGATCGTGAAGCCCTGCTTCTCGATCGTGTCGACGAAGTCGATGGAGGCGCCGCCGAGATACGGGGCGCTCATCCGGTCGGTGACGACCTTGACGCCGCCGAAGTCCTTCACGACGTCGCCGTCCAGCGAGCGCTCGTCGAAGAACAGCTGGTAGCGGAGACCGGAACAGCCGCCGGGCTGGACCGCGACGCGCAGCGCCAGGTCTTCCCTGCCTTCCTGGTCGAGCAGGGCCTTGACCTTGGCCGAGGCGGCTTCGGACAGGAGGATGCCGTCGCTCACGGTGGTGGTCTCGTCCGATACGGACATCTGCTTCTCTCCCGGGGTGGGGCCTCCCCGCCGAGGCAGGGGGAGTGCGGACTCTTTGCCGACAGCGACAACCGTCACGGCCGCGGATTCATTCCGGGCCCCGCACGCTCGCCTCGTCTGCCGTTCTTCTGTCGTCTTCCGACGACATTCTCTCGTCTTCCGGCGACATTCCGTCGACGGACTGTCGTCTTCCGGCGCCGGTCGGGCGTCCCCCGCGTTCCGACGCTCTCTCTCATGCTCGCACACCCGCCTCATGAGGGGCACGGGTCACGTTGCCGGGAATGCGTCACATCGACGCTATCGGCATCGTCAAAGTGACATGAAGCGGTTATGATAGATAGCGTCAATTAGACGAAAAGGCTCCTCCGCAGAGAAGAAAGGGTGCGTGACGTGACCACGGCCCAAGCCCGTCCGGAACTCGACGTCCAGCCGTCGCCCCTCGCACTGCTCCTGCTCGGCCGGGAGGCCGACACCCGGAGCGAGCGCGGCGTGGAGTGCCCCGGAGACCTGCCGTCCCCGTCCGACCCGGATCTGGTCGAACGTGCGCGCGCGGCGAAGGCGAAGCTCGGGGAGAAGGTCTTCATCCTCGGCCACCACTATCAGCGCGACGAGGTCATCCAGTTCGCCGACGTGACCGGTGACTCGTTCAAGCTCGCCAGGGAGGCCGCCGCCCGCCCCGGCGCCGAGTACATCGTCTTCTGCGGTGTCCACTTCATGGCCGAGTCGGCGGACATCCTCACGTCCGACGACCAGAAGGTCGTCCTGCCCGACCTGGCGGCGGGCTGTTCCATGGCGGACATGGCGACGGCCGAGCAGGTCGCCGAGTGCTGGGACGTACTGACCGAGGCGGGCATCGCCGACCGGGTCGTCCCCGTCTCGTACATGAACTCCTCCGCCGACATCAAGGCGTTCACCGGGGAGCACGGCGGCACCATATGCACCTCGTCCAACGCCGAGCGCGCCCTCACCTGGGCGTTCGAGCGGGGTGAACAGGTCCTCTTCCTGCCGGACCAGCATCTGGGCCGCAACACGGCCGTTCGGGACCTCGGGCTGTCCCTGGAGGACTGTGTCCTCTACAACCCGCACAAGCCGAACGGCGGGCTGACCGCCGAGGAGCTGCGGAACGCGAAGATGATCCTGTGGCGCGGGCACTGCTCGGTGCACGGCCGCTTCTCGCTGGACTCGGTGAACGAGGTGCGCGCGCGGATTCCCGGCGTGAACGTGCTGGTTCACCCGGAGTGCCGGCACGAGGTGGTCGCCGCCGCCGACCACGTGGGCTCGACGGAGCACATCATCACGATGCTGGAGGAGGCGCCGGCCGGTTCGACGTGGGCGATCGGCACCGAGCTGAATCTGGTACGGCGGCTGGCGAATCGATTCGCCGCCGAGGACAAGAAGATCGTCTTCCTCGACCGGACGGTCTGCTTCTGCTCCACGATGAACCGCATCGACCTGCCGCATCTGGTGTGGGCGCTCGAATCGCTCGCCGACGGCAAGGAGATCAACCGGATCGAGGTCGAGAAGCGGACGGCGGACTTCGCCCAGCTCGCGCTGGAGCGGATGCTGGCGCTGCCGTAACCCGCGCGCCGGGCACCGGGCACCGGGCACCGGGCACAACGGTGAGGGGCGCCCGCCGACGGCGGGCGCCCCTCTCATTCGTGAGCGTACGGATCACTCGTAAGTCACTCGTGGATCGCTCACGGACCGCGCTGCGCGGCCCGTGACCCGGACCCCCGCGGACCCAGCCCCGGACCCGGTCAGGCGTTGACCGGCTCCGGTGCCGGCGACGGCGCGTCGGAGCGCGGCGGCGTACCGCCGTCACCCGTCCCACCGCCCCCGCTGCCGCTGTCCCCGCCGTCCGGGGCCGCCGCCCGCTTCGCGGCCTTCTTGTCCCGGCGGCGCTCCTTGCGGAGCTCGACCATCGAGTACAGCGTCGGCACCAGCAGCAGCGTCAGCAGCGTCGACGTCAGCAGACCGCCGATCACCACCACGGCCAGCGGCTGGCCGATGAAGCCGCCCTCGCCGGTGATCCCCATCGCCATCGGCAGCAGCGCGAAGATCGTGGCCAGCGCGGTCATCAGGATCGGCCGCAGCCGGTGCCTGCCGCCCTCGACGACCGCCTCGACCACCCCGAGGCCCTGCGCCCGGTACTGGTTGATGAGGTCGATCAGCACGATCGCGTTGGTCACCACGATGCCGATGAGCATCAGCATGCCGATCATCGCCGGCACACCCAGCGGGGTCCCGGTGACGAGCAGCAGACCGAGCGCGCCGGTCGCCGCGAACGGGATGGAGACCAGCAGGATCAGCGGCTGCACCAGCGACCGGAACGTGCCGACGAGCAGCATGAACACGATCGCGACGGCCGCCAGCATGGCGAGCCCCAGCTGGAGGAACGCCTCGTCCTGGTCCTCGGACACGCCGCCGATGGAGGCGGTCGCCCCCTCGGGCAGGTCGAGCGCGCTGATCTTCGACTGGAGGGTGGTGCTGACCGCGCCGGTGTTGTCGCCGACCGGCTTCGCGGTGATCGTCGCCGCGCGGGAGCCGTCGATACGGGTCATCGACAGCGGGCCCGGCGCCAGCTTCACCTCGGCGATCTGACCGAGCTTCACCCCGCCGAGCGGCAGGGCCTTCAGTTCGGCGATCGTCTTCGCGGGCTCGGCGGAGGTGACGACCACGTCGCGCTCGGTGTCCCCGAGGACCGCCTTGCCGGACGGCGTACCGCGTACGGCCTGGGCGACGGCCATGCCGAGCGTGGCGTCGTTGAACCCGGCGCCGGCGGCCTTCTCGTTGGCCCTGACCGAGATACGCGGGATGCTCTGCGCCAGGTCGCTCTGCACGTCGGTGACGTCGTCGATCCCGGCGACCTCCTCGCGGACCTGCTCGGCGGCGTCCCCGAGGGTCTTGGCGTCGGACGCCTTGACGACGACGCTCAGGTCCTGGCTGCCGAAGCCGTCGCCGGCCGCGATGGTCGTCTCGCCGACGCCGTCCAGTTCGCCGAGGGCCTTGTCGATGGCCTCGCTGGTCTTCTCGTACGTCGCCGAGTCCTTCAGGGTGACCTGGTAGGACGCCTGGTTGGCGCCCGTACCGCCGCCGAACGCCGCCATGAAGCCGGACGAACCGACGGTGACCTGGTACTCCTTGATCTCGTCGAAGCCGGCGAGGGTCTTCTCGACCTTCTTGGCCGCCGCGTCGGCCGTCTCCAGGCTGGTGCCCGGCGCCAGCTCCTGCTTGACGGTGAGGACCTCCTGCTCGCCCTGGTCGAAGAAGTTGGTCTTGAGCAGCGGCGCCATGGCGAACGTGCCGAGCAGGATCACGAACGCGAGGACGACGCTGGTGATCCGCCGCCGGGTCGCGAAGCGCAGCACCTTCACGTACACCAGCTGCATCCGGCTGGCGGACTCCTTCTCCTCCGCGATCCGGCGGGCCTCGGCGGGGTCCATCCCGCGTACGGCCTTCGGGGCGCGCAGGAACCAGTACGACAGCACCGGTACGACGGTGAGCGAGACCAGCAGCGACGCCAGCAGGGCGGCGGTGATCGTCAGCGAGAACGAGCCGAACAGCTCGCCCACCATGCCGCCCACGAGGCCGATCGGCAGGAACACCGCGACCGTGGTGAGCGTGGAGGCGGTGACCGCGCCCGCGACCTCCTTGACCGCCGAGGTGATCGCGGCCTCGCGCTCCTCGCCGTAGCCGAGGTGGCGCTTGATGTTCTCCAGCACCACGATCGAGTCGTCGACGACCCGGCCGATGGCGATGGTCAGCGCGCCGAGGGTGAGCATGTTGAGCGACAGGTCGCGGGTCCACAGCACGATCAGCGCGAGGACCACGGAGAGCGGGATGGAGACCGCCGTGACCAGGGTGGAGCGGATCGAGGCCAGGAAGACCAGGATGACCAGAACCGCGAAGACCAGACCGAGCGCACCCTCGGTCGTCAGGCCGGAGATCGACTTGGAGACGGCCGGGCCCTGGTCGCTGACCACGGTCAGGTCGGCGCCGTCGCCGAGGTCCGCGCGCAGGGCGGGCAGCTTGTCCTTGACGGCGTCGGAGATGGCGACGGCGCTGCCGTCCTTGTCCATGGTGGCCATCACGGCGAGGCTGGGCTCACCGTTCGTACGGGTCAGCGAGGTCGCCTGGGCGGGCCGCTGCTCGACGGTGGCGATGTCGGCGAGCCGTACGGGACCACCGCCCTGTCCGGCGCCGCCCTGGGGCGCGCCCGGCTGGGGGCCGCCGACGCGCAGGTCCTCGATCTGCTCGATCGAGGTGTAGCCGCCGCCGACCTGTACGGTGCGGCTCTTGCCGTCCTCGGAGAACGACCCGGCGGGGACGGTCGCGCCGCCCGCCTTCAGGGCCTCCGAGAGGGCCATCGGTGAGAGACCCGCGGCGGCGAGCTTCTTGTCGTCGGGGGTGACGGAGACCTGGAGGTCCCTGACGCCGTCGACCGAGACCTGGCCGACGCCGTCGATGTCCTCCAGTGCGGGGACGACAGTACGCTCCAGCCGGTCGGCGAGCGCCTGCTGGTCGTCGCCGCCGGACGCGGCGAGGACGACGGTCGGGATGTCGTCCGTGGAACCGGCCACGACCTGCGGGTCGACGTCGTCGGGCAGTTGGGCGCGGGCCCGGTTCACGGCCTGCTGGATGTCGGCGACCAGTTGCTTCGAGCCGTCACCGCCGAAATCGAAACTGGCCATGATCACGGCGTTGCCCTCGCTCGCCGTGGAGGTCACACCGGTGATGCCGTCGACGGCCTCGATGGCCGCCTCGATCGGCTCGACGACCTGCTTCTCGACCACGTCGGGCGAGGCGCCCTGGTAGGGGGCGAGAACCGAGACCATCGGAAGTTCGATGGAGGGCAGCAGTTGCTGCTTCAGCTGGGGGATCGCGATCGCTCCGAAGAGGAGCGCGATCAGGGATATCAGCCCGATCAGGGCCCGTTGCGCGAGGCTGAATCTGGACAGCCAGGACATGGGGTCTCTCTTCTGTGGTGTACGCGTGCAGAAGGGCGCAGGGGCCCCTCTACACGATCCGCCATCAGCCGGGCCGGATCGGTCGACCCCAGGTCGATTTCCTCGCGCGCCGCGTACCGCGCCTGGAGTACGCGACGGTGGGCGGCTACTCCACCCGTGGACGTACCAGTCCCGATTCGTACGCGATTACCACCAATTGGGCCCGGTCCCGGGCGCTCAGCTTGGCCATCGCCCGGTTGACATGGGTCTTGACGGTGAGCGGGCTGACGACCAGGCGCTCGGCGATCTCGTCGTTGCTGTGGCCGCCGGCCACCAGGACCAGGACCTCGCGCTCGCGCACGGTCAGCGCGGCCAGCCGCGCGGAGTACGCCGCCGCGTCGGGCCCGGTCCCGTCGGCGCCGCCGCCCTGCGCCAGGAAGGTGGCGATGAGCCCCTTGGTCGCGGCGGGCGACAGCAGGGCGTCACCGGCGGCGGCGATCCGGATGGCGTTGAGCAGTTCCTCGGGCTCGGCGCCCTTGCCGAGGAAGCCGGAGGCGCCGGCGCGCAGCGACCGCACCACGTACTCGTCCACCTCGAAGGTCGTCAGCATCACCACCCGCACCCCGCCCAGTTCCGGGTCGGCGCTGATGGCGCGGGTGGCGGCCAGGCCGTCGGTGCCGGGCATCCGGATGTCCATCAGCACGACGTCGGCCTTCTCGGAGCGGGCCAGCGCCACCGCCTGGGCCCCGTCGGCGGCCTCGCCCACGACCTCCATGTCGGGCTCGGAGTCGACCAGCACCCGGAACGCGCTGCGCAGCAGGGCCTGGTCGTCGGCGAGCAGCACTCGGATGGTCATGCGTCCTCCCCGGTACGGGCCTTGACCGGCAGTATCGCGTGCGTACGGAATCCGCCCCCGTAGCGGGGGCCCGCGGCGAGGGAGCCGCCGAGGGCGGTGACGCGCTCGCGCATGCCGAGCAGGCCGTGGCCGCTGCCGTCGGCGGGTTCGCCGGTGCCGGTTCCGTTGTCGAGGACGGTGACCTCGACGGTCGGGCCGACCCGTACGACGCTCACCTCGGCCTTCGCGCCGGGCCCGGCGTGCTTGCGGACGTTGGTCAGGGCCTCCTGGATGATGCGGTAGGCCGCGAGGTCGACGGCGGCGGGCAGCCGGGGGTCCCCGTCGCCGAGGGCCACCTCCACGGGGAGGCCCGCGTAGCGGAAGGTGCCGACGAGTTCGTCCAGGAGGGCGAGGCCGGGGGCCGGTTCGGTGGGGGCGGCCGGGTCGCCGGACTGGCGGAGCAGACCGACCGTGGCACGCAGCTCGCTGAGCGCGGAGCGGCTGGCCTCGCGTACGTGCGCCAGCGCCTCCTTGGCCTGGTCGGGGCGTTTGTCCATGACGTGCGAGGCGACGCCCGCCTGGACGTTGACCAGGGCGATGTGGTGGGCGACGACGTCGTGCAGGTCGCGGGCGATGCGCAGGCGCTCCTCGGCGACCCGGCGCCGCGCCTCCTCCTCGCGGGTGCGTTCCGCGCGCTCGGCGCGCTCGCGTATCGCGTCGATGAAGGCGCGGCGGCTGCGGACGGCGTCACCGGCGGCGCTCGCCATGCCGGTCCAGGCGAAGATGCCGAGGTTCTCCTGGGTGAACCAGGGGGTGGGGCCGGAGAGCATCGCGGCGACCGTGAGCGTGGCCATGGTGGCGAGGCCGACGCGCCAGGTGGTGGGGCGGTCGGTGCGCGAGGCGACGGTGTAGAGGGCGACGACGGTGCTCACCGCGACCGGCGAGACCGCGTCGCCCGCCAGCAGCTCGGTCACGCTGGCCGCGGCGGTGAGGGCGAGGACGGGCAGCGGGTGGCGGCGGCGCAGGACCAGGGCGCCCGCCCCGAGGACCATCAGGACCACACTGCCCGCGCCGGGGGTCTCCTGGCCGAACTCGGGGAATCCGCCGTGGCGGGGGCGCGGGTCGGCGAACGCGCCGGCCAGCATGCAGACGAGTACGGCCACGGCCAGCCCGGCGTCGAACGCGAGGGGGTGGGCCCGCAGCCGGCTCCGTGTGCGGTCGAAGCGGGTTCCGAGTGAGGTCACACCGGAAAGGTACGCCCGTCGCCGGGTGGCCCGGCACGGCACGATGCCCCGTGCGACGGGGCACGGGGCATCGAGGGGTGCCGGAGAGTGGTGCGGGAGCCGGGGGCGGCGGGGACCGGAGGGATCAGGGAGAGGGGATCAGACCGTCGTCGCTGAGCAGCGCGCGCACCTCTTCGAGCGTGGCGCCCGGGGCGGGCAGAATCAGCCCGGACGGCTCCAGGGAGTCGTCCGGCACCGGTTCGCCCAGCTCGCGCACCTTGTCGAGGAGCGCGTGGAGGGTCCGGCGGAAGCCGTCCTCGTCGCCCGTGTCGATCTCGGCGAGCAGTTCGTCGTCGAGCTTGTCCAGTTCGGCCAGGTGGCTGTCGTCCAGCCGGGCCTGGCCCTCCCCCATGATCCGTACGATCATGACGCGCCCTTAGCTCTTGTCGAATTTGTTCGGAGTCCCCGAGGACTGTCCCGAGGACCGCGTGCCGTCCTGCCGGTCGGCCTCGCCGCCCTCGATGGCCTGCTGCGACGGCGAACCGCCCGCCAGCTCGGCCTTCATCCGCTGGAGTTCCAGCTCCACATCCGTACCACCGGAGATCCGGTCCAGCTCGGCGGCGATGTCGTCCTTCGCCAGCCCGGAGTGGTCGTCCAGGGCGCCGGAGGCGAGCAGCTCGTCGATCGCGCCGGCCCGCGCCTGGAGCTGCGCGGTCTTGTCCTCGGCACGCTGGATGGCCATGCCGACGTCGCCCATCTCCTCGGAGATGCCCGAAAAGGCCTCCCCGATCCGGGTCTGCGCCTGGGCGGCCGTGTAGGTGGCCTTGATGGTCTCCTTCTTCGTACGGAAGGCGTCGACCTTGGCCTGAAGACGCTGCGCCGCCAGGGTGAGTTTCTCCTCCTCGCCCTGGAGGGTGGTGTGCTGCGTCTCAAGATCGCTGACCTGCTGCTGGAGCGCGGCGCGGCGGGACAGCGCCTCGCGCGCCAGGTCCTCGCGGCCGAGCGCCAGCGCCTTGCGGCCCTGGTCCTCCAGCTTGGTGGACTGGCCCTGGAGCTGGTTCAGCTGAAGCTCCAGCCGCTTGCGGGAGGTGGCCACGTCGGCGACCCCGCGCCGTACCTTCTGGAGCAGCTCCAGCTGCTTCTGGTACGAGTAGTCGAGCGTCTCGCGCGGATCCTCAGCCCTGTCCAGGGCCTTGTTGGCCTTTGCGCGGAAGATCATTCCCATACGTTTCATCACACCGCTCATGGGCTTCGCGCGCCCCCTTCTGACGGACTCCGGATCCAGCACTCCAACAGAACCCACAGTACGGGCCCTGTCTCCATTACCGCACTGTTCGGGCACGGATGGGCTCATCCCCAAGGACGATCGCACTGCGTGGCGCTCCGGCGCAGGGAGTAGGTGACCTTCGGGGGCGGCGGGCGTTACATCCCCTCTGCACCGGTACGGACCCTTGCCGTTGCCGGATCGTTCCCCTCGGGGGTGGGGCGCCGAAGGGGAACCCCGTACCCTTGGGCTTTGTGTTCCGTAGCCGCTCCAAGGAAGAGAAGGCCCCCACCGGCAAGGTGACGGCGGACCTCTCCACGCAGACCCGTGACCCGCAGGCCCCGAAGGGCCGCCCGACCCCGAAGCGCAGTGACGCGCAGTCACAGCGTCGCCGTGCCTCCACGGTGCCGGCCGACCGCAAGGCCGCGATGAAGCGGCAGCGCGAGGCGCGCCGTATCGACATGGCCAAGCAGCGCGAGGCGCTGGCCAGCGGCGACGAGCGTTATCTGCCCGCCCGTGACAAGGGGCCGGTGCGCCGCTTCGTCCGCGACTACGTGGACTCGCGCTTCTGCATGGCGGAATTCTTCCTGCCGCTCGCGGTGGTCATCCTCGTCCTGAGCATGATCCGCGTCGGTCAGCTCCAGAACATCGCCCTGCTGCTCTGGCTCGGTGTGATCGTGCTGATCGTCGTGGACTCCATCGGCATCTGGCTCCGGCTGAAGAAGCAGCTCGCCGTGCGCTTCCCGAACGAGCCCAAGCGCGGCGCGGTCGCGTACGCCCTGATGCGCACGCTCCAGATGCGCAGGCTCCGTCTTCCCAAGCCGCAGGTCAAGCGCGGGGAACACCCCTGAGCACTGGGGCACCCGGCCCGGCCGAGGACCCGGCGGACCCGGCGTCCGGTCCGGGCGGGCTGCGGGACGCCGTCCGCCAGGAGCTGGTCTCCCGGCAGCTCGACGAACAGCTGACCTCGCGCTACCCGGTCGGACAGCGGCTGCGCATCCTCGACGTCGGCATGGGCCGGGGCACCGAGGCGCTGCGCCTGGCGCGGGCGGGACACACCGTGACCGGGCTGGAGTCCGACCCGGAGCTGATGGCCTCGGCGCGGGCCTCGCTCGAAGGGGAGCCCGAGGGAATCCGGGAGCGCGTCCGGCTGGTCGAGGGCGACGGGCTCCAGACGGGGGTGCACTTCCTGCCGGGCGGTTTCGACGTGGTGCTGTGCCACGGCGTGCTGATGTACGTGGAGGAGCCGGACGCCATGCTCGCCGGGCTGGCCCGGATGCTGGCGCCGGGCGGGCTGCTGTCGCTGCTCGTACGGAACGCGGACGCGCTCGCGCTGCGGCCGGGGCTCGCCGGGGACTGGGCGGGGGCGCTGGACGCCTTCGACTCCCCCTCGTGTCCGGACGGCCTCGGACGGCAGGTCCGGGCGGACCGGCTGTCGGCGCTGACGGCGACCCTCGCGGGCATCGCGGCGCCGCTGCACACCTGGTACGGGGTGGGGGTCTTCTCCGACACGCTGCCGGACGACGCGGCGGTGCCCACGGCCGGGGAGCTGGAGCTGCTGCTGGCGGCGGAGGACCGGGCCGGGCGGACGGAGCCGTACCGGAGGGTCGCGGCGCTGCTGCACCTGTGCGGGGTGCGCGGATAAGTCGGGCCGACCGGTGAGGGGGAGCCCCGCCGGGCGGCTCCATCGGCAGGTCGGAGCCGTACGGACCCGCCTGGGCCGAGGCTCACGGACGGGCCGCCTCCGGCTCCAGGCCCCCGCGCCGGGCGGGACCCCGACAGGTCGGAGCTGTACGGACGCACCGTGGCCGAGGCGCCGCGGTACGCCGTTCCGGGGGGCGCGGACAGCTGCCCGGTGCCTCCCCGGAACGGGTCGTGCTCAGCTCTCCTCGGCCGCCGGCTCCTCCTCCGTCCGGAGGCTCATCGGCCCGTAGATCCTGCTGCCGTCGTCGAACAGCGTCGCCTGTTCGGCGCCGCCCTCCAGCAGCTCCTTCCACGCCTCGCCGATCCAGGACTCGGCATCGCCCTGCGTGGTGAACTCATCCGGTTCCACGGCCGGCTGGACCTCCGTCCCGTCGGCCTTCTCGAACCGCCACGTCCACGCCATGTCCGCCTCCAGGGGCCCGGCCAGAATGATCTGTCTGCTGCCCGCAGCGTAGCCGGGCGCGCACCCGGCGCGGTGGCACGGGAGGATCATCCGCGTGGAACTGACTCTGCTCGGCACCGGAGCCCCTGACGGTCTCCCCCGCCCCCACTGCCCCTGCGCCGCGTGCGCCGCCGCCCGTGGCCCCCTCGCGCGGGCGGCGACCGCACTGCTGGTGGACGGGGCCGTGCTGCTCGACCTCACCCCGGGGGCGGCGCTCGCCGCCGCACGGGCCGGGCACTCGCTGAACGGCGTACGGCAGGTGCTGCTCACCCACCCGCACGAGGGTCCGGCCGTCGAACTGCCCGCCGGGCTGCCGACCGCCGGCCGGGTCGCCGACGGGCGGGTGCTGTCGCTGATCAGCGGACACCGGGTGCGGGCGGTGCCGATGGACGCGCCCGGTACGGGGTACGAGGTGACGGCCCCCGACGGCGAACGGCTGCTGTACCTGCCGCCCGGCGGCGCCCCCGCCGGGCTGCCGGGGCGGGCCCCGGCGGGCGGCGTCCGTCCCGTACGGGACGGCGGGCCCGCGCCGTACGACATGCTCCTCGCCGACGTGCTCGGCCGCCCCGACGCCCTGGCGCGGCTGCGCGCCGCCGGATCGGTCGGCCCGGCCACCGACGTGATCGCCGTGCACATCGGCCACGAGGCCCCGCCGGGGCCGGAGTTGGACCGCAGGCTGGCGGCGGCGGGCGCGCGGGCCGTGCCGGACGGCACGACGCTGACGGTCGGCGCCTACCACGCCGTGCCGGACGTCCCGCGCCGCACGCTGGTGACGGGAGGCGCGCGCTCGGGCAAGTCCGTGGAGGCCGAACGGCGGCTGGCCGCCTTCCCCGGTGTGCTGTACGTCGCGACGGGCGGCACCCGGGAGGGCGATCCGGAGTGGGGGGCCAGGGTCACGGCGCACCGGGACCGCCGGCCGCCGTCCTGGCGCACCGCCGAGACCTGCGACCTGGTGCCGCTGCTGACCGACGACGGCCCGCCGCTGCTGATCGACTGCCTGTCGCTGTGGCTGACGGACGCCATGGACCGGGTGGACGCCTGGGACGACGCCGCGTGGGAGGCGGGCGGCGCGGAGGCGCTGCGCACCCGGACCGACGCACTGGCCGGCGCGGTACGGGCGACGCGGCGCACGGTGGTGCTGGTGACCAACGAGGCCGGTTCGGGCGTCGTCCCGGCGACGGCGTCGGGGCGGCGGTTCCGGGACGAACTGGGGCGGCTGAACGCGGCGGTGGCCGCCGAGTGCGAGCACGTCCTGCTGGTCGTCGCCGGGCAGGCTCTGCCGCTGCGCGGCTGACGGCGGGCGGCCCGTGCGCGGGGGCCCGCTGCCGGTACTGTTCGGCGAATGAGCTCGCTGAATCTCGACGACTTCTCCGATCTGATCGAGCGCCCCGACGGCGGTCTGCGACGTGACGCCGAGGAACGCCGCGAACGGCTGGCCGTCCCGCCCGGCGCGCTGGGCCGGCTCGACGACCTGGCCGAGTGGCTGGCCGCCGCCCAGTCGACCGTGCCGGTCAGGGCCGTCGGGCAGCCGCGCGTGGTGCTCTTCGCCGGTGACCACGGGGTGGCCGCGCGAGGCGTCTCGGCCCGCCCGGCGGGCAGCGCGCATCTGCTGGTCCGCGCGGTGCTGGAGGGCGGGAGCCCGGTGGCGGTGCTGGCCCGCCGGGCGGGGGTGCCGGTACGGATCGTGGACGCCGGTCTGGACTGCGACCCGGAGCTGCTCCCGGAGGAGGTCGTCCGCCACCGGGTACGGCGCGGCAGCGGACTGATCGACGTCGAGGACGCGCTGACGATCGAGGAGGCCGAGCAGGCGGTACGGCTCGGTATGGCGATCGCCGACGAGGAGGCCGACTCGGGCACGGACCTGATCGTCCTCGGCGATCTGAGCGTGGGCGGTACGACCCCGGCCGCCACCCTGATCGCGGCGCTGTGCGGCACGGACGCGTCGGTGGTCACGGGGCGCGGCGGGGCGCGGATCGACGACATCGCGTGGATGCGCAAGTGCGCGGCGATCAGGGACGCCCTGCGCCGGGCCCGCCCGGTGCTGGGGGACCAGCTGGAGCTGCTGGCGACGGTGGGCGGCGCCGATCTGGCGGCGACGACGGGTTTCCTGCTCCAGAGCGCGGTGCGGCGGATGCCGGTGATCCTGGACGGTGTGGTCTCGGCGGCGTGCGCGCTGGTCGGCCAGCGGGCGGCGTTCCGCGCGCCGGACTGGTGGCTGGCGGGCCAGGTGAGCGGCGAACCGGCCCAGGGCAAGGCCCTGGACCGGATGGCGATCGAGCCGCTGCTCGACCACGGGGTTGTCGTGGGCGAGGGCACGGGCGCGCTGCTGGCCCTGCCGCTCGTCCAGGCGGCGGCAGCACTGGCGGCGGAGCTGCCGGAACGGCCGGAAGCGGCGGAGTCGGAAGCGGAGACGGCGGGCGTGGGCCTGGGGGACATCACCTAGGTCGTGCCCGACCGTGCCCGACCGCGTCCGACGAGAACGGCGTCCGCCCGCAGGGGCGGGGCTCGGCTCCGGCAGACCGGGGACCTCCTCTTTCCCCGGGTGGCGGCGTCCGCCCGCAGGGGCGAGGCTGCGGCTCACCAGGCGCGGATGTCTCGTACCGGGCGTACGTGGCCGGCTCCGACAACGCAGGGCGCACCTCGCGTGCCTCTCGGGGCCTGCGGGGAGGGTGCGCGTGCCGGACAGGCACACCCCCTTGTCACACACCCGCAGGCGACGACGGCGCGGCCCCCGGTGGCGTGCGGGCCCGGTCTCGGAGCCGTATCGCCTGAACGCCCGTACGCCGTGAGTCGGAGTCAGTGCGGCGGTGCCTGTTTCGCGGCCCGCTCCGCCCGTTCGTCGTCCGGGGCGCCGCCGATCCAGTCCTGGACGCGGCGGCGCGGGGCCGACCAGCGGCGGTCGCGGTGATACGCGCGCAGCGTCATACGGGCGCGCGCCCGGTGGCGGCGCCGGTAGAAGCGGCGGGCCCACACCGAGCCCGGCCGGGCCAGTCGCAGCGCGCCGACGATCGCCACCGGGGGCACCAGCACACCCACCAGCGCCATCGGCAGCTTCCCCTTGAGCAGCGTGATCAGCACGAAGCCGAAACTGATCGCGAGGCTCACCAGCACCGACGCCCGGTCCTGCCGTTCCTCCGGCGACAGCGAGTCGACGTCCAGCGGCGAGAACCCGCTCAGTACGAGGAGCGCCAGCGCGGCGGCGAGGACCACGACCTCCACGCTCCGCCGGCCGTCCTCGGTCCAGTACACGTCGTCCAGGTGCAGGATCAGCGCGAACTCGTCCAGGACCAGCCCCGCGCCCGCCCCGAAGACGACCGCCCACACCGCCGCCCCGACCCCGTGCCTGCCGCTGCCGACCGCCCCGAAGCCGCCGATCACCATGAGCAGCACCCCCGGCACCACGTGGTGGATGTGCAGCCCGCCCGAGCCGCCGATGTTCCGGAACGGCCCCCGGCCCGCGCGGATCAGCCGGGTGATCGTCCGGGTGATCACGAAGGTCAGGACGAACGAGACGAGCGCGAGCAGCATGGGGACCTTGCCCGGCTCGACGAAGTTCTGCTGGAACCAGGAACCCATCCCGCCCTCCTCCGCTCCGACTCTGCCACCCTCTGGGCTTTTGTACGGGTATGGGCAACCTACCGGCCGTGCGCCCGCCGGGTGCGGACCCGGCCCCCGCCGGCCGCCCCGCTACTCTTCGCGCGATGAGCGCGCGACGGACAGCGGACGCCGCCGACGGCATACGGTTCGCCTTCGGCACACTCACCGTGCTCCCCGTGCGGGTGACCCGCTGGGACCGGGAGGCCGCCCGCGCCGGAATGCTCGCCGCGCCGCTCGCCGGTCTCGTCGTCGGCCTGTGCGCGGGCGCGGCGGGCGGTCTGCTGCTCCTCGCCGGGGCGGGCCCGCTGCTCGCCGCCGTGGCCACCACCGCCGTCCCCGCCGTACTGACCCGGGGGCTGCATCTGGACGGTCTGGCCGACACCGCCGACGGCCTCGGCAGCGCGAAACCCGCCGAGGACGCGCTGCGGATCATGAAGCGCTCGGACATCGGGCCGTTCGGTGTGATCACCCTGCTGCTCGTGCTGCTGGCGCAGGTGGCGGCGGTGGGCGAGCTGTACGCGGCGGCTTGGGCGCACGGCGCCGCCGCCGCGACCGTCGCGGCCGTCACCGCCCGGCTCGCGCTGACCCTGGCCGCGCGTGCCGGTGTGCCGCCCGCGCGGCCGGACGGGCTCGGCGCCGCCGTCGCGGGCACCGTCCCGACGCGGGCCGCGCTGCTCACCGTCCTGCTGATGACGGCGGTCGTCGCGGCGGTGTGCGGCGGCCTGTTCGGACCGTACGGCGCCCTGCGCCACGTCCTGGCGCTCGCGGCGGGGCTCGGCGCCGCGCATCTGCTGCTCCGGCACTGCGTACGGCGCTTCGGCGGCGTCACCGGGGATGTCTTCGGCGGCCTCGCCGAGACGGCGGCGACGGCCGCGCTGATCGTCCTGACACTGGGGTGAGTCCGGAAAGCCGACATGCCGTCAGAAGCCGCCCGGTGTGGCTCTGTTGGGCCGGTGTCGGAGGTCCGGGGCGGGTGCGCGGCGATAACCCGCCCGCCGACGGACCGCCGACCAGGGTGGGGTCCGGACGATCCCCGCCGGAGCGGCCGCGGTCGCCGCCGGACGGCCGGGGGCCACCGCCGCCGTGAGGAAACCCGCGTACCGCGCGTAGGCTCCTTACCGGTGCTCCGCGGGCCGAATTACCATGCGCTGAGCACGGCCGGCCCTGCGAAAGACCGGCTTCCGCCGAAGAACTTCTATGGAAGCGAGATTTCACCACCGTGACTGCTCTCACTCTCAGCACAGCCGGCGCGGCGACACTGCGCGCCGACGCGATCGTCGTCGGCGTAGCGAAGGGAGCCAAGGGCCCGGCCGTCGCGCCGGGAGCCGAGGCCGTGGACAAGGCGTACGACGGCAAGCTCGCCTCCGTCCTGGAGTCCCTCGGCGCCACGGGTGCCGAGGGCGAGGCGACCAAGCTCCCCGCGCCGTCCGGTCTCAAGGTCCCGATCGTCATCGCGGTCGGTCTGGGCACCGTCCCGGACAAGGACGAGGCGTACGGCGCCGAGACCCTCCGCCGCGCCGCCGGTGTCGCCGCCCGCACCCTCTCCGGTGCCAAGAAGGCCGCGTTCGCGCTGCCCGTCGAGGCGGCCGAGGACATCGCGGCCGTCGCGGAGGGCGCGCTGCTCGGCGCGTACGCCTTCACCGCCTACCGCGGCACGGAGAAGACCGCCGCGTCCGCCGGCGACAGGACCGACCGGGCCGACGGCGGCGTGAAGCAGCCGCTCGGCGAGGTCACCCTGCTCGGCACGAAGCCGCGCGACAAGGCCCACAAGGCCGCCGCCGAGCGCGCGATCGCCCTGACGGACGAGATCAACCGCGCCCGCGACCTGGTCAACACCCCGCCGAACGACCTCTACCCGGAGACCTTCGCCGCCATCGCCACGGCGGTCGGCAAGGAGCACGGCGTCAAGGTCCAGATCACCGACGAGAAGGCGCTCACCAAGGGCGGCTACGGCGGTCTCCTCGGCGTCGGCAAGGGCTCGGAGCACGGCCCGCGCCTCGTCCGCCTGGAGTACACGCACGCCAAGGCGAAGAAGACGATCGCCCTGGTCGGCAAGGGCATCACCTACGACTCGGGCGGCATCTCGCTCAAGCCGCCGGGCCACAACGAGACGATGAAGTGCGACATGAGCGGCGCCGCCGCCGTCCTCGCCGCCGTCGTGTCGGCGGCCCGTCTCGGCCTCCAGGTCAATGTGACCGGCTGGCTGGCGCTCGCCGAGAACATGCCGTCGGGCACCGCGACGCGGCCCGGTGACGTTCTGCGCATGTACAGCGGCAAGACGGTGGAGGTCCTGAACACCGACGCCGAGGGCCGGCTCGTCCTGGCGGACGCGATCACCCGCGCCTCCGAGGAGAAGCCCGACGCGATCGTGGACGTCGCGACGCTGACCGGTGCCATGGTCGTGGCGCTGGGCAACCGGACCTTCGGCATCATGTCGAACGACGAGGCGTTCCGTACGTCCGTGCACGAGATCGCCGAGGAGGTCGGCGAGGCGTCCTGGCCGATGCCGCTGCCGACCGAGCTGCGCAAGGGCATGGACTCCCCCACCGCCGACATCGCGAACATGGGCGAGCGGATGGGCGGCGGCCTGGTCGCCGGTCTGTTCCTCAAGGAGTTCGTGGGCGAGGGCATCACCTGGGCGCACCTCGACATCGCGGGACCGGCCTTCCACGAGGGCGCGCCGTACGGCTACACGCCCAAGGGCGGCACGGGCGCCTCGGTCCGCACGCTGGTACGGCTCGCGGAGCGGACGGCCGCGGGCGACCTGGGCTGATTCGTTTCGATCCGCCCTGATCTGTTCCGCTCTGATCTGTTCCGATCCGTTCCGATGTGAGCCGGTACGGTCTGATGCGGGGGCGCCGGGGCACGGCGCCCCCGGGAGCGGCCGGAGGGCCGCCCTCAGGCTGTCCGGCCGTCCGGCCGTGCGACTGTCGTGCGGTCCGGCCCGGCCCGGCCCGGCCCGGCGGATCGTCCGGGCCCCTCACGCGACCGGCCCTCGCGTGACCGGCCCGGGAATGTTCGGCCGGGGAATGTTCGGCCCGTCCGGCGGGTTCCGGTTGAGTGACCGGAGCCCGTGGGGCGGGCCGTTTCGCCCCCGGCGAACGGGACCGCGCGATCGGGCCGCCGTGAGGGGGTACCGGTAAGGCGCGCGGCTCACACGAACCGTGAACCTCACGCGCCTCAGGCGTACATGACGCGTGTACAACGCCCGTACGCCGGGTGTACGGGCGTACGCACGAGCAACCGTACGAGCCGGTAACCCCTGATCAGCGCCCACCGGCCGTCCCGGAACCCCGGCCCCGCGTCCCGCCGCCCTCCGACAAGTGCGAAGATGGGTCTCCGGCAGGACAGGGCCCCACTACAGGGCCGACGAAACAGCGGCCGAACACCAGCCGCCGCCCGGTCTTCGACCGCGCCCGGCACACATGCATGGAGGACGTGACGTGGCGAACGACGCCAGCACCGTTTTCGACCTAGTGATCCTCGGCGGCGGTAGCGGCGGTTACGCCGCGGCGCTGCGCGGAGCGCAGCTGGGCCTGGACGTCGCCCTGATCGAGAAGAACAAGCTCGGCGGCACCTGCCTGCACAACGGCTGCATTCCCACGAAGGCCCTGCTGCACGCCGGCGAGATCGCCGACCAGGCGCGCGAGGCCGGGCAGTTCGGTGTCAAGGCCACTTTCGAGGGCATCGACATCGCGGGGGTCCACAAGTACAAGGACGAGGTCATCTCGGGCCTCTACAAGGGCCTTCAGGGTCTGGTCGCCTCCCGCAAGGTGACCTACATCGAGGGTGAGGGCCGTCTCTCCTCCCCCACCTCCGTCGACGTCGACGGCCGCCGCGTCCAGGGCCGCCATGTCCTGCTCGCCACCGGCTCCGTACCGAAGTCGCTCCCCGGCCTGGACATCGACGGTGAGCGGATCATCTCCTCGGACCACGCGCTCAAGCTGGACCGGGTCCCGAAGACCGCGATCGTGCTGGGCGGCGGCGTCATCGGCGTCGAGTTCGCGTCGGCGTGGAAGTCCTTCGGCACGGACGTCACCGTGATCGAGGGCCTCAAGCACCTCGTCCCGGTCGAGGACGAGAACAGCTCCAAGCTCCTGGAGCGGGCCTTCCGCAAGCGCGGTATCAAGTTCAACCTCGGCACCTTCTTCGACAAGGCCGAGTACACGCAGGACGGTGTGCGCGTCACGCTGGCCGACGGCAAGACCTTCGAGGCGGAGGTGCTGCTGGTCGCGATCGGCCGCGGCCCCGTGTCGCAGGGCCTCGGCTACGAGGAGCAGGGCGTCGCGATGGACCGCGGCTTCGTGCTCGTCGACGAGTACATGCGGACGAACGTCGAGACGATCTCGGCCGTCGGTGACCTCGTCCCGACGCTCCAGCTCGCACACGTCGGCTTCGCCGAGGGCATCCTCGTGGCGGAGCGGCTGGCCGGGCTGAAGACGGTCCCCGTCGACTACGACGGCGTGCCCCGGGTGACGTACTGCCACCCCGAGGTCGCCTCCGTCGGTATCACCGAGGCCAAGGCCAAGGAGATCTACGGTGCGGACAAGGTCGTCGCTCTGAAGTACAACCTGGCGGGCAACGGCAAGAGCAAGATCCTGAAGACCGCGGGCGAGATCAAGCTCGTCCAGGTCAAGGACGGCGCTGTGGTCGGCGTCCACATGGTCGGTGACCGTATGGGCGAGCAGGTCGGCGAAGCGCAGCTGATCTACAACTGGGAGGCTCTGCCGGCCGAGGTCGCGCAGCTCATCCACGCGCACCCGACGCAGAACGAAGCCCTCGGCGAGGCGCACCTGGCGCTGGCCGGCAAGCCCCTCCACTCCCACGACTGATACCTCAGTCCGGGCGCGACGACCACTACCGCACTTCCCCAGGCCCGGCGCCCGGCGCCGGCTGGGGAGATCCCACCGTTAGGAGCAACTGAAACCATGGCGGTTTCCGTAACCCTGCCGGCGCTCGGCGAGAGCGTCACCGAGGGCACTGTCACGCGCTGGCTGAAGGCCGAGGGCGAGCGCGTCGAGGCCGACGAGCCGCTGCTGGAGGTCTCCACCGACAAGGTCGACACCGAGATCCCGGCGCCCGCCGCCGGGATCCTGGCGTCGATCAAGGTCGCCGAGGACGAGACGGTCGAGGTCGGCGCGGAGCTGGCCGTGATCGACGACGGTACGGGCGGCGAGGCCGCGGCCGAGGCGCCGCAGCAGGCCGAGGCCGCACCGGAGCCGGAGCCGGAGCCCGCCCCCGCTCAGGAGGCACCGGAGGCGCCGTCGACCGAGGCGGAGGCCCCGGCGCCCGCGCCGACGGCCGAGGCGTCGGAGGGCGGCAGCTCCGCCGAGGGCACGGACGTCACGCTTCCGGCGCTCGGTGAGAGCGTCACCGAGGGCACCGTCACCCGCTGGCTGAAGGAGGTCGGCGACTCGGTCGAGGCCGACGAGCCGCTGCTGGAGGTCTCGACGGACAAGGTCGACACCGAGATCCCCGCGCCGGTCGCCGGTGTGCTGCTGGAGATCGTGGTCGGCGAGGACGAGACCGCCGAGGTCGGCGCGAGACTGGCCGTGATCGGCGCCGAGGGTGCCGCTCCGGCGTCCGCCCCGGCCCCGGCTCCGGCCGCGCCGAAGGAGGAGGCCCCCAAGCAGGAGGCCCCCAAGCAGGAGGCCCCGAAGCAGGAGGCTCCCGCGCCTGCCCCGGCCCCCGCGCCGGCTCCCAAGCAGGAAGCTCCGGCTCCGGCTCCCAAGCAGGAGGCCCCGGCGCCCGCGCCCGCCCCGGCTCCGAAGCAGGAGGCGCCCGCACCGGCACCCGCCGCTCCTGCCGCCGCCCCGTCGGCCCCCGCTGCCGCCCCCGCCGCCGCTCCCGGTGACGACGGCGCGTACGTGACGCCGCTCGTGCGCAAGCTCGCCGCCGAGAACGGCGTCGACCTGGCGTCGGTCAAGGGCACCGGCGTCGGTGGCCGTATCCGCAAGCAGGACGTCGTCGCCGCCGCGGAGGCCGCCAAGGCCGCCGCCGCGAAGGCATCGGCGCCCGCCGCCGCCCCGTCGGCCCCCGCCGCGTCGAAGGCCCCCGCCCTGGAGGTCTCCCCGCTGCGTGGCCAGACGATCAAGATGCCTCGCATGCGCAAGGTCATCGGCGAGAACATGATGAAGGCGCTGCACGGCCAGGCCCAGCTGACCTCGGTCGTCGAGGTCGACATCACGAAGCTGATGCGGCTGCGCGCGCAGGCCAAGGACACCTTCGCCGCCCGCGAGGGCGTGAAGCTGTCCCCGATGCCGTTCTTCGTGAAGGCGGCGGCCCAGGCGCTCAAGGCGTACCCGGTCGTCAACGCCCGCATCAACGAGGACGAGGGCACCATCACGTACTTCGACTCGGAGAACATCGGCATCGCCGTGGACTCCGAGAAGGGTCTGATGACGCCGGTCATCAAGGGCGCGGGCGACCTGAACCTCGCCGGCATCGCCAAGAAGACCGCCGAACTGGCGGGCAAGGTCCGCGGCAGCAAGATCACGCCGGACGAGCTGTCCGGTGCGACCTTCACCATCAGCAACACGGGCTCGCGCGGCGCCCTGTTCGACACGATCATCGTGCCCCCGAACCAGGTCGCCATCCTGGGCATCGGCGCGACGGTCCGCCGTCCCGTGGTCATCAACCACCCGGACCTCGGCGAGACCATCGCGGTGCGCGACATGGTCCACGTCGTGCTCTCCTACGACCACCGCCTGGTGGACGGCGCGGACGCCGCCCGCTACCTGTCGGCGGTCAAGTCGATCCTGGAGGCGGGCGAGTTCGAGGTCGAACTCGGCCTGTAGTCCTCGCGTACGTGCTGTGGTCGGCGCCCCGTCCGGAGAGATCCGGGCGGGGCGCCGTCGTACGCGCATCCACCTGTATGCGCATTCGCCCCATCTGTGTTGATGAACCCCGCTCCCCATCTCCCAGGCGTGGATACGGTGTTGACACCGCGTGACGTACCGCGGACGCACAGGGGACACCACAGGGGGAATACCGCACATGCTTCGTCAGCCCGTGAATGATCTGGTCGTCGTCCTGCCCGGCATCCTGGGCAGCCGTCTCGCCGACGCCGAGGGCCACGAGGTGTGGGGCGCGTCGGGGGCGGCGCTGTGGCAGGGCATCCGTACGTTCGGCCGGTCGGTCGGCCGTCTGACGCTGCCCGCCGACCTGGGCGACGACCATCCGGGGGACGGTGTACAGGTGCTGGGTGCCGTACGCGATGTGCACGGGATTCCCGGCCTCTGGAAGGGCGTTGACGGCTACAGCGCTCTGCTGGACTGGCTGGAGCAGCACTTCACCGTCCGCCGCCGGCACCCCGGCGATCCCACCGGTACGTCGGCCAACCTGCTGGAGTTCGGCTACGACTGGCGGCTCTCCTGCCGCTACAACGCGCGCCTGCTCCGGGACCGTGTCGACGAGGAGCTGGGCCGCTGGCGCGCCTCCGCCCCCGCCCGGCGGGACGCGCGGGTCACCTTCATCTGCCACTCGATGGGCGGCCTGGTCGCCCGGTACTACGTGAAGTGCCTGGGCGGCCACGAGATCACCCGCCGCCTCATCACCATCGGCACGCCGCACCGGGGCTCCATCGACGCGCTGGAGACGCTGGTCAACGGCTACGGCCTGGGTCTGGGCCGGCTCCGCCTGGCCGTGGCTCCGATGACCTCGTTCGCGCGAAGCCTGCCGTCGCTCCACCAGCTGACCCCGGACTACGCCTGCCTCGCCACGGGCGAGGGCCTGCTGTACACGCGCGAGCTGCCGCACAACTTGCCCGGGGTGGACGGGGAGTTGCTGCGGGACGCGGGCCGCTTCCACCAGGAGATCAGGGATGCGGCGACGCCTGACGACGGTTTCGCACCGTTCGTGGGGGTGGGGCAGCCTACGGCGACGACCGGCACGTTCTCCGAGGACGGCGAGCGGATCACCACCCTGCTGACCGTCGACGGCACGTCCGAGGGCGGCGACGGCAGGGTCCCCCGCCTGTCGGCCCACCCGCCGGGCGCGACATCGGGCCACACCCCGAACGAACTGCACGGCAGCCTCCAGAACAACAGCGGCGTCCGAGACGCCCTCTGGAACCTGCTGGCCCCCGAACCCGCTTACCACCGGGGCCCGGAACACGGGCCGGTGCCGCTGGGGGTGCTGGCGCCCGACTGGGTGGCGAACGGCGAACCGTACGAGATCGCGGTGACGGTCCCGCCCGGCACCCCGCGCGGCGACGAACTGCGTATCCGGGCGGTCCTCCGCCCGGTGGGAGCGGGCCAGGTGATCGAGCGCACGCTGACCAACCTGGGCGGGGGCGCGTACGGAACCACCCTCACCGATCCGCTCGTCCCCGGCCCGTACCGGGTGACGATCGGGGCGGCGGGACGGCCGGACTCGACGGTGACGGCGCTGTTGCTGGCGGGCGACGAGGAGCGGGGCGAGAGCGATGACTGAGCAGGCGGAGTTCGCGGTCAAGGGCACGGTGCTGGGGATCGTGGTGGAGAACTACGAACAGGCGGTATTTCCCCCACTGGTTGGTGCGCGGGATCAGTTGGACGACATCGCGAACCTGCTGTCGGGTTTCGGCTACGAGCCCGAGGTGGTGCGTGATCCGGTACGGGACGAGGTACGGGATGCCGTAGGTGACTGGCAGCGGACCTGGCGCGAGAAGGGCGGGAACGGTCCGGCGATCGTCGTCTGGTCGGGGCATGGAAAGAAGCACCGGAATCAGCTGCGTCTGATCACCCGTGAGACCAAGGACTGGGCCGATTCCGAGCACACGTACCGCGTGGAACTCCTGGCGGAAGCCGCGCTGCGCAGCGGCGCCGACCAGATCCTGCTGATTGTCGACACCTGCTACTCGGGGGCCGGGGTGCTGCCCTCGGTCGAGGAAGCGCTGTCCGCCTGGGCCGAGCAGTCGCTCCCGGGGGGCCGGGCCGCCTGGCTGGGGGTCATCGCGAGTTGTCAGCCGGACGAGCTGGCAGAGGGGCGCGGCACCCTGCTCGACACCGTCGCCGACGTGCTGCGGGAAGGACCCCGTACGGACCACTACAAGCACCTGTGGAGCGTCCACAACCGGGGCGTGACCGGGGAGACGGTGATCGGGGCCGTGCTGGCCCAGATGCCGGCGGGCGGACAACTGCCGTTGCAGGTCAACTCCGGACGCTCACTGCCCATGTTCCACAACCCACGCTGGCGCAGGGACGCACCCGAACAACTGGTCGAGCATCTGGTGTTGGCGGCGCGTGGGGCCGATCCCACGGAGGAGGGCTGGTTCTTCACGGGCCGCCGGGACGTACTCACCGAGATCGTCTCGTGGCTGGGTGAGCGGAAGCCTGGCCTGTTCCTGGTGACGGGCAGCGCGGGGAGCGGGAAGTCGGCAGTGCTGGGCCGTATCGCGACGCTGTCGGACAAGGAGCAACGGAAGGAGGCGAAGCGGCACGGCGCGCTGGAGGAGGGCGACCCGGACCCGGGCGAGAGTTCCGTGGACGCGTCGGTTCATCTGCGCGGGCTGGACGCGCAGCGGCTGGCCGAGGTGCTGGCTCAGCGCCTCGGACTGCCCGTACCGAAGACACCGTCCGCGCTGATCGCGGAGATCGAGGGACGGGGCGCGGAGCACCCGGCGGCACTGCTGCTGGACGGCCTGGACGAGGCCGCCCCCGAGCAGGCCACGGCGATCGTGGAACAACTGCTGGTGCCGCTGAGCCGGATCGCCACGGTGTTGCTGGGGTCCCGGGACCGCCCGTTCCGACCGCTCGCCGAGCCCAGGGAGCCGTTGGACGAGACGCTGAGGAGGTTACTGGGAGCGGCCGTGCATATCGCCGACCTGGACGGGGAGTTGGGCACCGGGGCCGATGTCCGGGCGTATGTGGAACGGCGGCTGCGGGCAGGGGGTGTGTCGGGCGAGCGCAGCGCCGGGACGGCGAACGGGCTGACGGAGCGCGCCACGGGTGGTGCCGGAGGCTTCCTGTTCGCCCGTCTCGTCACGGGGTCACTACTCCGGCGGTTCAGGCAGGACGGCGAGGGTGACTGGACGCACCGGCTGCCGAGCTCGATCGCGGAAGCCCTCGCCGACGACCTGGCGAGCGGGCCGACGTTGGAACGGGACGGGCGGCGAATCCCCCTCGGCGCCGACGACTTGCTCACAGCCCTGGCCTGGAGCAGCGGACCGGGGATGCCGGCCCGGGGGATCTGGGAGATCGCCGCGTCCGCCGTCAGCGCGGCGGGAACGGAGTACGGACCGGACGACGTGGACTGGGTACTCGGCGCGTACGGCAGGTACGTGGTGGAGGACACGGACGGTACGCAGGCGGTGTACCGGCTCTACCACCGGGAGTTCGTGGACCATCTGCGCCGGGTCTCACGGCGGCGGGAGACGGACGGGGCCGCCGATCCCGCGCTCGGCATCGCCGAGGCGCTGGTGACGCTGCTGCGGCGTGAGACCGACGACACGGCGTCGCCGGAGAAGGCCAACCCCTATCTGTCGAGGGAGTTGACGGCACATGCGGTGGCTGCCGGAGGACCGGGCGTCGAGCTGCTGCGGACCCTGGTGGAGCTGAACGGGGAGCGCTTCCTCCCCGACCTCGCCGCGGCCCTGCTCGCTCTGGGGGTTCGCGTTCCGGAGTCGGGGAACCCCGAGGAGGCTCTGGCGCCCTCACGGGAGGCGGTCGTGCTGTACCACGCCCTGGCCGAGGAACGCCCCGGCATCCATCAACCGGCGCTCGCCGTCGCCCTCGGCAACCTTGCCCGTCTGCTCGCCCTGACCGGGGACCGTGAGGGAGGGCTGGAACACGCCCGGGAAGCCGTCGCCGTCCGCCGGGAGCTGACCGCCAGGAATCCCACCGCATACCGTCCCTATCTCGCGAGTGCCCTCGGCAATCTCGCACGCCATCTCGGCGACTCCGGAGACCGGAGCGCGGCGCTGGAGTCCGCTCAGGAAGCCGTGGACATGTACCGCTCCGTGGAGCGGGAGAATCCCGCCGCCCACCTCCCCGACCTCGCCACCGCACTCGGCAATCTCGCCAACTACCAGGCCGACGCCGGGGACTCGCGCCGTGCCGTCGTGTCCGCGCGGGAGGCCGTCACCCTCCGGCGTTCCCTGGCCGCCGCCAACCCCACGGCCTTCCTGCCCGACCTCGCCACCGGTGTCAGCAACCTCTCCGTCCATCTGGCCGCCACGGGAGACTGGCGGGGAGCACACGCGCACGCGCGGGAGGCGGCGGACCGCTTCCGTGCGCTGGCCGACGAGAACCCGGCCGCCCACCGCCGCCGGCTGGCGGGGGCGCTCAGCAACCTCGCCAACCGGCTGGCGGACGGCGGGGACCATCAGGGTTCGCTCGGCCCCGCGCACGAGGCCATCGCCATCCGCCGCTCCCTGGTCCAGCAGGATCCGGCCTGCCTGCCCGACCTGGCCATGTCCCTCAACAACCTCGCCAATCACCTGGCCGACGGCGGAGACCGGCAGAGCGCGCTCGCGTGCGCGCGCGAAGCGACCGGGCTGTACCGGACCCTGGCCCACCGGGACCCCGCCGTCCATCTTCCCGACCTGGCCATGTCCCTCGGCAACCTCGCCACGTCGATGGCGAACGCCGGAGACCGTGAGGGATCTCTCGGCCCCGCGCACGAAGCCGTCAGCATGTACCAGGCGCTGGCCCAGCAGAACCCCGCGGCCCACCTGCCCCGGCTGGCAGCGACCCTCAACAACCTCGCCATGCTCCTCGCCGGCAACGGGGACCGGCGGAGCGCCCTCGTACCGGCGCAGGAGGCAACCGCCATGTACCACGCCCTGGCCCAGGACAATCCGGGCGCCCACCTCCCCGACCTGGCCAACTCCCTCAACAACCTCGCCAACCATCTCGCCGACGGCGGGGACCGGCGGAACGCCCTCGCATCGGCGCAGGAGGCAACCGCCATGTACCGCGCCCTGGCCCAGGACAATCCGGGCGCCCACCTCCCCGACCTGGCGATGTCCCTCACCAACCTCGCCAACCATCTCGCCGGGGCCGGAGAGCGGCCGGCGGCACTCGACGCCGCCAGGGAAGCCGTCGCCCTCCGCCGCGAACTCGCCGCCAGAAATCCGCCCGCCCACCTCCCCGACCTGGCGATGTCCCTCAACAACCTCGGTGACCACCTCGCCAAGGGCGGGGACGGGCAGGCGGCACTCGAAGCGGCACACGAAGCCGTCGGGACGTACCGCACGCTGGCCGGGGAGAACGCCGCCGCCTTCGTTCCCGGTCTCGCCATGTCGGTGAGCAACCTGGCCGTCCGTCTCGCCGAGGCCGGAGAGCGGCCGGCGGCACTCGACGCCGCCAGGGAAGCCGTCGCCCTCCGCCGCGAACTCGCCGCCAGAAATCCGCCCGCCCACCTCCTCGACCTGGCCACCTCCCTCAACAACCTCGCGATCCATCTCGCCGAGGACGGGCGGCACGACCTGGCGGAGGCCGCCTACACGGAGACCGAACAGGCGCTGGCGGGCCACCCCGGGGCGGCCCGCCACATCGCCTTCGCGCGGGCGTCGTTCCGGATCGGGTACGCCGACGCGGAGACCGGGGTCGAGGAGCTGACAGCTCTCGCCGCCGCGCCGCCGGGCGAGAACGACCTCGCCTTCGCAGCCCGCCACCGGCTCCGCCTCCACGCGGCCACCGGCCCCGACGAGGAGCGCCGCGTCGCCACCGTCTGGAACCGCGCCACCGGAACCGGGCCCCCGGCGTGGCTCACCCTCTCCGCCGATGTCCTGGACCTCGTGGGGGATTGGATCGACTGCCCCACCTGGACGGCGTCCCGCGCGTTCTGGACCGCCCACGCGGACGCGCTCGACACGCCGGAGGCCGCGCTGGCCCTCCAAGAGCTCGCACTGGTCACCGAGGCCGCCGAACCCCATCTCCGTCTCCTGCTCCACGCGGTGGCCGCGGGCCCCGACGCCGCTTTCCGCCCCTACCTCCTCGACGAGGTGCTCGACGTCTGGCTCTCCGCCCCCTCGTGGGACGAGTCCCGGACCCGCCTCACCACTCACGCCGCCGTCCTGCTCCAGGACGACGCCGAACAGGCGCTCGCCGGCGCCGAGAACGACCCCACCGCCCTCGGCCACGCCGCGCTGATCCATCTCGCCCGCGCGGACGGCATCCCCGCCGCGTATGCCTGCGCCACGAGCCGTACCGCGCTCCACGACCGCGTCGGCACCGCGCTGACGACGCCCTCCCCGGACACTCTCCGCCACTGCGCCGCGCTCGAACAGGCTGTCTTCCTGGACGAGTTCGCCGCCCACGTCCACCGCGCCGTCGCCGACGTCCTGAGCGGCGGCGGCACCCCGGTACCCGTACCGGCGGACCCGCCCACCGCCGAGGACCGCGACCGAGCGGTCTCCCAGATCGCCGCCCTCATCGGGCGGCAGCCGGAGCACGCCGAACACCTCAGCACGCTCCTGCGGGCCGTCCTGGCAACCACCCCGGCCGCATGACCGGTTCCCCGCCGCCCAGCCGCGTCCTGGTCGTCCAGGCCGCGTCCGTACGCATCCCCGGGTCGCCCGACGCGGGCGCGGAGTTCAGGGAGATGAAGCGGGGCGTCACCGGCGCGCCGTACGGTCATGCCCTCGCGTTCGACTCCCTCCCGTCCGCCCAGGCCAGTGACCTGCCCCGGCAACTCCTCACGCACGTCCCGGCGGTACTCCACTTCTCCGGGCGCGGCACCCCCGGCGGCGGCCTGCGGTTCCTCACCGACGACGGCGGGGACGCTCCCGTCTCCCACGAGGGGCTGCGCAAGCTGCTCGTGGGGTTCGCACCCGACGGTCTGCAACTCGTCGTGCTCAACGCCTGCTGGTCCGAGGAGCTGGCCGTTCTCCTCACCGAGGCCGTCCCCTGCGTCATCGGCACCGAGGGCGAGATCCACGACCTGAACTGTCTCCAGTACGCCGGCGAGCTGTACCGCGCTCTCGCCCACGGCCGTTCCGTCCACGCGGCGCACATGTTCGCCGTCGCCGCCGTCGAGTTCTACGGCGCCAATCCCTCCTGTCTCCCCGAACTCCGCACCGCCCCCGGCGTGAACGCCGACGCGGTCCACGTCGTCCGGCCGGAGTTCCGCGACCCGTCGCCGCGCGCCCCCGTCAAGCCCGCGGGGGGCACCTTCCTGGGACGGTTGCGCAAAACCACCCTCCTCCGTCAGTCATCGCCCGCCTGGGACCCACCCCAGGAGGGGTAATCTCGGCCTCGGTCGCCCGAAGGAGCTCCGTCATGACCCCGCCCCCACCCATGACCCCGCCCCCGCCCGTCATCCACTCCCTCCGTGAGCAGATCCGCGAGCACATCGTGGAGGGCATCGTCAGCGGACGCTGGAAGCCGGGTGAGCGGATCGTCGAGCGGCGGATCGCGACCGAGCTGGCCGTGAGCCAGACACCCGTGCGGGAGGCGCTGCGCGAGCTGGAGTCGCTGCGGCTGATCGAGTCCGCGCCCAACAAGGGCGTCCGGGTACGGAATCTGACCGCCGCCGATCTGGAGGAGAGTTATCCCGTGCGGGCCGGTCTGGAGCAGATCGCCGCCGAGCTGGCCGCCGAGCGGCTGGCGGCCGACACCTCCGCCCTGGAGCCGCACGTGACGGCGCTGTACGAGGCGGACCGGCGGGCCGACGGGACGGCGCAGGTGCGGCACACCGTGGACTTCCACCGGGAGCTGGTGCGCGCGGCCGGGAACGGGGTGCTGCTGCACACCTGGGAGGGGCTCGGCATCGAGGTGTTCACCGCGCTGTCGATCCGGTGGCTCGGTACGGTCCAGAAGTCGTACGCGGAGGAGCACCAGGATCTGGTCGAGGCGTTCCGCCGCCGCGACCCCGCCATCGGCGCTCTGGTGAAGGATCACGTGCTCGGATGTGCGCCACGCGCCTGATCGGACGTCGCCTTCGTACCGTTTTGCGACGTCACCGCGTGCCCTGCCCACCGGCACTGAATGCCAATTTCTTCAGATCATGAAATTTTGCCGTTCAACTCTTTGATCGATCATCGATCAGAGCTTTACAGTCGACAGCGGGCCTCACCCGGCCCGCCGCCCTGTCCTGCCAGACACGGCTTCTCTCCACCCCTCTCCACCCCCTCACCCCTCATCTCCACCCCCTCCTGTGTGACCGGAAGGCGGCGACCATGCCCGACCCCGTAGGCAAGCTTCCGAGCGAGCTCGATCAGCTCCCGGACCGCGACGCCGAGGAAACCGCCGAATGGGCGGCCTCTCTCGACGCCGTCGCCGAGCACGCGGGCCCGCACCGTGCGGCGTATCTGATGCGGCGCACCCTCCAGCACGCCGCGAGCGCCGGGGTCCCGGTGCCCGCCCTGCTGGAGACGGACTACGTCAACACGATCCCGACCGCCGCCGAGCCCGCCTTCGACGGCGACGAGGCGATGGAGCAGCGGATCGCCGGCTGGAACCGGTGGAACGCCGCCGCCATGGTGACCCGTGGCGCGCGCCACGGTGTCGGTGGCCACATCGCCACCTTCGCCTCGGCGGCCTGGCTCTACGAGACCGGCTTCAACCACTTCTTCCGCGGCAAGGAGGGGCCCGACGGCTCCGGCGACCAGCTCTACATCCAGGGCCACGCCTCGCCCGGCATCTACGCCCGCGCGTTCCTCGACGGCCGGCTCACCGAGGAGCACCTCGACAACTTCCGTCAGGAGGCGGGCGGCAAGGGCCTTCCCTCGTACCCGCACCCGAGGCGGCTGCCGTGGCTGTGGGAGTTCCCCACCGTCTCCATGGGCCTCGGCCCGCTCTCCGCGATCTACCAGGCGCGCTTCAACCGCTATCTGGCGAACCGCGGGATCAAGGACACCTCCGGCTCCCACGTCTGGGCGTTCCTCGGCGACGGCGAGATGGACGAGCCCGAGTCGACGGCGGCACTCGCCCTCGCGGCCCGCGAGGGGCTGGACAACCTCACCTTCGTCATCAACTGCAACCTCCAGCGCCTCGACGGCCCCGTGCGCGCCAACTTCAAGATCGTGCAGGAGCTGGAGTCCCAGTTCCGGGGCGCGGGCTGGAACGTCGTCAAGTCGCTGTGGGGCTCGGCGTGGGACGAGCTGTTCGCGCTCGACACCACGGGCGCCCTCGTAAGGAGGCTGCGCGCGGTACCGGACGCGCAGTTCCAGACGTACGCCACCCGCGATGTCGCGTACATCCGTGAGCACTTCTTCGGCGCGGAGCCCGCGCTGGTCGAGCTGTCGAAGCTGCTGAGCGACGCGAAGATCGACGAGTGCTTCCACTCCTCGCGCGGCGGTCACGAGGCCCGCAAGGTGTACGCGGCCTACCGCGCCGCCCTCGCCCACAAGGGCGCGCCGACCGTGGTCCTCGCGCAGACGGTGAAGGGCTACACGCTCGGCACCGGCTTCGAGTCGCGCAACGCCAACCACCAGATGAAGAAGCTCTCCGGCGAGCAGTTCCGCACCATGCGCGACCTGCTCGAACTGCCCATCCCGGACGCGAAGCTGACCGAGGACCTGGTCCCGTACTGGCACCCCGGCGCCGACTCCCCCGAGGTCCGCTACCTCCAGGAGAGGCGCGCGGAGCTGGGCGGGCCCGCACCGGCCCGCCGGGTGCACGCCGTGGCCCTGCCGGAGCCGTCGGAGAAGACGTTCCAGACCGTCTACAAGGGCTCCGGGAAACAGCCGGTCGCCACGACCATGGCGTTCGTGCGGCTGGTCAAGGACCTGATGCGGGACAAGGAGACCGGCAGGCGCTGGGTCCCGATCGTCCCCGACGAGGCGCGCACCTTCGGTATGGAGGCGCTGTTCCCGTCGGCCGGCATCTACTCGCCGCTGGGGCAGACGTACGACCCGGTCGACCGCGACCAGATCATGTACTACAAGGAGGCCAAGGACGGTCAGATCCTCAACGAGGGGATCACCGAGGCCGGTTCGATGGCCGACTTCATCGCCGCCGCGACGTCGTACGCGACGCACGGCGAGACGATGATCCCGTTCTACATCTTCTACTCGATGTTCGGCTGGCAGCGCACGGGCGACCAGATGTGGCAGCTCGCCGACCAGCTCGGCAAGGGCTTCATCGTCGGCGCGACGGCCGGCCGGACGACCCTGACGGGTGAGGGCCTCCAGCACGCGGACGGCCATTCGCATCTGCTCGCGTCGACCAACCCGGCGTCGCTGAACTACGACCCGGCGTTCGCGTACGAGCTGGCGGTGATCGTCAAGGACGGTCTGCGGCGGATGTACGGCCCCGACGCGGAGGACGTCTTCTACTACCTCACCGTCTACAACGAGCCGAAGCCCCAGCCCGCCATGCCCGAGGGCGTGGAGGAGGGCATCGTCAAGGGCCTGTACCGCTTCAAGGAGGGCGTGCCCGCGAGGGCCGACGCGCCGAGGCTCCAGCTGCTCGCCTCCGGCACGGCCATCCACTGGGTCCTGGAGGCCCAGGAACTGCTCGCCGCCGAGTGGGGGGTCACGGCCGACGTCTGGTCCGCGACGTCCTGGGGCGAGCTGCGCAGGGACGCGCTGGAGTGCGACGAGGCGCTGCTGCGCGGCGAGTCGCGCGTGCCGTACGTGACGCGTGCCCTGGAGGGGGCGCCGGGGCCGGTGCTGGCCGTCAGCGACTGGATGCGGCAGGTGCCGGACCAGATCAGCCAATGGGTGGAGCAGGACTGGTCCTCGCTCGGTACGGACGGCTTCGGGATCTCCGACACGCGTGACGCGGCCCGGCGGCACTTCGGTGTCGACGCGCGGTCGATCGCGGTCGCGGCGCTGGCGCAGCTCGCGCGGCGCGGCGAGGTGCCCGCGTCGGCGGTCAAGGAGGCGCGCGAGCGCTACGGCCTCTGAGGGCGGTACGCCCTCCGTAAGGAAGCGGCCTCCGTCGCCCGGCCGATGGTGGCCGGGGCTCCCGGCAACCAGGGCACCCGGTGATCGGCTCCTGGTGATCGGGTGTCCCGGTGCGATCAGGTTCCCGGTGATCGGGGCGGAGGCCGCTTCCTCATGAGGTCGGCTCTCGGGCCGGCCGGCGGGACGGCGGTCGCGCCCGTCCCAACTGCCGCGACGGTCAAGGCCGTCGGGTACACGTGGGCGGGGGAGAATGGGTTCATGCGCGCTGCCCGGCTGATCAAGATGGTGCTTCTTCTCCAGGCACGGCCCTCCATGACCGGCGCGGAGCTGGCGCGCGAGCTGGAGGTGTCCGAGCGCACCGTGACCCGCGACGCGCTCGCCCTCTCCGAGGCCGGGGTGCCCGTCTACGCGGACCGGGGGCGGTCCGGCGGCTACCGGCTCGTCGGCGGCTACCGCACGCGCCTCACGGGGCTGGCACGGGGCGAGGCGGAGGCCCTGTTCCTCTCCGGGCTGCCGAACGCGCTCCGCGAGATGGGCCTGGAGGACGCCGCGTCCGCCGCCCGGCTGAAGGTGTCGGCGGCGCTGCTGCCGTCGCTGCGGGGCGCGCCGGACTCGGCGGCGCAGCGCTTCCATCTGGACGCGCCCGGCTGGTATCAGGAACCGGAGACGCCCGAGTGGCTGGCGGCCGTCGCCGAGGCGGTGTGGGACGACCGGGTCGTCGTCGCCCGCTACAAGCGCCAGGACGCCGAGGTGAAGCGGGAGCTGGCGCCGTACGGGCTCGTCCTCAAGGCGGGCGTCTGGTACCTCTGCGCGCGCGCCGACACGTCCTTACGGGTCTACCGGATCGACCGCTTCACGGAGGTCACGCTCTCGGAGGAGCGTTTCGCCCGCGACATCTCCTTCGATCTGCCCGCGTTCTGGGAGGAGCGGGCGGCGCAGTTCGCGCGGTCGATCCTCCGTACGGAGGTGGTGCTCCGGCTCTCACCGGAGGGCCTGTCCCGGCTGCCGTACGTGGCCGACCGGGCCTCCGTGCGGGAAGCCGTGGAAGCTGCGGGCCCGCCGGACGAGGGCGGCTGGACGACCCTCACGCTGCCGGTCGAGTCACCGGACGTGGCGTTCACCCAACTGTTCGCCATGGGAGCGGAGTTGGAGGTGCTGGAACCGGCGGAGCTGCGTTCCCGCTTCGCCGACTCAGCCGCCCGCACGGCCCGCCTCTACCGCCCCGGCACCTCCGCGCCGTAACGCCTCCGCGCCGTGACGCCTCCCGCCACGCGACGCCAGTCACACCACGCGCGCGCCGGGCAACGCGCCCCGGGCGGACCGTCGAAGACACAGCCCCGGGCCCCGTCCGGCCCGGAGCGGCGTCGTCCCGTCCCTCCCGTCCCTCGGGTCCTCCTACCGATAGCCGTCCATCGAAAGCTCCGTCCCGGCCGGAGCCGCCGCCTCGGCGGCCATGTAGGCCCATACGTCGGGCCTGCTGCCGTCCGCGTCCGTGATCCCGTACTCCTTCGCCAACTCCCCGCTGGACAACGACTTCCCGGCCCACCTGTCGCGCTCCGGGTCAGCCGCGAGAGCCGCGATTCCCCGGCCCAGATACACCGGCGTCTCCGACAGCGCGAAGTGCCGGTGGATCTTGACGCCCTCCCGCCAGTTCTCCTCGGTGATGCCGAAGCCGTCGAGCATCTCCTCCGAACGAAGGAACCCGGGGGTGACCGAGACCGCCGTGCCGCCCACCCGCTTCAGCTCCCCGGCCAGCACGAAGGCCATACGGATCGGGGCGTTCTTCGCGAGGTCGAAGTAGAAGTTGTCGCGCGGTGCCTTGTTGGTCTCCTTCGTGCCGTCCGTGACCTCGACGACCAGACCGCCCGGCCGCCGTACGAGCAGGGGCAGCGCGAGACCGGTGGTGATCAGGTGGGTCCGTACCCCCAGGTCCAGCATCCGCAGCCCGCGTTCCAGGTCGACCTCCCACACGGGCGTGTCGAAGTCGAGGAACTTGTTCCCGCCCCACACGTCGTTGACCAGCACGTCCAGCCGGCCCTGCTCCCGGTCGATCCGCTCCACCAGGGCGCGTACCTGCTCGATCTCCAGATGGTCGGTCGGTACGGCGATGCCCTCGCCGCCCGCGCCGGTGACCAGTTCGGCCGTCTCCTCGATGGTCTCCGAGGGCCGGCCCACCTCACTGGCCTTCGCCCGCGTGGTGCGCCCGGTCGCGTACACCGTCGCGCCCAGGGCCCCCAGCTCCACGGCGATGGCCCGTCCCGCTCCCCGGGTGGCCCCGGCCACCAGCGCGATCTTCCCTGCCAACGGCTTGTCGGTCATCAGCCGGTTCCCTCTCTGTCGGACGGTCGCCACGACCGTTCCACAGAAAGGAGACATCCTCTGTCCGTTTGGCGCGCGGCGAATGTCCTGGTTGCGCCGGAACTGATCTCCCCCGCTTTCCCTACTCCGCGTGCGCCGCCCCCCGCCACCCACGATGCTGTACCCGTGACCGACGAGACGGAGTTCTGGGAGATCATCGACGCCACGCGCGAGGCCGCGGGCGGTGACCCGGACGAGCACGCCGATCTGGTCGTGGAGAGACTGCTCCAACTGGACCCGGACTCGGTCCTGGACTTCGCCCGGCATTTCGAGACCCGCTACAACCGCGCGTACCGCTGGGACCTGTGGGCCGCCGCCGCGATCCTGCTCGGCGGGGCCGGCGACGACGCGTTCGACTACTTCCGCTGCTGGCTCATCGGCCAGGGCCGGGAGGTCTTCGAGGACGGCGTGCACGACCCGGACAGCCTCGCGGAGCTGATCGGCGAGTTCGACGACGAGGTCGACGGGGACGGCGAGGAGCTGGGGTACGCGGCGGACGAGGCGTACGAGCAGCTCACCGGCGCCGTCGCACCCGATCTGGGGGTCTCCCCGCAGGCCGCGGAGCCGGAGGGCACCCCGGTCGACTTCGAGGACAGCCAGGCGCTCGCCGACCGGCTCCCGCGCCTCTGGGAGCGGTTCGGCGTCGACTGAGCGCCCACCGCCCACCGCACGCCGTCCACCCCCGCACCGCGCGCCCCGAGCCCCGCAACGGGCTGCCGGCTCGGCACCCGGCCGCGCGTACGGCCCCGGCACGTCACCGCACGCCGCCTCGGCGCCCCCGGCCGCTCCCCCGGCGTCCTCGGGCGACCGGCCGCTCCCCCACGCCCTCAGAGGTCCAGCGAGCGCCCCATGAACACGTCGTCCACGTACTGCCCGTCCAGGAACAGCTCCCCCGGCCGCACGCCCTCCACCGCGAAGCCCTCCGCCTCGTAGAGCGCGCGGGCCGGCCCGTTGTACCCGAGCACCCGCAGCGTGATCCGCAGCGCGCCCTCCGCCCGCGCCCGGTCCACCGCGGCGCGCAGCAGCAGCCGTGCCACGCCGCGCCGCCGCGCCCACGCGTGCACCGCGAGGCCCTGGATCTCCCGGACGTGCGCGTGGGCGGCGAGCGAGCTGGGCGGCGCGAGGCGCAGATAGCCGGCGATCCGGCCGTCGACCTCGGCGACGACGTAGTCGCGCGGCCGGTGCCGCTCGTCGAAGAAGGTCGCGGCCGGACCGGGCCGGGGCGTCACCGCGTGCAGCGTCGACCAGGTGTCGTGGTCGAGCTGCCCGAGAGCCTCGTCGTCCGCAGGAAGGGCGACGCGTATGACCGGTACGGCGGGTTCACGCATGGCGCCAACTGTCCCATGCGGGCGGGTGGCATCAGGATGGGTCCCATGAGGATCGCGATCACCGGCTCCCACGGACTCATCGGTTCGGCGCTCACGCGCTCCCTGCGGACGGACGGCCACGAGGTGGTCCGGCTGGTCCGGCACCCCGCGCGGACGGGCGACGAGGTCGAGTGGGACCCCTCCCGGCGGTATGTGGACGCGGGCGGGCTGTACGGCTGCGAGGCGGTCGTCCACCTCGCGGGCGCGGGCGTCGCGGACCACCGGTGGACGGCCGCGTACAAGAAGGAGATCCGGGACAGCCGCGTCCTCGGTACGACGGCGATCGCCGAGGCCGTCGCCTCCCTGGACGCCCCGCCGAGAGTCCTGGTGTGCGGGTCGGCGATCGGCTTCTACGGAGACACGGGCGACCGCGCGGTGGACGAGACGGCTCCGCCCGGCGAGGGTTTCCTGCCCTCCGTGTGCGTCGCGTGGGAGGCCGCTGCGGCCCCCGCGAAGGACGCGGGCGTACGGACGGTGTTCGCCCGCACGGGCCTCGTCGTGGCCCGCGAGGGCGGCGCCTGGGGGCGGCTGTTCCCGCTGTTCCGCGCGGGGCTGGGCGGCCGGCTGGGCGACGGGCGCCAGTACTGGAGCTTCATCGCCCTGCACGACCACGTGGCGGCGCTGCGGCACCTGATCGACCGGGGGGCCCTGTCCGGGCCGGTGAACCTCACCGCGCCCGAGCCGGTGACCAATCGCGAGGTCACGGCGGCGATGGGCCGGGTGCTGCGCCGTCCGACGGCCCTCACGGTGCCCCCGGTGGCGCTGAAGGCGGCGCTGGGCGGGTTCGCGGAGGACATGCTGAGCAGCCAGCGGGCGCGGCCGGCCCGGCTGCTGGAATCGGGGTTCACCTTCGCGTTCCCGACGATCGAGGAGTCGATCCGCGCGGCGGCGCCGGAGTAGCGTGGGTGGCGGAACGCGGGGGCGGGCGGGCCCTCCGTACCGAGGGCGGGGTCACACCCCTCACGGGGCCGTGGCGTCGGGCCGCCGGACCGGGACTCGCGTGCGCCCCGCACGCCCCGATGACCCCGCCACTGCGCGAGTGCGAACGGCCGGTTCTCTTCCTACTCTCGATCCGCACTCGGGTGTTTCCCGAGTGGGGCGGGGTACCGGCCCCGGACCGGACAGCCGCGCCGACCTCGGGGAGAGGCACGTGCTCACTACTGAACCTCACGCGGACGTCGTCATCATCGGCGCCGGAATCGCCGGCCTGTCGGCGGCCCACCAGCTGACCCGGGCCGGTGTAACAGTCACCGTCCTGGAAAGCGCCCCTTACATCGGCGGCAGGATGGCCACCGAACACCTCGACGGTTTCCGCCTCGACCGCATCGGCCAGTTGCTCAACACCTCGTACCCGGAACTGCTGCGCACCCCCGCCCTCAGCGACGCCGCGCTGCGGACGTTCTCACCGGGCGTGCTGGTCCACAGCGAGGGCCGGCACCACCGGGCGGGCGTCACCGTCGCCACGGGGAGCGCGCGGGGCGCACTCACCGCCGCACGCGCCCTGGCAAGCGCCCCACGCACCCGGACCACCCGGACCCGCGCCCCCGGCGCCAGGGCCACCCGCCCCACCGCCCGCCCCCCGCTGGGCAACGCACTCGACCAGGCCCGCCTCCACGCGGCCTTCGGCCGGCTCGCGACCACCCCGGTGAACCGGCTGCTGGCCCGCCCCGAACGCCCCGCCCTCGCCGCCCTTTCCGCGCGCGGACTGCCCCCGCGTACGGTCGACGGCTTCGTACGCCCGCTGCTGTCCGCGCTGCTCTGCGACCCCGACCTCACCACGTCCAGCCGCTGCGCCGATCTCGCCCTGCGCAGCTTCGCCCGGGGGCGGCTGTGCGTCCCCGAGGGCGGCGCCACCGCCCTGCCCGAGCTGCTGGCGGCCACCCTTCCGCCGGGCACGGTGCGCACGGGCGTGTGCGTGACGGACGCGTCGATCAGCTCCGTCGGTACGAAGGAGCACGGCGAGATCAGCTGCCGTTCGCTGCTCGTGGCGACCGGTGCCCGCGCCGCCGCCGAACTGCTGCCGGGGCTGCGGGTGCCGGACTTCCACCCCGTGACGGTGCTTCACCACACGGCGCCCACGGCGCCGCTGACGGAGCCCGCGCTTCTTCTGGACGGCGACCGGCGCGGCGGCCCCGTCGCGCACACGATGGTGATGAGCGCCGTGGACCCGACGCGCGCGCCGGCGGGCCGGCCGCTGATCTCCTCGACGGTGCTCGGGCTCCGTACGCCGCCCCCCGAGGCGGAACTGGACCGCGCGGTCCGCGCGCATCTGGAGACGCTGTACGGCACGTCGACCGCCGACTGGGAACTGCTGGCCGTCCAGCACGACGCGGAGGCGGTCCCCGCCATGCCCGCCCCGCACGATCTGCGCCGTCAGGTGCGGCTGTTGTCGGGGCTGTACGTGTGCGGGGACCACCGGGACACCAGCACCGTCCAGGGAGCGCTCTCGTCGGGCCGCAGGGCCGCGTACGCGATCCTGGACGACCTGGGCGTACGGCCCGACCACGGGACGCTCCAGCTGCCCACGGCGGCCTGAGAACGGCGGGAGGGCGGTCCAGGGGCAACGCCGGGAGGCACGGAGGCGAAGGGGCCCGCACCGGGAGACGGGGGCCCGGAGGCCGCTCATGCCCGGGGCCGCTCAGCCGATCGCCGCGACCCGGTCGCGGTAGGCGCGGGCCGCCGCCGACTCCCGGTACGGCTCCAGCCGCCGCTCGAAGTCCCGTACGTAGTCCACCGCGCGCGCCGAACGGATCTCCGTGGCCTGCTGCGCCGCCTCCGCCCCCAGGGCGCACGCCTGTTCCAGTTCGCCGAGTCCCAGGCGGGAGGAGGCGAGCACCACCCGGCAGAAGAGGCGGCTGCGCGCGAAGGCGGCGGGCCGCAGCCGCAGCGAGCGCTCGGTGTGCTGGACGGCGGCGCGGTACTGCTGGAGGTCCCGGTAGCTGTGCCCGAACTCGTCGGCAAGCTGCCCTTCGTCGAAGGTGCGCGCCCAGTGCGGCACGTCGTCGCCCGGCCGGGCCGCCTCCAGGGCGTGCTCGGCCCGCGCGAGGGAGGTGGTGCAGGCCCGCGCCTCGCCGAGCACGGCGTGCCCGCGCGCCTCGACGGCGTGCAGCAGCGCCTGCACCACCGGCGGGGCGGACGAGCCGACGCCCTGCTGGGCGACCCGGGCCAGCTGGACGGCCTCCCGGCCGTGGCCCAGGTAGACGGCCTGACGGCTCATGGTGATCAGCACGAAGGAGCCGTGCGCGCGGTCGCCCGCCGCCTGGGACAGCCGCAGGGCCTGCACGAAGTAGCGCTGGGCGAGTCCGTGCGCGGCGATGTCGTACGAGGTCCAGCCGGCCAGCCGGGTGAGGTCGGCCGCGGCGCCGAACAGCTTGCGCCCGGTGACCTCCCCGTAGACGCCCCGGAGCATGGGCTCGCACTCGTGCTCCAGATACCGGACCAGTGCCTGGCGGGCGTGGCCGCCGCCGTACGCCTGGTCGAGGGTGCGGAACAGCTCGCCGACGGAGCTCAGCGCCGCGACGTCGCCCGCGCCGACCCGCTGGCCCGGTACGCGGTCGGTGCCCCGGGCGGGCGGGACCCCGGCGGGGACGGCCTGCCGGGGCACGCTCGCGCGGCCCTGGACGGGCACCCGCGCGGCCTCCGGGACACGGCCCGCCCCGGCGGCGCCGCCTACGGAGGTGCCCGGGGCGCCCGCGCCTCTGTAGGAGGACGATCTCCCCGGGGGCGGCGGGGAGGCCGCCCCCGGAACCCTGGGCGCGTGGGGCCGGGGTCCGCCCGCCTGTCCCGGCACCGGGGCGGCAGCGGAACCGGAACCGGGTCGCGGCGTCGGACCGTCGTGGCCGACGCGCTCGTCCGCACGGCCGATGAGCCAGTCGCGGCTCGGGACGACGAGCCCCGCCGGGGTGAACGCGATCTTGCGCAGCTCCGCGTGACTCCCGGAGTCCTTGCGCCAGAGCCCGCTGACGATGTCGATGGCCTCGTCGGGACAGGCCGCGAACTCCAGCCCCGCGTACACGGGCGCGCAGGCGTCCAGCCCCAGGTCCTGGGCGGAGAGGCGGCGGCCGAGCCGGCGCGTGAAGACCTCGGCGATCAGCGCGGGCGTGGTGCCGCGCGGCTGCTGCCCCCGCAGCCACCGCGTCACGGACGTTTTGTCGTACCGCAGATCCAGGCCGTGTTCGAGCCCGAGCTGGTCCACCCGGCGGGCGAGACCCGCGTGGGAGAAACCGGCTTCTGCGATGAGCGCGGCGAGCTGGCGGTTGGGGATGCGCTGCGGAGGTCGTTCCGACATCAGCTGTACGGTCTCCTGCCTTCCGGGCCCCGAGAGCAGCCCTCATGGAACGGCGCGAATTTAGCGGTCGGAGCGGCTCGCGCCGTCACGTTCGTCCCACATTCATCCGATCGTGTGAGGATTACGGGCGTGGCTGACGTGCCGCGTACACCGGCCCCGTAGCGCCTCCGGCACGGTTCGCGGACCGGCCGCCGCCGGCTCACGAACCGGCCCCGGGCCGCCCCGAGGGCCCTCCGCCGCCGGTCCGGGCCTGCCGGACACCGCCGGGGGCCGCGGTCGTACAGTGGCTGGGGCGCGCCACGCGCACCGTGCCCGGCGGTCACGGGGGCACTCCCGGGTCCCCGGGCGCAGACGAGGGAGGCATTGCCGTGAGTGAGCTGCGGTTCGTCCATCTGGGCTTCGGCGAGGACGCCGTGGAGTACCGGGCGGCCTGGCAGAAGCAGCGCGAGGTCCACGCGGCCCGTTTCGCGGACGAGGTCCCCGACACCTGCCTGCTGCTCGAACATCCGCCGGTGTACACGGCGGGGCGTCGTACCGAGGACAGCGAGCGGCCCCTGGACGGGACGCCCGTCGTGGACGTCGACCGGGGCGGCCGGATCACCTGGCACGGTCCGGGCCAGCTCGTCGGCTATCCGATCCTGAAGCTGCCGCGTCCCGTGGACGTGGTGGCGCACGTACGCCGTCTTGAGGAGGCGCTCATCCGTACGGCGGCCGACTTCGGTGTGCGCACCACGCGCGTGGAGGGCCGCAGCGGCGTATGGGTGCTCGGCGATCCGGTGGAGGAGCGCCAAGCCCTGGGCGGCCTGTCGCTGGACTTCGACCCCCGGGTGAACGACGCCGAGTTCGACCCCCGGCTGAGCGGCCCGGAGTACGCGCCGTCCAACGCGGGCCAGCGCCGCGAGGACCGCAAGCTCGCCCAGATCGGCATCCGGGTCGCGAAGGGCGTCACGATGCACGGCTTCGCGCTGAACGTGAACCCGGACAACACCTGGTTCGACCGGATCGTGCCGTGCGGGATCCGCGACGCGGGCGTGACCTCACTGGCGTACGAACTGGGTCAGGGAGCCGGGCGGGAGCCCGGGAACGGGCCGGCGCGCGCCGTGACCGTCGCCGAGGTGCTGCCCGTGGTGGAGCACCATCTGCGGAACGTGCTGGAGCAGGCGGAACCGAGGCCGCGCGCGACGGAGGAGACCCCGGCCGAGCCGGCACGGGCCTGAACCGGGCCCCGGGCCCGACACCGCAACCCGGCCCCGGTGACCTCGTACGAAGGACCCCGCCCCCGGGCCCCGGGGGAATGCCCGTGACCGGCCCCGGCGTTGTTCATCCGCGTCGTCCCTGAGCGCTGTCGTCCCTGAGCCGTGCCGTCCCCGAGTCATGTGGACGTCATGGCCACGCAGAACCAAGTAATCAACGGGCGTACTCTGGTCTTCACCGAAGATTCGAATGCCGCGCCAGCAGAGAGAGGTGCCGGACGTGTCCGCTGTCGCACCCGACGGACGCAAGATGCTGCGCCTGGAGGTCCGGAACAGCCAGACCCCCATCGAGCGCAAGCCCGAGTGGATCAAGACCCGGGCGAAGATGGGGCCCGAGTACACCGCGATGCAGAAGCTCGTGAAGAGCGAGGGTCTGCACACCGTGTGCCAGGAGGCCGGCTGTCCCAACATCTACGAGTGCTGGGAGGACCGCGAGGCGACCTTCCTCATCGGCGGCGACCAGTGCACCCGGCGCTGTGACTTCTGCCAGATCGACACCGGCAAGCCGGCGGCGCTGGACCGCGACGAGCCGCGCCGGGTCGGCGAGTCCGTCGTCACGATGGACCTGAACTACGCCACGATCACCGGCGTCGCGCGCGACGACCTGGAGGACGGCGGCGCCTGGCTGTACGCGGAGACCGTGCGCCAGATCCACGAGCAGACGGCGGAGCGGGAGGCGGGCCGTACCAAGGTCGAGCTCCTCATCCCCGACTTCAACGCCGAGCCCGCCCAGCTGGCCGAGGTCTTCTCGGCGCGCCCGCAGGTGCTCGCGCACAACGTCGAGACGGTGCCGCGGATCTTCAAGCGCATCCGCCCCGGCTTCCGTTACGACCGCTCCCTCGACGTCATCACCCGCGCCCGCGAGGCCGGTCTGATCACCAAGTCCAATCTGATCCTCGGCATGGGCGAGACCCGTGAGGAGGTCAGCGACGCGTTGCGCGACCTGCACGACGCGGGCTGCGAGCTGATCACGATCACGCAGTACCTGCGCCCCTCCGCGCGCCACCACCCCGTCGAACGCTGGGTGAAGCCGCAGGAGTTCGTGGAGCTGAAGGAGGAGGCCGACGCGATCGGCTACTCCGGAGTGATGTCGGGCCCGCTGGTCCGCTCCTCGTACCGGGCCGGGCGCCTCTTCCAGCAGGCGATGGAACGCCGGAGCGCGGAGTCGGTCCAGCAGACGGTGTGAGGCGGTCCGGGCCCGCCCGGTGGGGTCGGGGTCGGGTCGGGCGGCGCCCCGTCCGCGGGTCGGTGGCGGGCCGGGCGACATCCGCCCGCCGGTGCGGTCCCGGCCGGATCGGCCCGCCCGTCGGGCACGGCCCCGTGTGAATCCGAGCACAAGAGACTACCGAACAGTAACGGCCGCACCGTCGCGGCCCGCGCGCCGCTCCGCAGGTTGGGGGCGGTGTACGGGCCGCGGCGGCCGTTCGGGGGCCGGCTTCGGGCATTCACGGCCGTTTGACCGCTTGGTCACCCACTGGTAACACCGGGGAGCGACCCTGGTGACCACGCGCCCTCGTACACCGGTTCGCGGCCCGGCCCCGGGTCCGAACCACCCCGCCGGTTCCACGACCCGTACGCGTACGGACCCCGCACCCGCACTCGCGCCGCACCCGCACCCGTAACCCGCCCCGTACTCGTTCCCAGGAGGAACAGCCACATGCAGGCCGCCCCGGAAGGACCGCTCACCGAGGTGATGGCGGCAGCCACCCGCCCCACCCCGCTCCCCTCCGTCTCCCACGCCCTGCGCGCCATGGAGTCGCTTCTGCTCAGCAGCGGCCAGCGCCGGGCCCGCAGGAACGCCTGGACGGCCGTCCTCGAGGACCGCCGCAGGGCCCAGGACCGGGTCGAGGCGCAGCACGTACTGGAGGCCGCGTCGGGCCGCACTCCCTGAGCCACGTAAACTGCGGTTCATGGCGAGGAAGGAAAACGCAGACACTGCGGCGGAAACTGGGCGACTGAAACAGATCGCTCTTACCTACAAGATGACCCGACGGGTCGACAAGCGGGTCGGTCTCGTCCTCGCGGGCGTGGGAATCGTCACCTTCGGTGTCCTCCTCGCGATCGGCTTTCTGGTCGGTCACCCCGTCTACCTGGGCATCCTTGGCTTCATTCTGGCCTTCCTCGCGATGGCGATCGTCTTCGGCCGCCGTGCCGAGGCCGCTGCCTTCGGGCAGATGGAGGGCCAGCCGGGAGCTGCGGCGGCCGTGCTGGAGAACGTGGGCCGGGGCTGGTCCACCACTCCCGCGGTGGCGATGAACCGCAGCCAGGACGTGATCCACCGCGCGGTCGGCAAGGCCGGCATCGTCCTGGTGGCCGAGGGCAACCCGAACCGGCTGAAGGGGCTGCTGGCGGCCGAGAAGAAGAAGATGGCCCGCATCGTCATCGACGCACCGGTGCACGACATCATCGTCGGCGACGGCGAGGGCCAGGTGCCGCTCAAGAAGGTCCGTACGACGATGCTCAAGCTGCCCCGGGTGCTGTCCGGCCCGCAGGTGACGGCCGCCAACGACCGGCTCCGGGCGATGGGCGACCTGATGAGCAACATGCCGCTGCCGAAGGGCCCGATGCCGAAGGGCATGCGGATGCCGCGCGGCGGAAAGATGCGCTGACCGGTCTTCACCGGACACCAGGAGGGCGGCGGGAACCGAGTTCCCGCCGCCCGCTTTGCTTCCTCTCCGTCTTTCCCCGCTGTCGTCGCCGGATCCCTCGTCGCTGTCGTCGCCGGATCCCTCGTCGCGCCGGATCCCTAGATCCGGACCTGTACGGCGCGGGCGAGCCGGTCGTGCAGCCCGCGCCCGTCGCGGTCCCAGATGAGCGCCGGTACGGCGAGGCAGAGCAGCACGGCGCGGACCACTGCCCACCCGAGGCCGAGCCGGTCACGGCCCTCGGAGATGACGCGCAGCCCGAAGACCCGCTTGCCGGGCGTGGAGCCGATCGTCCCGACGGTGACGACGTGCAGGAGCAGCAGCACACCGAGCGCCCAGTTGGCCGCGGTCTGCGGGTCACGTGCGAACAGTCCGTACGCGATCAGCAGGCACAGCGCCCAGTCGAGGAAGAGCGCGCCGAAACGCCGACCGAAGGAGGCGACGGAACCGGGCCCTTCCTTAGGCAGCCCGAGCCGCTCGCCCCGGTACCCGAAGTCCGCGCCCATCTCCTCGGCCGTCGCGCGCGGTCCGGAGAGCCACGATCCGATTGCTTGCCTGTTGTCCACCCGACCACGGTACTGCGCGGGGGTGCGTACACCCGCTCCCGGGGGGTACGGATCACCACGGACCCGACAACGCACCGGCCCACGCGCCTGCTGCCGTCCGAGCGGTTTCCGGCCGCCGTGGCCGATCCGTGGAACGGCGCACATCCAGGCCGGTTAACTTCAGCGAAACAAATGGGTCATGCTTGAGAAATCACGCATACCTATGGTCGGGTCCTGCGTGTGCCACCGCACTGGCCGCACGACCAGTAGCGACAAACCCCCGCCCCTCCCCGGGACGGGAGGAGGAGGAGCTGGATGTTCCAGAACGCCGACGAGGCCAAGAAGTTCATCGCCGACGAGGACGTGAAATTCGTCGACGTCCGGTTCTGCGACCTGCCGGGCGTGATGCAGCACTTCACGATCCCGGCCAAGGCGTTCGACCCGGCGGACGAGCTGGCTTTCGACGGCTCGTCGATCCGCGGTTTCCAGGCGATCCACGAGTCGGACATGGCGCTTCGCGCGGACCTGTCGACGGCCCGGGTCGACCCCTTCCGCCGCGACAAGACGGTGAACATCAACTTCTTCATCCACGACCCGATCACGGGTGAGCAGTACAGCCGCGACCCGCGCAACATCGCCAAGAAGGCGGAGGCGTATCTCGCCTCCACCGGCATCGCGGACACCGCGTACTTCGGCCCCGAGGCCGAGTTCTACGTGTTCGACAACGTGCGCTTCAACACGACGTCGAACGAGAGCTTCTACCACATCGACTCCGAGGCCGGCGCCTGGAACACGGGCTCGACCGAGGACAACCGCGGCTACAAGGTCCGCTACAAGGGCGGCTACTTCCCCGCCCCGCCGGTCGACCACTTCGCCGACCTGCGCGCCGAGATCTCCCTGGAGCTGGACCGCGTCGGCATCGAGGTCGAGCGCCAGCACCACGAGGTGGGCACCGCCGGCCAGGCCGAGATCAACTACAAGTTCAACACGCTGCTCGCCGCGGCCGACGACCTGATGCTCTTCAAGTACATCGTGAAGAACGTCGCCTGGCGCAACAACAAGTCCGCGACCTTCATGCCCAAGCCGATCTTCGGCGACAACGGCTCCGGCATGCACGTCCACCAGTCCCTGTGGGCCGGCGGCGACCCGCTCTTCTACGACGAGCAGGGTTACGCGGGCCTCTCGGACACCGCCCGCTACTACATCGGCGGCATCCTGCGCCACGCGCCGTCGCTGCTGGCGTTCACCAACCCGACGGTCAACTCGTACCACCGCCTGGTCCCCGGCTTCGAGGCCCCGGTCAACCTGGTCTACTCCCAGCGCAACCGCTCGGCCGCGATGCGCATCCCGATCACGGGCTCCAACCCGAAGGCCAAGCGCGTCGAATTCCGCGCCCCGGACCCGTCGTCCAACCCGTACCTCGCCTTCTCGGCCCTGCTCCTCGCGGGCCTCGACGGCATCAAGAACAAGATCGAGCCGGCGGAGCCGATCGACAAGGACCTCTACGAACTGGCCCCCGAGGAGCACGCGGGCGTGGCCCAGGTCCCGACCTCCCTCCCTGCGGTCCTCGACGCCCTGGAGGCGGACAACGAGTACCTCCAGGCGGGCGGCGTCTTCACGCCGGACCTGATCGAGACCTGGATCGACTACAAGCGCACCAACGAAATCGCCCCGATCCAACTCCGCCCGCACCCGCACGAGTTCGAGCTGTACTACGACATCTAAACCGCAAGGTCGGGCCACTTGGGCGGAAGGCTCATAAACAGGCACTGACCGGCGAGAACACTTCTCACCAGTTCTCACAGTGACCGCTCGCTTTCCACCCCTTGTGCACCGAGTGTGCGCCGCAGGATCGATGTGCTGACGTGACGTCAGAACACTACGAGGGCCGCTACCCCATTGCCGGGGTGGCGGCCCTCGTCGGCTTGTTCGGTCGCTGTGTGCGGCGGCAGGTATCCGAGAGCCGCCCTTCAGCCGCAACTGCAACCACGCAAGTGGCCGCTCTCAGTCGCGGCGCTCGGCTTCGCGTCGTCGCCTCCTCCTGAGCATGCGACGGCCCGCAGGTACACGGGGTGGCCGTGCGGAACCCACCCGTTGGGAGTCGGCCGGACCATGCCGACTTTCGTCGCAATGGTCGCCGGAGTCGCCCCAGGTGCCGAGGTCCGGTCAGGCGCGTGGTGTCGAGATCGAGGCGGGAGACGGTTTTCCCGGCGATGTCATGGCGCCGCTGGCGGCGTGCTGCTCATGGCGCGGCCTGGTTGAGGCAGAGTTGAAGCGCCAGTTCGACGGCATGCGCCTGGCTGTCGGGGTCGCTGGTGACGCGCTGGTGCGGGATCTCGTCTTCGGCGAGGAACGCGTGCGTGTGGTGATCGACCAGGGCTCGGTAGCGGGCGTCGTAGTCGTGCTTGCTCTCGACCGGTAGGGCCTCGTCGAGGACCGTGGCCAGGAGCAGGTGGTACTTCTGCGCCTGCGTGGAAGTAAGGAGCCGGAGCCGTTCGCACTCCAGCGGGTCGGGGGTTTCCTGTCGCCATGCTTGGGCGGCGTGGAAGTGGGCGAGGGCGTCCCAGACCGCGCGGTCGGCGAGGATGACCTGGATCGGTTCGGGACCGGGGTGGGCGGTTGCGGCGATTTCGTCGGCGATGCCTTGGGTGATGATCCACTCGGTGGAGGCGGCGGTGTGGTGCTGCATCTTGGGCAGGCCGGTGAGTGCGGCGCGTTTTCCGAGTCGGCCGGTGCGGGTTACGGGGATTCCGTGGGCTCGTAATTCCATTTCGATGCGTTTGAGGAGTGTGGTCTTGCCGGTGGAGTGGGTGCCCATGACGCCGATGCGGACGGGCTGAGGGGTGGTCACCACAGGGTGGGGTCCTTGTCTGGTTCGGGGGCTCCGGGCAGGCCGGGCGGCACGGCCGCGGCGACGAGCTGGTCCCAGGTGTCGTACCGGTCGGCCATGAGGATCAGGAGCTGGGCGGTGGCGTAGGCGTCGAAGGTGGCGCGGTGGCGATGTGCGGGGGCCCGGGTCAGGTCCGGGCGGAGGTGTTCGATCAGGGCGTCGAGGGTGTATTTGGGCAGGCCGGGGTGGGTGGTTTTGGCGAGGCGGAGGGTGTCGATGACTCCGGCCGGCTGCCACGTCGGGAGGTGTGCGGAGAGCACTCGGTGGTCGACGTGTGCGTTGTGGGCGCAGATCCATGAGGTGCCGAGGAGTGTGTGGACCTGGTCGGCGATCTCCTCCCAGCCGGGTTCGTTTTCCAGCCGGTCGTTCGTCAGGCCGTGGACGCGGGCGGCGAACGGGGTCACTGGATGCCGGGGCTTGGTCAGCCACGCACCCGCCGTGCCAGTGTCCGGGTGTCCCTCGCGTACGGGGAGGGCGGCGACCTCGACGAGGTCGGGCGGGTTGGCGCCGTTGCCTTCGACGTCGACCACGAGCAGCGGGGGCCAGGAGGAGAAGTTCATGCGGGGGTGGGTCCGTTCTCCGCCGTCCAGCCGATGGGGGCCCGGCCGTGTTGGCGGTGGTGGTGGGGTCTGGTGCGGTCGTGGCACTGGTAGCCGAAGCCGTGCTGGAGGAAGTAGCGCGGCGGCTCGTCCAGTCCCTCCACGACGATGGCACGGTCGTTGACCTCCACCACACCGGTCGCACCGAGTGCTCGGGCTTCGCGCGTGACGGCTGCCGGATCAGGCTTGACCCACGCGGCCCGGCACCGGGCGATCTGGTCCTCGGGGCAGATGTCGCACAGTTCCCGGATGCCGAAGTGGCCGTTGTAGTCGGCCTCTCCGTGCGCGTACGCGACCCCGCAGCTCGTCTTGCGGAACAACGCCCCCCACGTGCCGTCCTGTTGGAAGGCGTCGAGGATCCGCTGCTCGGCGACCTCCGGCATGATCTTCCGTCGTGCTGTCTCGTCGTAGGCGCCAATAAAACGTCGGGTCAGCTCCTGTGCTCCCCGCACCTGCGAGGTTGGTCCCCTGACCCCGCACCCGATCCGCCTGTACGACGCGTACTCCCCGCGCCGGCGGGGTTTCTGGTCCCCCGGACCTGCCCGTCGACGTCGTACGGCCGGATCGCGCGGCACGTCGGGTGTGATCGGCAGGACGTCCGAGGCTCCGTGAGGGCCGCGACTCAGGCACCAGAAGCGCGGCCCCTCCGGATGTGTGGCCACAGAACGCCAAGTGCCGTCTCCGGGCCGTCGTTCAGGGCCGTCGCCAGACCGTGCCGCGTCGCTCGTACTCCAGGACCGTCTCCACCCGCTGGGCGAGTTCCGCGCCGACGAACCGCTCCACCAGCCACAGTGCGACGTCCAGGCCGGAGGTGATGCCGCCGCCGGTGATCAGGTCGCCGTCATCGACCACGCGGGCGCTGATCACCGTCGCGCCTTGAGCTGCCAGATCCGCCTTCGCGCCCGCGTGGGTCGTCACATTGCGCCCCTTGGTCAGCCCCGCCGCGGACAGCACCATCACGCCCGTACAGATACCGACCGGCAGGGTCTCGGACGCGGCCAGCCGGCGGAGAAGACCCCGGTCGGCGATGAGCTTGTTCACGCCCGGTCCGTCCTTGGCCGTGTAGCCGCCGCCCGGCACCACCAGTACGTCCGCCGCCCGAGGCGACCAGCCGTTGTCGACCCGCACCTTCGTCCCGTAGGTGCAGGTGATCGTGGCCGGCCGGTCGGTGGTCACCATGGCTGTCGTCAACGCGCCGGCACTCATCCGCCCCGCGAGTCCGAGTACCTCCACCGGGGCGATGAAGTCCTGCTCCTCCACACCGTCGAACATCAGTATCCCCACACGCAGGGGATTCGCCGCCGATATCGCCGACGCGCCCTCGTCGAGTGCTCCGACACCGGCTGCCGCGCCGACGGACAGAGCCGAAGCGCGCAAGAACGTACGTCGTTCCATGACCGACCTCCCTGGATTTGTCGTCCCCTCAGACGTCGGCCGGTGTCCGCATTCAGTTCCCGGGCTCCCCGAATCTGGAGTCCGGCTGCGGCTCCGGTCGTTCAACTCCTCCGACGGGTTCCCGGCGAGGGTGGTGTTCTTGAATCTTCCGAGGAAATCCGGAGGGCCGGATCAGTGCTCGCAGAGGGAGAATTCGCGCTCGTAGAGCTGCTCGTTGTGTTCGTCGATGAAGAACTTGCGTTCCCGCATCAGTTGTTCGCGGTAGTTATTGGCTTGTTCCAGCGTCATGGTCGAGTCGTCGGACCATGGTTGTTGGGGTGGCACGTCGGAGGTCGAGACGATCGTTTCCGACGGGTCGACCAGGAAGAAGGCGAGGATTTTTCGGTGTCCCGGCCGGGCGGGGTCCGTGAGGCGGAATGAGCCGACGCGGTGTTGCAGCATGTTCGGGAATGCCAGGCAGCGGCCCGCCGGGGTCGATGCCGATCCCAGCGGCTGGTTCAGCGCGTCTTCGTCCTCCAGGCCGTAGACCTCGCGGAGGCCGTTGTCGTCGTTCTGTTCGTAGTCGGGGTCGTCGAGTGCCGCGCGGAAACTCAGGCGGCTTTCGGTGATGTTCTCGCTGTCCCAGTAGTAAATCGCGGTCGAGACGATCCGTTCGTTCAGCATGCCCTCGACATGCCAGGAACCGCCTGGGTACTCGGGCTTGTCCGGGGTGAGATGAATGGTGGCGAGCTTGGCGATGACCTGGAGACGCCGGCCGCGCAGGTCGACCCGGGTGGATTCGTCGGGCAACTGGGGTGGGGCGAAAGCCGGGGCGTCGGGGACGACCGGGCGGCGGTTCTCCCACCAGTCGTCCTGGGCCGCTTCCCACGCGTGGAGGGCTTCATCGTAGGCCGCGTCATCGCTGAAGGAGGATTTGTCCGGAGGCTCCGGCTCCGAGTCGTACCACCCGAAGGGATTGACCTTGATACGCGGGGGCCGCGGATGGCGCAGATCGGTGAGCACGTTCTCCAGCAGGGGACGCAGGCGGGCGAACAGGTCCGGCAGGACGGAGGCCAGTTGGCGATGATTCTCGGGGTGGACGTTGTTGACGTACGAGCGGAAAGTGACATCGCCGTCGTCACTGACGTCGACATCCGTGGGCAGCCACTGGAACCTTTCCGAGAATTCGTACTTCGAGTACCGGTTCGTCGGATTCTTCCAGGCCCGCTCGGGAGCCCCGCTCACTTCTCTCACCAGGCAGAACAGCGAGGGGTGTACCAGATCCAGTACCTGGCCGTCGGATCCGGGATGCCAGTCCTTTTCCGCTTCGGGGACCTGCTCCAGGACCCGGACCGCCTCACGCAGGCGGGATCGGAGTTCGTCGTCGATCAGTGCGTCCGACTGCCACACTCCGTCGACGGCGGAAACCTCGACGCCGGTTCGTCCGTCCCGCAGCGCGGCGTAATGCGGGAGTTCGGCGAGTACGTAACGAACCTGCGCCTCCGTGAGGCCCTGGGCGACCGCTTCCCGGGTCCACCTGGCGACAATTCCGGCATCGTTCATCTTGTCGAACCACCCCGGCTTCGCCCGGATGTGTGAGCTGCACTGCATCATCTGAATTTCCCGCAGCGTCCGGGGAGTCGCGAACGATATGGAACGGGAAGCATGAAAGGGCAGCGGGAAAGCGGACAGGCCGGTCAATTCGCTTGGTCCTCCGAGTCGCTGTGCAATGGCGGGAAGGATACTTCAGCGGACTGACAGTCCCGCCGTGGTCCGTGATGCCGCAAGCGCGACGAGGGCCCCGGCCCCCGCGGCGACACCGAGGCCCGGCCCGTCTCGTGGTGTCGGCGCCTGGCGAAGCCCGGTCCCACTGGCCCAGGAGCAGTCCCTCGGCGTACGGACTCCACTCGGTGAGACCACCTTGTCGCTGCCGATCGCGACCGGTACGAGCCGGTGGTCGCACTCGCCACCACCGGGCACGACGCCCGAGGCGACCAAGCGCTTGTACAGCTCCGGTTCATCGATCCGGTGCCCGTGGCCCGCGGCCCTGACGAGAGCGTTTCTGGAGCGGGTCCTCGCCCGCGTGGCGGGCGCCGCTGAGCAGCGCGGAGGTTCTCAGCAGTGCGGTCGACCTGTTGCGCGCGAATTCCATGAACCTTCCAGGCGCGTGGCATCCCTCGTCACCTACTTCTCCCGGCGGGACGGCGCTGCCCCGCCTACCCGTGTCGCCCTGCATACCCGCGCTGACGCGCGGGAGGAGCCTCGCTGTGCCGGACCCCGGAACTCGTAAAGGATCTTGATGTTGACGCAAGAAATTGACGCACCAACGCACTTGAGGTGCAGACTCACGAAAGCTCGTCGCAGGCATCTTGTGGAAGGGACCGCCCGGCGCCTAGTGTCCACCACACCCCCCACGGCTTCCGCGCCCGGTGTTCGTGTGTCCTCCTTGAGAGAATCGAGCCTTAGATGTCGTGGAGATTCACCCGTGGGCGCCGCGGTGGTGCCCGTCAGCGGGGGGCCGTTGCCGGGGTGTTGGTCGTTGCGCTCGGGGTCGGGCTGCTGAGCGGGAGTGGTACCGCCGTTGCCTCGCCGTCGGACGGCAGGGCCCCCGTGAAGGGGCCCGTCGTCACCCGGGCCGGGGTGGATCCCGCGCTCGTTGCCGGGCGTGGGGCGCGGGTGGGGTTCGTGGAGCAGGAGGCGGAGGGCGCGGTCACCGACGGGGTGGTCATCGGGCCCGGACGGGCCGCGTACACGCTGCCGTCGGAGGCCTCCGGGCGCAGCGCCGTGAAGCTGACGCCCGAGCAGTACGTCGAGTTCACGCTGCCCAGGGCCGCCAACGCGATCACCGTGCGCTACAGCATTCCCGACGCGCCCGGTGGCGGGGGGATCACCGCGCCGCTCGATGTCACCGTCAACGGCAAGGACCGCCGGACCATGACGCTGACCTCGCAGTACGCGTGGCTGTACAACCAGTATCCGTTCTCCAACGACCCAGGCGCCGATCTGCTGCATCCCGACTGGTGGATCACCGAGTGCGCGTGTGTGCCCGCCGCCACCACGCCGGCGCCGGTCATCGCCAAGCCGTTCCGGCCGAGTCATTTCTACGACGAGCAGCGGCTGAGGCTCGGCAGGACGTACCGGGCCGGTGACACCGTACGGCTGACGGTCCCAGCCGGCAGCCGGGCCGACTGGACCGTGGTGGACCTGCTCGACTCGGAGGTGGTCGGGGCGCCGCACGTGCGGATCGTCGCCGCCAACGTGCTGCTGTTCGGTGCCGATCCGACCGGGCGGCGGGACTCGGCCGACGCGTTCGACCGGGCGATCGCGTACGCGAAGCGCAAGAAGCTCACCGTCTATCTGCCGCCCGGCACCTACCAGGTGAACCGTCACATCCTGGTGGACGACGTCACCATCGAGGGCGCGGGCAACTGGCACACCGTCGTCAAGGGCCGCCAGGTCACCCTCGACGAGCCCGCGCCGGACGGCTCCGTCCACACGGGGGTCGGCTTCTACGGCAAGGACGCGGCGGACGGCGGCAGCCGGAACGTCCATCTGTCCGGCTTCGCCATCGAGGGCGACGTACGTGAACGGATCGACACCGACCAGGTCAACGGCGTCGGCGGGGCGATGAGCCACTCCACGATCACGGGGCTGCACATCCGGCACACCAAGGTCGGGCTGTGGTTCGACGGGCCGATGTCCAACGTGCGGATCTCCGGGAACATCGTGGTCGACCAGATCGCCGACGCCCTCAACTTCCATACGGGCGTGACGGATTCGGTCGTGTCGGACACCTTCGTCCGCAACACCGGGGACGACGGCCTCGCGATGTGGTCGGAGAAGACCGCCAACGCGCGGAACACGTTCACGCGCAACACGGTGCAGTCCCCCGTCCTCGCCAACGGCATCGCGATCTACGGCGGTACGGACACCACCGTCTCGGGCAATCTCGTCGCCGACCCCGTCCGGGAGGGCAGCGCGCTGCACGCCGGGTCCCGGTTCGGCGCGGAGCCGTTCACCGGGGCGCTGCGCTTCACCGGCAACACCACGCTCCGCGCCGGGACGTACGAGCTGAACTGGAACATCGGGCTCGGAGCCATCTGGCTCTACGCGCTCGACAAGGACATCGACGCCGACGTCCGGGTCACCGGCGACCACTACCTGGACAGCACGTACAACGCGATCATGCTGGTCAGCGACTACGCGGTGAAGGACCTGTACGCGATCGACGGGGTGCGCTTCAAGGACGTACGGATCGACGGGACGGGTACGTCGGCGGTCAGTGCCCGGGTGAAGGGGTCGGCGTCGTTCGAGAACGTGGACGCGCGCAACGTCGGCGCGGTCGGCGTCAACAACTGCGGTTCCTTCAACTTCACCCCGGCCGGTTCGGAGTTCGCGCTCACCGACCTCGGTGGCAACGACGGGGGCCGGGGCACCGAGTCGTGGCTCGCGCCGTGGCTGCTGCCGAACACCATCACCTGCGACGACCGTCCTCCGGTGGTGGCCCCGCCGGCGCCCGCTCCCTGGTGATCGACCGGTCGGCGCGGGAGGGGAGTTGAGACCGGGTCCCGCACTCGGGGCGACCCTCGGCGTCGTACGTCCCCGTGGCCCGGAGCGCACAGCGCGCTCCGGGCCACGGGGCGCTCAGCGCCCGGCGTGATTCACAGGGTGCGCTCCAGGCGGTCGGCCATCAGCCTGACGAAGCGTGCCGGGTCGGCCAGTTCGCCGCCCTCCGCCAACAGGGCGAGGTTGTGCAGGAGTTCGGCCGTCTCCTGGAGGCCGGTGGCCTCGGCGTCCGCGGCGTACGCCCGGTTCATGCCGCTCACCAGCGGGTGTCCCGCGTTGAGTTCGAGGATGCGCCGTACGCGCGGCACCTCCTGGCCCATGGCCCGGTACATGTTCTCCAGCGCGGGCGTCACGTCGTGGGCGTCCGAGACGACACAGGCGGGGGACACGGTCAGACGCGAGGAGAGCCGGACTTCCTTGATGGTCTCGCTCAGCCGGTCCGTCATCCAGGCCAGCAGCCCCGCGTACTCCTCCTGTTCCTGTTCCCGCTTGCTCTCCCGCTCCTCCTTCTCCTCCTTCGTACCGAGGTCGACCTCGCCCTTGGCGATGGAGAGCAGCTTCTTGCCCTCGAACTCGGGCACCGCCTCGACCCACACCTCGTCCACGGGGTCGGTGAGCAGCAGGACCTCGATCCCCTGGGCGGTGAACGCCTCCATGTGCGGGGAGTTCTCGATCGACTGGCGGGAGTCGCCGGTGAGGAAGTAGATGTGGTCCTGTCCCTCCTTCATCCGCTCCGCGTACTGCCGCAGGGTCGTCGGCGCGTCCTTGTCGTGGGTGGTGGCGAAGGAGGACGCCGCGAGGATGGCGTCGCGGTTCTCGTAGTCGCTGAGCAGTCCTTCCTTGAGGACGCGGCCGAACTCCCGCCAGAACGTGGCGTACCGCTCCGGCTGGGCGGTCATCATGTCCTTCACCGTCGCCAGCACCTTCTTGACCAGGCGGCGGTGCATCAGCTGGATCTGCCGGTCCTGCTGGAGAATCTCGCGGGACACGTTCAGCGACAGGTCCTGGGCGTCCACGACGCCCTTGACGAAGCGCAGGTACGGCGGGAGCAGCGCCTCGCAGTCGTCCATGACGAAGACGCGCTTGACGTAGAGCTGCACGCCGCGCTGGTAGCCCTGCTGGAAGAGGTCGGCGGGCGCGTGGGACGGGATGAACAGCAGCGCCTGGTACTCGAAGGTGCCTTCCGCGTGGAGCCGTACGGTCTCCAGGGGGTCGTTCCAGTCGTGGCTGATGTGCTTGTACAGCTCGTGGTACTCGGCGTCGGTGACCTCGTCGCGCGAGCGGGCCCACAGGGCCTTCATCGAGTTCAGGGTCTCGGGCTCGCGCGGGGCCTCGTCGTCGCCGTCCGGGTCGCCGACCGGGGCCGGCATGACCATGCGGATCGGCCAGGTGATGAAGTCCGAGTAGCGCTTGACGAGTTCGCGGATCTTCCACGGCGAGGTGTAGTCGTGGAGCTGGTCCTCGGTGTCCTCGGGCTTGAGGTGGAGGACGACGGAGGTGCCCTGCGGGGCCTCGTCGACGGTCTCGATCGTGTAGGTGCCCTCGCCCGTCGAGGTCCAGCGGGTGCCCCGGCTCTCGCCCGCGCGCCGGGTCAGGAGCGTGACCTCGTCGGCGACCATGAAGCTGGAGTAGAACCCGACACCGAACTGTCCGATCAGCTTCTCGCTGTCGGCGGAGTCGCCGGCTTCCTGAAGTTCCCGCAGGAACTTGGCCGTTCCCGAGTTGGCGATCGTTCCGATGAGCCGCACGACCTCGTCGTGGGACATGCCGATGCCGTTGTCCCGGACGGTCAGTGTGCGGGCGTCCGGGTCGGTCTCGATGGCGATGTGCGGGTCGGACAGGTCCGCGCCGGACACCTCGTCGCGCAGCGCTTCCAGCCGTAGCTTGTCGAGAGCGTCGGACGCGTTGGAGACCAGCTCACGCAGAAACACGTCCTTGTTCGAGTAGACCGAATGAATCACCATCCGCAGAAGCTGGCGGGCTTCCACCTGGAACTCGAACGTCTCAGTCGTCGGCATATTCCGTATTTCCCTCTCGGGCCAATCAGGTGACGAATACTGGCGTTCGACACTGTAGAGGAATCGGTCGCGACGCCCTTCCGGGTCACCTGAACCCGTCCGCCCGGAGCGCGCGGCCCGCCGGGACGGTGTCCGTCAGGGCCCGCCGGGGACGGTGTCCGGCCGCTGTGTGCGGACAGGGGTGTGGCCCCGCTCGGCGTCCCTCCGCGCGGGGCCACAGTCATGGTGCCGTCAGGGGGTGATGCGCAGCGCGTCCACCATCCCGACCGCCGTACTGCGGTTCACGATCCTGATCGTGTGCGAACCGCTGCCGAGCCCCTGTTTCTGCCACACGACCTGCTGGGCCTGTCTCGCGCCGTCGACGCGGAGGTTGACCGTCGCCTGGAAGACGTTGTCGAGATAGACGTCGACCGTCCCCATGTCGCCGTTGCGTTCGGACAGGTACTGGACGCCGGTGCCGCTGAACGTGTACGACGCGGCGGCGTTCACCGTGTTGCTGTGGTGGGTGTCGTCGTTGTAGTCGCCGTAGCCGCGGCCGGTGGTGAGGTACCAGTTGCTGTCGTAGGTCAGCGCCGTGTTGTTCACCATGGGGTCGGCGGTCCCGTTCGACCCGAGGGTGGAACTGGTACCGGCCAGGGACTTCATACCCTGGTTGGCGGTGCCGGTGAGCTGCGTGGACGTGTAGTTGCTCAGCGGCTTGGCGGTGCGCTCGACCACGTACACCTGGTTGGCCGCGGTGTTGAAGGTGATCTCCCCGGCCGTGGAGGTGGTGAGGATCGCGTTGTCGGAGGTACGGCGGACCCGGACCTCCTGGGTGCCCCACGGGTTGACGACCCGGGCGGCGTTCCCGTACTGGCTCCGCACGCCGACGTACTTGATCTCGCCGGCCTCCCGTTCCGAGCTGACCATGAATCCGCCCTTGGCCAGCAGGCTGAATTTGCCGACGAAGGTGGAATCGGTCGGCACGGCGGGAAAGACCCGGATCTTGTCGTTGTACGACTGGAGCAGGGATTCGTTCGTCGCGGCCAGATGCACCCCGAGGTATTCGAAGACACCGTTGGTGTTGCTGGTCATTCCGTTCGGATAGTTCTGGTACTTCTGGAGCATGGTCTTCAGACCCTGGAAGGTCTGGTTGCCGAGTCCGAGCCGGGCGGCCTGGATCGCGTCGTTGGCCCATACGTTTCCGTACGGGAACGGCCGGGCGTTCCAGGTGTTGATCGCCTTCTGCTGGTCCGGATAGCCGATTCCCGTGAGGTCGTAGGGCCAGATGATCTCGGCCGCGACATTCTCGTTGTTGCGGGTCTGCGATATCGGCGGGGTGTGCGGCAGATACACGTTGGAGTCGGACGGGTACGCGATCAGGTTGTCCAGGATCTGCTGCCACTGCGGGCGCATCCCGGCGTCCAGGCCGAGCTGGGTGCTGGCCTTGATGGCGAGCGGGAACAGGGTGCGGACCGCGGCGAGGTCGGTGATCGCGTTGGGGACGTTCCAGTACGTCTCGTGGGAGTGGGACGAGGCCACGTAGTACTTGCCGGTCGAGCTGTTGAACGACAGCTTCGCCTGGTAGAACTTGGCGACCTCCCGCATGAACGGATAGGCCGTGTTCCGCAGGTAGTTGGTGTCGTTCGTGTACGTGTACTGGAGGTACATGTTGTACGCGGCCTCGGTGCCGGTCGACCAGATGTTGTTCGTGTAGTCGCTGTTGACCGTGCCGCGCGCGTTGCCGTCCCAGCCCATGGTCTCGGGGACCCAGATGCCGTCCACGTTGTACCGGGTGCGGGTGTACGCCTTCAGCGCGTCGAAGTTACGGCTGTAGAGCTTGTTGAACCCGGCCATGAGATCGGCGTGGTTGGAGGCGAGGAACGAGTTGTAGATGTCCCGTTGATTCCAGTACCAGTACGAGTTGCTCCATTTCGTGGCGTCACCGGTCGACCGGAAGACGCCGTTGATGAAGTGCGCCGGGTAATTCCCGTAGCCGGACGCCGCGATCATGTAGGTGGAGAGGTAGTAGACGTTCTCCAGGTAGTCCGCCTCCCGGGAGCCGTTCGAGTACTGCACGAACGACTTCTGCCAGAACGCGTGCCACCAGTTCAGATAGCTGTTGTAGGTGTTCGTGTAGCCGGCGGACTGGGCCGCGGCGAGCGCGCGCTTCGCCTCGGCGACCGAGTTGTGGCTCGGCGCGTTGAGGCGGCTGCTCGCCGTGAACCAGATGGTGTAGCTGGAGTCCGGGGTGATCGACAGCCGTACCTTGCGGCCGTCCACGACCCGCGCCGTGTACGAGGCGCCCTCCACGGTCGCGCCGAGGGTGTAGCCGAAGTTCTGCGGGTCGGCCTGGCCCCGGCTGATGCCGGCGCCGGTTGAGTCCGCGTACGTCGACACCGTCCGCCAGGTGTCCATGTTCGGCACGTCACCGTTGTTGCCGAGGTTCGCGACGTCCCACAGGCTCAGGTCCAGCGTGATCGCGGAGACCCCGGAACGGGAGTCCTCCACATGGATGCCCATCACCTCGGAGTTGGGCTGGCCCATCACCGTGATGGTGCGGTTGTTGTCGTACTTGGTGGTGAGGGTGCCGTCGTAGAGGTTGAGGCGCTGCTGGAAGGTGGAGTAGCCGCTCTCCAGTGCCGGGGTGGTGGACAGATTGACCAGCCCGGCGCCGAAGGCGGTCTGCTGCGAGGTGTCCACGCCGGACACCTGCATGCTGAGGCCGTTGTTCTGCCACGCCATCGCGCCGGTACGGCCGTTGCCGACCGTGAGGCCGTACTTGGGGTCGGTGTTGGGCCGGTTGTAGACGATGTCGTGCTTGGACAGATAGCTCGCGTGGTTCACGTTCAGCATGCCGGTCGAGGAGTTGAAGGCCGCGTCGGTGGGTGAGGCGGCGGCCGGGGACACGCCCGACAGGCCGCTCACCATGCAGACCAGGACGAGGAGCGCGCCCAGGAGGCGGGCGGTACGCGTGGTCCGTCCGCCGGGGCCTCCGGGTCGTCCTCTTCTCGTCGGCGTGGTCGACCTTGTCGGCCACGCCGGTCTCAGGTGTCTCGTGCTGATCATCGCTGGTCACTCCCACGGCCGGTCACGGAGGCGGGGCGGCTGATGCCGGGCCCGGTGAAGGTGTAGCTGTCGAGGTCGAGAATCGCGCCGGAGCCGCCGGTGAAGACCACGAAGAGATCACGTGGCTGCTCGACGGCGTTGGTCACGGGCACGTTGATGTCGTTGTACGTCTCCCAGCCGCCGGTGTTGGGCACGGTCACCCGTGCCACCACCGGGCCGGTGACGGAGTCGTACCGGAAGGTCGCCACGTTCCCCGCCTTGTCGGAGGAGACCCGCGCCCGGAGCCCGGTCACGCCCTTGAGACTCACCGGGTGGTACTTCACCCATTCGTTGTTCTGCACGTCGCCGAGGCGCGCGCCGCCCTCGGCCCCGGCGGCGGTGATGACCTGCGGGCCGGACAGCTGCGCGAAGTGCTCCGCCTGCCACTTCTTGGGCCACACGCTGAGTTCCTTCTCACCGGTCAGCGGGACGGTGCCGGTGGCGCCCCTGTCCGTGTAGCTCGCCCGCACCACGTAGAACTGCGTGGCGTCCAGGCCGGAGTGGATCGGTCCGGTGTTGAACGTCGTGGAGCAGCCGGTGCCCTCGGCGACCTCGTGCGCGTGCTCCTGGTGGCCCAGGGCGATCCGTACGATCACCTTCGAGCAGTCGATCGCGCCGTCCTGCGGGTCGGTCGCCGACGCCGTGACGGTGACGTTCTCGTTCCACTCGAAGACGCTGCCCGCCGGTGGCTGGGAGATCGTCAGGGTCGGGCGGTTGTTGCCGACGACGACCGGGACGGTCGTGGTGCCGCTGCGGCCGGTGCCGTCGCTGACGGTCAGCCGGGCCTGGAAGCTGCCGTTCGACGAGTAGGTGAAGGTCGGGCTGGCGGCGGTGGAGTCGGTGCTGCCGTTGTCGGTGAAGTCCCACGCGTAGCTGAGCGGGTTGTTGTCGGGGTCGCTGCTGCCCGCGCTGGAGAAGGTCACGGCCAGCGGCGCGAGACCGTTGTCCCGGTTCACGGACGCCTTGGCGATCGGGGACCGGCCGCCCTGCACGTAGTTGATCTTGTAGAGTCCGGCGTCGGCGGCGCCCGAGAAGTAGCCGCTGCCGTACTCCAGGAGATACAGCGAGCCGTCCGGGCCGAACTCCATGTCGATCGGGTGGACGAGGTTCATCCCGGCGAGGACCGGCTCGATCGCGGTCGGTGTCCCGGTGGAGGCGTTGCCGTTGTTGAACTGGACCTCCTTGATCCAGTTGCGGCAGTACTCGGAGATCAGCAGCTTGTTGTCGTAGTACTGGGGCCACTTGACGTCGGAGTTGAGATTGGCGTCGTAGTGGTAGACCTCGGTGTGGTTGGGCGAGCCGCAGCCGCCCGGGTTGTCCAGCTGCGGCCACTCCTTGCTGCCGCCGTGCTGCTCCCACACCAACGAGGACTTGGTGGGCGGCAGTTGCTGGATTCCGGTGTTGCGCGGCGAGTTGTTGACCGGACCGGTGCCGCCGCCGCAGGGGAACCAGCCGCGCGGCTGGTTGGCCGCGAAGTCCCAGTCGTTGTACGCCACGTTGGGGCCGCCGCAGTAGGGCCAGCCGAAGTTGCCGGGGCCGGTGGCACGGTTGAACTCGTCGTACGCCGCCGGGCCGCGGGCCGGAATGGTGGCGCCCGCGTCGGGGCCGACCTCGCCCCAGTACAGGGTGTTGTTCGCCTTCTTGTCGACCCAGACCCGGTACGGGTTGCGCACGCCCATCACATAGACCTCGGGGCGGGTGCCCGAGGTGCCCGGGGCGAAGAGGTTGCCGCTCGGAACGGTGTAGGTGCCGTTGTCCTCCGGGTGGATGCGGTTGATCTTGCCGCGCAGGTCGTTGGCGTTGCCGGAGGTGCGCTGGGCGTCGAACTGGGCGTGCCGGGACGGGCGTTCGTCGATGGGCGCCATGCCCTGCGCGTCACCGCCGGAGTTGGTGTTGTCGCCGACCGCGAAGTACAGGTTGCCCGCCGTGTCCCAGGACATGGAGCCGGCCGAGTGGCAGCACATCTCCCGCTCGGTGGGCCACTCGATGATCATGTCTTCGCTGGACGCGGCGATGGTGTTGGTGCTCTGGCTGAAGGTGAACCGGGAGATGCGGTTGACCAGCGGAGTGCTCTTGGGCGAGTAGAAGAGCATCACCCACCCGGTGGTGGCGAACCTCGGGTGCAGGGTGATCCCGATCAGCCCGTCCTCGAAACGGGCGTCCAGCGGGACGGTCAGCGCGACCGTGGTGGACCGGGTCGCCGGGTTGTAGAGACGGACCTGGCCGCCGGCGGCGCTGGTGCCCCGGTTGATGTAGAGGACCTTGCCGTCGGGCAGCACGGCGAGCTCGATCGGCTCCCCCATGCCCAGCCCGCCGTCGAGTTTGACCTTCTCGAAGCCGCTGGTGGGCGGGGGTGCGGCTGCCTTGGGCGGGGCGGCGGCGGGTCTCGCGCCGCCGTCCGGGTCGGCGGCTGCCGCGCCGGGCGCGAGCAGCAGGGCGAACAGGGTGAACAGGGCGGTGAGGTAGGCGACGGCGCGCGACAACACGGAGCCTCCAGGGGCCGATCGCGGGTGGGGGCGCCCCGACGGCCCGGCGCGCGACGGGTGGGCGCGCGCCAGGTGGTCCGGGCGGTCGATCGATGAACGTGTGGTGGTGGGTGATGCCCGGCTCGGGGCGGAGCTCGGGGCGCGCGTCGGCTACTGGCCCGTGCCGAACACCGCCAGGTCCCAGAGCGAGTAGCCCCACTGGGTGGCGCGGGCGGTGCCCAGGACCCGTACGTACCGTCCTGTGCCGCTCACGGCCAGTTCGTCCAGGCCGCCGTCGCCCGCCGTGACCGTGGCGGCGGTGCGCCAGGTGCTGTTGTCGGTCGACGTCTGGACCGTGTACGCCGTGGCGTGGGCGGTCTCCCAGTTGAGCCGGACGCTCTGGAGGGTCCGTACGCCCCCGAGATCGACGGTGATCGACTGCGGGTCGGCGTACGCGCTGCCCCAGCGGGTGGCGGGGTTGCCGTCCACCGCGTTGGCGCCCACGTGCGCGCTGCCGGGCTCGACACTGGTGACCGTGACGGGCCTGCCCCGCGCGAGATCGGTGGCCACCGCGCCGTCCTGCTTGATGCGGACGTTGCGGTAGCTGATGTCGAGACCGGCGCCGTCGTTCTGGAGGCCGATGTGGCCGAGCGCGATGTCACGGGTGCTGGTGTAGTCGTTGATCTTCACACCGTTGAGGTGGATCTCGACCTGCCGGCCGTGCACCGCTATCTCGTAACTGTTCCAGCTGCCGGGCGGGTTGAGCGCTGCGGCGCGGGCCGCCGTGTCGGGTGCCTTGAAGCTGTAGACGCTGCCGGTGGTACGGGTCGGGTCACCGTCCGTGGCGTCGATCTGGATCTCGTGGCCGAGGTCGACCGGCTTCCACGGGTCGCCCTGCGGGTCGGGGAAGCCGATGAACACCCCGCCGTTGTCGTCGCCCGGCATCATCCAGTCGGCCTTGAGCGAGTAGTTGGCGAACGGTGTCACCGGGTACCAGAGCAGGCCCATGCCGCCGACCGAGGAGAGCGTGCCGTCGGCCAGGCTGAAGCTGCCGGCGCCGGCCTGCCGCCATTTGTCGAGGCTGGCCCGGCTGCCGTCGAACAGCGGGGTGTAGCCGGTCTCCGGGCGGCAGTCGGCGGCCTTGGCGCGGGCCGCCGTCTGGATGCCGCCGAGCAGCATGGTGGTGAAGGCCGGGTCGGCGTACGACTCGTCGGTGTGGCCGAGGCCGGTGTACCAGGAACGGCCGCCCCGGTAGTCCTGGCACCAGGCGATCGGATGGTCGCCCATGGTGCCGCCGGAGTACGAGGTCTCGTCCAGGCTCGCGAGGACCTTCACGGCCGCGCGCGGGTTGGCGCGGTAGTTGTACCACTCGTCGGTGCGGGTCCAGCGCTGCGGCAGGTGCGAGGTGGAGGGCGACGCGCGGTCCTCGACCTTGATCGTGGCCTGCTGGGTGGCGGGGTGGGAGGCGAAGTACGCGCCGACGAGGCCGCCGTACCAGGGCCAGTCGTACTCGGTGTCGGAGGCGGCGTGCACCCCGACGTACCCGCCGCCGCCGGCGACGTACGACTCGAAGGCGGCCTGCTGGGTGGAGTTGAGGACGTCACCGGTGGTGGAGAGCCAGACCACCGCCTGGTACTGCGCGAGGTTGGCGGCGGTGAACGCGCCCGCGTCCTCGGTGGCGGTGACGGTGAACCCGTTGGCGGCGCCGAGCCGTTGGACGGCGGCGACACCGAGGGGGATGGACGAGTGGCGGAATCCGGCGGTCTTCGAGAAGACCAGGACCTTGGTCAGGGGCGCGGCAGCGGCGGCGGGCGCGAGGGCCGCCCGCGCGGTTGCCGGGTCGGGGGCGGCGGCGGCCTCCGCGGAGGGAGCCCTCGGTACGGCGACGAGCGACATGGCCGCCAGGACGAGCGCGATCAGGGCACGGGACACAAGACGCACGATCCGGTCCTCTCTCGGGGCGCCCGGGGGCGCTGGCTGAGCGAAGCGGGGGTTCTCGACGAGGCGGCGGCGTCGTCAGGCGTAGTGAACATCGGAGGTATAGGGGGGTCAAGGGTCGGCGCTGAACATTCCCAGAATTAGTTTTGGCCCATGACAAAATGTCCCGCTTGGGCTCTCTCCTGGCCAGGACAGCCCTCAACGGCGGTCTGTGAAGCGGGAATCGGCCACGCGCGATTGATCGGATCTTCGCGGGGTCGCGAACAGGACGGGTGCGGGCGGTGCGCCCGGAGACCGGCAGGACGCGGCGACGACCGGCGGGAGAGGTGGGACGAACAGGACGGGCGGCAGCAGGTCCGGACGGAACGTACGCCGCCGTCAGCTCAGGTCGAGGACGGGGCGGACGCCGAAGTCGTCGCCGATCTCCGCGCCGTCCGGGCCGTGGAGGAATTCGGCCATGCCCGGATTGCGGTTGGCCGTCGCCAGGGGCAGCCAGGAGACGAAGGAGCCGTAACCGCCGCAGACCGCCTCGCCGCCGTCGCCGCCGTAGACCGATGCCGGATCGGACGTCACCTCCGACTCGTAGACGTCGCGGGCTATGTGGAGGCCGAAGGCGTTGGGGCTCCGCCGGTGGTCCGCCCTGTCCCCGGTGCCGGGGATGCCGGGGGCGCCGGTGTCAGGGGTGTGCGTGCCGGAGGTCCGCGGGTCGGAGGTCTGCGGGTCGGAGGTGTCCGTGCCCGGGGTGTCCGTGCCCGGAGCGACGACGTACCGGACGACGCCGCCGTACGGGGGTTGGTCCAGCGGGCAGGCCGAACCCCAGCGGAACAGCGTGTCCGCGCCCGCGCCGCAGGCGTGCTCCCACTCGTCCGGACCGGGCAGCCGCAGTCCGCGCGCCGCGAGGGACCGCGCGAGGAACTCCGCGACGAACTCGTCCTCCCCCTCGGGCTGCGGCGACTCCTCCGGCTCCACGGCCATCCACACCGTGGGCACCGTGACCGTACGCCTCGGAGTGACGTACCGCGCGACATGCTCGACGAGGTCGTCGGCGAAGCCGAAGCCGCCGGCCAGGGTCTCCGTCCGGTACGACGCGAGCAGTTCCGGCAGGGGCCGCCAGCCCGCCAGGTCGAAACCCACCCGCACCTCACCGCCCGGTATCAGGGCGAACCGCCGTCCCCCGCGCTCGATCACCGCGCGATACAGGAAGCCGCCCGGATGCGGCCCGCCGTCGAACGCGACCAGTCGTCCGTCGGCCCGCCGCGCCGCTTCGCGCGCGTGACGGTACGCCGCGTCCCGGTCCAGGGCACGCCAACGATCGAAAGTCAGGTCCGTGAGAGCCATGATGGGAAGTCTGGCACCTGCCACTGACAATCCCGTCGACCATGGGTGAGCACGCGCCCGCGCACGGACCGATACGTGAGTCGGCGCGGGGACCGGTACACGCGGAGACCAGTACACGCGGAGATCAGTACTTGGGTGAACGCGTGAACGAGCGCGGGAATGAGAGCGCGAATGAACGGGGAAGACGTCCGCACGGAGAGGACCTCGCACGTGACACAGGAGATCGACGCGGCGACCGCGCACGCCTGGACCGCCCTCGGCGGCGCGCGGGAGTCGGCGGAGCACGTGACGTACGTGACCGCGCCCGGCGTACTGCCCGCCCGGCTGCCCGTACGGCAGCTGGCGCGGGCGAGTGTGGGCGTGTGCTCCCTGGCCGCCGCCGAGTTGGCCGCGCGCCGCTCCGGGGGCGGGACACCGGAGGTCCGGGTGTACGAGGCGGCCGTCGGCGCGGCGTTCGTCAGTGAGCGGCTGCTGCGGATCGACGGGAGGTCCCTGTCCCCGTTCGCCCCGCTCTCGTCCTTCTTTCCGGCGGCCGACGGATGGGTGCGGACGCACGCCAACTACCCCCATCACCGGGCCCGTTTGCTGTCCGCGCTGGGCATCCCGGGCGGCGAGGACGACGACACGCTACGGGAGCGGCTGGCCCGAGAGCTGCGGGCGCGGCCCGCGCGGTCGATCCAGGACACGGTGTACGCGGCGGGCGGCCTGGCCGTGGAGGTGGCGGCGCCCGGTACGGAGCCCGGCGCCGAGCCCGGGACGGAGCCTGCTGCGGAGCGCGGAACGGAGTCCGGTACGCGACGCCGGCCGCTGATCGAGAGCCGGCGGGTGGGTGCCGGTGACGGAGGCGGCTTCCCGGCCGGCCGCGGACCCCGTGGCGGGTCCGGCCGCCGTCTGTCCGACGGGGCCGGTTCGCTGCCCGCGCACGGGGTGCGGGTCCTCGATCTGACACGCGTCATCGCCGGGCCGGTGGCCACCCGCACGCTGGGCCTGCTCGGCGCCGACGTCCTGCGCGTCGATCCACCCGGACTGCCCGAGGACCCGAAGGCACACGCGGACACCGGCTTCGGCAAGCGCTCCACGCGGCTGGAACTGGGCGACCCGGCCGACCGCGCGGTCTTCGGCGACCTGCTCGCCTCCGCCGATGTCGTGATCCTCGGCTACCGCGCCGGTTCGCTGGAGCGGTACGGGCTCACACCCGGCGCCCTCCTGGCGCGGTATCCCGGACTGATCGTCGCCGAGCTGAACGCCTGGGGATGGACGGGGCCCTGGCGGGAGCGGCGCGGATTCGACTCGCTGGTGCAGGCGGCGACGGGCATCGCCCTCGTACAGCGGGAGGCGGACGGGCCGTCCCCGGACGGGCGGCCCGGCACCCTGCCCGCGCAGGCCCTCGACCACAGCACCGGCTACCTCCTCGCCGCCGCCATCCTGCGGGCGCTGACCGAACGGGAGGACGACGGGGCAGGACGTCATCTCCGGCTCTCGCTCACCGGAACCGCGTCATGGCTGACGGACGGCGTCCGCCCGGAGCCGGAGGCCGCCGACGAAGGGACCGAGGACCCCGGCGCATGGCTGGCCGAGACCCCTTCCCCGTACGGCCGCCTCCGCTATGTCCTGCCGCCCGTCGCCTACGAGGGAGGGCCCCGCGACTGGCCCGGCCCGCCGTCGCTCTGGGGCACGGACGCGGCGCGCTGGCTCTGAAGGCCCTCGGGGTCAACTGACGTACGGGAAAGCCCTGTACGGGACCGGCCCGGAACGTGTTCCGGGCCGGTCCCGTACAGGACTCGGACGCTCGCCGATCGCGGCTTGTCAGCGCCCGTAACGGATCAGGGCCCGCACCATGCGGCACGTCGTGTCCGACGGCGGGTGGATGCCCACCCGGGCCGCCGTCGCGCGTATCTTCCGGTTGTTCGCGCCCGCCGGGTGATAGACCCCCGAGTCGAGCAGGACGATGGCGAGGCGCATGGCCTTCAGACGGCGGTTGTGGGTCTCGTACCACTCACGGGGCTGTCCCGCGGGCAGCGGCTTGCGACGTACGGTCGGGGCGGCTGGCGAAGTGATGTCGAAGAGTTTCGTCGTGATTGTGGCAACGGCCATCGGCGACCTCCCGGCACAGTGGTGGAACCCTCACGAACACTCCCAATTCTACCGCCCCCCACTGACAATCGCCCCTGGCCAGAGGGGGTTTGACGAGGTTTTACGGGCCCGGACACAGAACTGTGGTCGGGGTGAGGGAAGTTGTCGCCGGGGTGTTTGAGCGGGACGGGTTCGCCGGCCGTACCTAACGGCACACGGAAGCCAGCCGGCCGCCCTCGCGGCCGGGGACAGGAGCCCCCACGTGTCGCGCAAGAAGTCCTTCACCCCGAAGAAGAAGATCGCCCTGTTCGTCGGCGCGGTCGCGCTGGTCGGCGGTACGGCGGTGGCCATGACCGGCACCAGCCAGGCATCGGTGGAGTGCGACGGGCTGAACACCGCCCTCGGCAGCAACCAGCGGTTCATCGACGGCCAGCGGGCCGCCCCGGACGCGCTGTCCGACGCGCGGATCGCCAACCGGCAGGCCGTGATCGAGCAGATCAAGCGGCAGCAGGCGGCGGCCGGGTGCGAGGTGGGCGCGAGCGACCCCGGCGCGGCTCCCCCGGCGGAGGCCGCGCCGCCCGCCGAAGCCGTACCCCCGGCCGAGCAGGCTCCCCCGGCCGGGGAGGCGCCTCCCGCCGACCAGGGCGCGGGGGACGGCGGGGACGCGGGGGACGGCGGGGACGCGGGGGACGGCGGTCAGGCCGGCGCGGTCGGTGAGGTCGTCTGTGCCGGGTCGACCGTGACACTGTCCGGTGAGGCGGGCGCCCCGGCGGCGTCGAGCAACCAGTTCCCCGCCGGCACCACCCTCAAGGTGACCAACCTCGACAACGACAAGTCCATCACCGTGAAGGTGACGTCGGTGTCGGGCAGTTGCACGCTGCTGAACGACGCGGCGTTCGAACAGGTCCGTGAACCGGGCAAGTTCCTGATCCGCAACGCGCGGATCGAGCGCGTCGGCTGATCCCGGGAAACATCCGGTCCGACCGGTCCGGATGGATCCCGCCCGGTCGGACCCGGTCGAACCTGGGCGGAGCCATTCCGACCGGGACGGACTGATTCGGGTGTGTTCGGAGTCGCTCAGGTCCGGTCAGGCGCGCGTCAGTTGTGCCTCCGCCTCCGCCAGGATCTCCGTCAGCCGCAGGCCGAACCGCACGTCGCAGGCGTGCGGTTCGCCTGTGCGCGCCGCTGTCAGCAGGGCGTCGATCGCCGTCCCGAAGGCGACGGCCGGGTCGGCCCCGCCCTCGGGCAGGGTCACCGTCCCGTGCTCGCCCCGCAGTTCGACCCCCGCGCCCGCGCCCCGCGCCGGGGCGCTGAGGCTCAGCGCCGCCGAACTCGTCACGCCCGACGCGTGCGTGAGGACGAGGTGTGTGAGATCGGGCTCGGACCGTACGGCCGTCACCGCCGTCACGTCGCCCAGCACGGGCAGGAGCGCGGAGAGGGCGTGCGGGCCCACGTCCCACAGGCCGCCCTTCTCCCGGCGCCAGGGCGAGTCCGCGTACGGGCTTTTCTCGCCGCCCGCCCCGTACAGCGCGCCGAACCAGTACGCGTGGGCCGTGAACCAGCCGCCCGCCGCCGCCTGTTCGTCGACCCACTCCGCCGTCCCGGCGGCGAAACGCAGCGTGCAGAAGACCAGCGAGGCGACCCCGGCCGCCTTGGCGGCGTCCGCGACGGCACGCGCGCCGGGCACCGTCGTGGCGACCGGCTTGTCCATCAGCAGGTGGCAGCCCGCTGCTGCCGCGCGGGCCGCGAGCGGTGCCTGGATGTCGGGCGGCAGGGCGAAGGCGACCGCGTCGCTCACGGCCAGCAGCGCGTCGAGGCCGTCGAGTCCGCCCTCGCCGGGACCACCGTCCGCACCCCCGGCGTACGCGGTGGTGCCGTGGAGCGCGGCGAGCGCGGAGGCGGCCTCGGGGCGCCGCCCCCACACGCCGCTGAACGCCGCGTCCGGGTGGGCCGCGAGGGCGGGGGCGTGGGTGCGCTCGGCCCAGGGGCCGGTGCCGAGAAGTGCGATGCGTGGCTGGCTCATGGGATCAGTGTGCCGCCCGCGCCCCGCCCGGCCCAGAGCGCCCCGGAACGGGGGGCGGCCCCCGGTCGCCTGCGACGAGTCGTCGCGGCAGACACGGCGGCGGTGCCTGCCGGGCGAGGGCAGCTGCCGTCCGGTCCGGCCGCCGCCGCCGACGGGCGGCCGGACCGGACGGCGGCCCGGCCGCGCACGACGGCCGAGGCGATCGTGCGCCGTGTCCGCGCGACCGGGGAGGCTCGCGCGCGGGTCTCCGGGACTCCGGGTCTCCGGGTCTCCGGGACTCCGGCGCTCCGGGACTCCGGGACTCCGGGACTCCGGGACTCCGGGACTCCGGGACTCCGGCACTCCGGCACTGCGGGACTCCGGGACGCCGGGACTCCGGCACTGCGGGACTGCGGGACTCCGGGACTCCGGCACTGCGGGACTGCGGGACTCCGGGACTCCGGGACTCCGGGACTCCGGGACTCCGGGACTGCGGGACTCCGGCGTTCCGGGACTGCCCGAATCCCGGCACCCGTACCTGGTGGTCCCGGCCGCCGGAACTCTCCCGCGCGGGACTGTCAGTGGGCTGTGTCACTGTGGGTTCCGTGCTGGACATCAGGGTGACCACCGGGGACGGGCGGGAATACGGGCGGATGTCGGCGGGCCGGCTCGGGGAGCTGGTCGCGTCGGTCGGGATCGGGGCGTATCAGTTCGTGGCCGTGCGCCGGATACCCGATCTGCCGGACGTGTTCGTCCAGGTGGCGCGGGACGCCGCCGGGAGCTGGCTGCTGGAGCACCGGGACGGGCGGCCCGGTGTGCTGTTCGGTACCCGGCTGCCGGGCGCGGAGCCGGTGGCCCGGATCATGGTGGCGTGGGCCCGCCGGGAGGACGGCTGGGACGCGGCGGCGGGGTGGGAACGGGTGGAGCTGGGGCCGGTCGAGCCGGTGCCCGAGCTGGACACCGGGACGCGCCGGGAGGTCGAGGAGTACGTACGGGGGCTGATCAGGCGCGGTTACGACGGCAGGAAGCAGCTCGCCGAGGACGCCGAGGAGTGGCTGGTCGACGGGGGCGAGCGGCCCGTCTCGGCCGCGCAGGCCCGGCGGATCGTGGACCGGCTGTGGCTGGAGCGCGTCGAGGAACAGGCCGGGTGGGAGGGCGTGACCGATCCCGAGCGGATCACGGCGGTGTTCGCCGGGCTGGAGGCGCGGGGCGTGGTGGCGCGCGAGAACTTCACCTGCTGCCGGAGCTGCGGGCTGGCGGAGATAGGGGCCGAGCGCGAGGACGGCGATGAGGGGGCGGTGCGCGGCTTCGTCTTCTTTCACGCGCAGTGCGTCGAGGCGGTGGCCGCCGGGGGCACGCTGTCGCTCTGCTACGGGGGGTTCGACGGCTCGGAAAAAACCACGGCGGCGGTCGGCGGGGAGATCGCGGCGGCGCTGAGGGAGGCGGGGTTGTCGGTGCGGTGGGACGGTTCGCCGGGGTCGGCGATCGCTGTCACGGGCCTGGACTGGCGCAGGCGGCTGGGCTGAGCCTGGCCGGAAACGGACGGCGCCCGGCCGTGCGGGGTGGGCCACGACCGTATCGACCAGTGAAAGGGCACTGCTGCCGGGGCGGCATATCTGCTTCAATGAGGCCATGGCCAGCCATCAGCACGACGCATCGGGTCGCTTCGACCTTGAGCCGTTCTGGCCGTCCCGGCAGCACCACGACTTCGACCGGGTGTGTTGCCGCGCGAGGAACGCGTCGGCCCTCTAACGCCTCTCACCGGGCCTTCGGCCGTCGCGGATGACGTACGTCCCGTCCTGTCGACTCGACGACATCCTTCGCGCGAAAGAGCTGACTCCTCATGGCGAACCCCCGTTCCTTCTCCTCGGCCGCGTCCGCCGCCGCGTCCTCGGGCCGTCACCGGCTGCGAGCCGTCGACCGCGACGAGGTCGTCCCGCCCGCCCCGGCCGCCCAGCTGGTCGACCTCCTGCCGCCCGGCTCGACGTGGCTCCCGGCCCCGGCGCACACCCTGCCGGTCCTGCCGGGCAGACCGCCGATGGTGGGCTACCTCGTCCTCGTCCCGGCCGACCAGCACCCGGTGGCCGCCGCCCCCGCTGCTGTCCCGGCCGCCACCGACGGCCCCGGCCCCGTGCGGATCGACTCGGCCCGCCGGATCGCCGAGGTCGACGGCCGGCCGCTGGACCTCACGTACCTCGAATTCGAGCTCCTCGCCCACCTGGTGGCCCACCCCCACCGGGTGCACACCCGCGACCAGTTGGTGACCACCGTCTGGGGCTACGGCCATGTGGGCGACGGCCGCACCGTCGACGTCCATGTGGCCCGGCTGCGCCGCAAGCTGGGCGCGGACCGCCGCCACACGATCCGCACGATCCGCCGGGTCGGCTACACGTACGCCCCGTAGGACGCGCTCCACGACGTGTGAGGCCCCCACCGGTCCGCCCGGCGGGGGCCTCACACGTCGTGGACGGCGTACGGATCAGGTACCCGTCGTCGCCTCCGCCCGCTTGGCGCGGGTGCGGGCGACGAAGCCGAGCACCGTGTCGAGGACCAGGAACGCCAGCAGGCTGATGCCGAGCAGCGGCACGAACCAGCCGACCAGCGCCGTGGCGGCGAGCAGCGGCAGCAGTGCGGTCACCGGCAGTCTGCGCCAGGCGCCGCGGGGCATCGGCCGGCCCACGCCCCAGGTCCGGTCCTGGAGGGGCCGTCGCTGCCACCACATGCGGTAGCCCCAGACGATGATCAGGATCAGCGAGAGGGCGACGGCGGCCAGCACGAGCTGGTTGACGACGCCGAAGGTGATCCCCATGTGGGCGTCGATGCCGTACCGGGTGAGTTTGGCCAGCAACGGGTAGTCGGCGAAGCGCAGTTCGTCGATGATCAGTCCGGTGCCGGGGTCGACGGCGACGGAGTCCAGCCGGACCGGGAACTGGCTGTCGCGCTGGGCGACGACGTACGCCGTGTCCTCGGCGGGCGGCTTCACGACCACCGGTCCGTCGAGTCCGGCCTGGCGCGCGGCGGTCAGGGCGTTGTCGATGCCGATGTCCATGCCTTGGTGCTCACCGTCCGCCCCGCCCGCGCCGTGGCCCTCGTGCTCGTCGGCTCCGGCCGCCGTGCCCTCGCCGCTCTTCAGGGTGGCGGAGACGACAGGGGTCGCACCGCCCAACTGGTCCTGTACGGCGCCGATGTTGACGCCCGCGTAGGTCGACCAGGTCAGGCCGGTCGCGGAGAGCACCAGGAATCCGGCGGCGGCCCACAGGCCCAGCGAGCCGTGCCGGCCGAGTGTTCCGCGGCGTCCGGTGGCGCCGCGATCGGGGCGGAGCATGGCCCGCTTGGAGGTTCGTCTGCGGCCGATCCAGAGCAGCAGCCCGCCGAGCGCGACGACCCACAGCCAGCTGGCGGCCAACTCGCTGTAGATCCGGCCCGGGTCGCCGAGGTGCAGATGGCGGTGGAGTTCGGAGAGCCAGGCGCGCAGCGGGAGCGCCCCGGAGCCGCCGTAGCTGTCGAGTTCGCCGCGTATCTGGGCGGTGTGCGGGTCGACGAAGACGGCGAGGGAGGTGCTCTCCTCGCTGTCCGGCATCGTCATCAGGACGCGGGTGGACTCCTCGGACTCGGACGAGGGCCAGACGGCGGTGATCTCGCCGTCGGGGTGTGCCGCGCGGGCCGCCTCCACCTGCTGGGAGAGCGGGGCGGTGCGGTCGCTGTCCGGGGAGCGCAGTTCCTGGCGGTAGACGATCTTCTCGGCCTGGAACGAGAGCGAGTAGAGGAATCCGGTGGTGGCGGCGATCAGCAGGAGCGGGGCGACGAGCAGTCCGGCGTAGAAGTGCAGCCGCAGGACGAGGGGGCGCACGGCGCCCCAGGTGCTGCCTCTGCCCGGCCCGCCGGGATTCGTCCCGGTCGCGGGGTCGGCCGTCGGGTCGGCATTCGTGTCGGTCGCGAGGCCGGTCGCGCCGTCCGTCCGGGGGTCCGTCTCGGGGTCCGTCGTCGTGACAGGGCCGGTGCGTGAACTGTCGGGACGCTGTACGGGGTCGTCAATGGCCATGACTGTCCTAGGAGTTGGCGCGGGTACGGGGACATGGCCCCCGGGCCCCCGCCCAGGTCAGACCGTGGCGGCGGCCCCGGAGGCCGTCGTGAGCATCGGGAGGGCGCACCACGCGGGCGGGCCGCGCCGGGACACCGCGTGCGCCAGGAGCGTGCCGCGCGGCGGGTGCGGCGCGCGGGTGCGGTGCCGGGCCCGTACGGGCGGCGGCGGTACGGCGAGCGGCCGGGCCCCGGCGAGCAGTACCCGCAGGGGGGTGAACGCGAAGGCCGCGACCGTCTCCGCGAGCCGGAAGAACGCGGCCTCGCCGCGCGCCAGCCAGAGCGCGCAGACGGCGCCGGCGAGCAGATGCGCGGCGAGCATGCCGGGCGAGGTGTCGGCGGCGGCGGTCAGCAGGGCGTCGCCGAGTCCTCCGGAGACCGGGTCCTCGCCCGTGGCGGCGCCCGTGGTCGTCATCGCGTGGCCGTGGCTCCGGCCCGCCCCGGCGCCGTGGGCCCCGGCGGCGGAGAACGTCACGTGCAGCGCCGCCTGCGCGGTGAGCACGGCGGGCCCGATGAACCGGATGCCCCGGCGCCGCCCGGCCGCGAGCCACGCGAGCGCCGCGACGACCACGAACGCCACCAGCGGCACACCGGGTGGCGTTTCATGGGCGGACATGGACGAATGCCCCACCGCGGCCAGTGTCACGCACACCGCCGCGAGGATCGCGGCCCGCGAGGCGCGCATCGGCGACCGGGCATCTGTCATGGTGCGCTCATGCTGCCATCCCGGTGACGTGAGCGGCAGATGGTGCGAACGGCTCGAACCTGCTATGCCATCACGGCCGGAACCCGCTGTACCCGCGGCCCGGACGCTCCGCCACCCACGGTCCGGACCCGCCCGGTCCCCGGCCCGGACCCGCTGTCTCCACGGCCCCGCCCCGCTCTGCCCGAACCCGCTCTGCCCGCAGCAGAACGCCGCCGGGTTCCGGAGAACGGCGTGGCAGGGTTCCGGACATGCGACTTCTGATTCTGGGTGGTACCGAATTCGTGGGCCGTGCCGTGGCCGAGTCCGCGCTCGCCCGCGACTGGGAGGTGACGGTCTTCCACCGGGGCCGGCACGAGGCCCCGGCGGGCGTCCGTGTCCTGCACGGTGACCGGACCGTGCCCGACGGCCTCGCGGCCCTCACCGGCACGGGCGGCGGGGCGGCGGACGAGTGGGACGTGGTGGTCGACACCTGGTCGCGCGCGCCGTCCGCCGTGCTCGGGGCGGCGCGGGTGCTGGAGGGCCGGGCGGGGAGTTACGCGTACATCTCCAGCCGTTCCGTGTACGGGGTTCCGACGGCGGCCCGTCTCACCGAGGACGGCGCGCTGGTGGAGGGAGCCGCCGCCGACGCGGAGGAGCGTGACTACCCGCGCGACAAGGTCGGCGGTGAACTGGCCGCCCGGGCGGTCTTCGGGGACCGCGCGCTGCTGGTGCGGGCGGGTCTGATCCTCGGCCCGTGGGAGAACGTGGGGCGGCTGCCGTGGTGGCTCGGGCGCGTCGCGCGCGGCGGGCCGGTGCTGGCGCCGGGGCCGCGTGACAACCCGTTGCAGTACATCGACGTACGGGACCTCGCCGAGTGGACGCTCGACGCGGCGGGGCGCGGGCTCGGGGGCCCGTACAACCTGACGAGCGAGTCGGGGCACACCACCATGGGCGAGTTGCTGGAGGCGTGCGTCCGGACGACCGGTTCGGACGCGGAGTTGCGCTGGACGGACCCGGACACGGTCCTCGCCGCCGGGATCGAGCCGTGGACCGACCTGCCGGTGTGGCTGCCGCCCGGGGAACTGCACGACACGCTGCACCAGGGGGACGTTTCCAAGGCCCTGGCGGCGGGGCTTCGTTGCCGGCCGGCGGAGGAGACCGTACGCGACACCTGGGCCTGGCTGCGGTCGATCGGCGGGAAGTCCCCGAGGCGGCCGGACCGGCCGCCGCTCGGGCTGGCACCGGAGGTGGAGGCGGCCGTGCTGGGCCTCTGAGCGACGCGTACCGCCACCAATGCCGGGGGCCGGTGGGACGCGTACGCCACGACAGCCGGGGCGCCGAGCCGCGCGCCGTGACGGCCGTGGGCCGGTGGGACGGGGGATGTCCCGGGTGTCCAAGTGGTGCTGGATACACCCCCGATTGGGGGCCGAAACCGCTCACGCCCGGTCCACCGCTCCCGGCAGACTTGCGTCGTGCCCGGTGAACGGGCGGAGAGCCGGTCGCCGACGGGGCACGGGCGACGAGGAAAGGGACACGGCGATGAGCGGCACGACGAGCGGAACCACGACGAGCGGGGCGAGGAAGGTGGTCGTGGAGGCGGCGACCACCGCCGGCCGGGGGCTGGTGCTGGGGGTCACCGCCCTCGTCGGCTCGATCACGCTGTTCGTCCTGTCGGTGCTCTCGATCAGCTTCGTCCCGCTCGGCATCGGCGTCTTCACCACCCCGTACGTCCTGGCGGCGGTACGGGCGCACGCCAACCGCCGCCGGCTGCTGGCGGCGACCTGGTCGGACGTCCGGATCGCCGTGCCGTACCGGCCGATGCCCGACGACCCGCGCACCGGCGTCACCGGCCGGGTGGAGCGGACGACACTGCTGCTGAAGGACCCGGCGACCTGGCGGGACCTGGGGTGGCTGCTGGTCGACATGACGGCGGGCGCGGCGCTGGCCCTGTTCTCCATGGCGCTGTACGTCTACCCGCTGGAGGGTCTGCTGCTGGCCGCCGGGCTGTGGCGGGTCTTCGAGGACGATCCCTACCCGTACGTCTTCGTCTTCGTCGACAGCCAGCTGACCGGGCTGCTGGCCGCCGCGCTGGGGGTCGTCATCGCCGCGCTGGGCGTGCGGTACGCGAACGACGTGCAGCGCGGCCACTTCCTGCTGGCCAAGTCCCTGCTCGCGCCGGGCCACGACCAGGAACTGGCTCAGCGCGTCGTGCGCCTCACCGAGTCGCGGCACGACGCGGTGGACACCTCGGCCGCCGAGCTGCGCCGTATCGAACGGGATCTGCACGACGGCGCGCAGGCCCGGCTGGTCGCCATGGGCATGGATCTCGGCACGATCGAGGCGCTCATCGAGAAGGACCCGGCCAAGGCCAAGGTGCTGATCGCCCACGCCCGCAAGTCGTCCGCCGAGGCGCTGACCGAACTGCGCGACCTGGTCCGGGGCATCCACCCGCCGGTGCTGGCCGAACGCGGTCTGGGCGACGCGGTGAAGGCCCTGGCGCTGCGGATGCCGGTGGAGACCGACGTCCAGGTGGCGCTGCCCGGCCGCGCGGAGGCGCCGGTGGAGTCGGCGGCGTACTTCGCGGTCAGCGAGCTGCTCACCAACGCGATCAAGCACGCGGGCGCCGACCGGATCTGGGTCGACATGACGTACGCGGAGTCCGCGCTGCGCATCACCGTCGGCGACGACGGAAGCGGCGGGGCGTCGGTCGGTTCGGGCAGCGGACTGAGCGGACTGGAACGCCGGCTCGGTACATTCGACGGCATCCTGGCCGTCAGCAGCCCCGCGGGCGGCCCCACCATGGTCACCGTGGAGATCCCTTGCGTGTTGTCCTAGCCGAAGACCTCTTCCTGCTCCGTGACGGCCTGGTCCGGATGCTGGAGGCGTACGACTTCGAGGTCCTGGCCGCGGTGGAGACCGGGCCCGAACTCACCAGGGCCTTCAAGGAACTTCAGCCGGACGTCGCGGTCGTCGACGTCCGGCTGCCGCCGTCGCACACCGACGAGGGGCTCCAGTGCGCCCTCGCGGCGCGCCGGGAGCGGCCGGGTCTGCCGGTGCTGGTCCTGTCCCAGCACGTGGAGCAGTTGTACGCGCGCGAACTGCTGGCCGACGGCACCGGCGGCATCGGCTATCTCCTCAAGGACCGGGTGTTCGACGCCGACCAGTTCATCGACGCGGTGCGCCGGGTCGCGGCGGGCGGTACGGCGATGGACCCGCAGGTCATTCAGCAACTGCTGTCCCGCAGGGCCCAGGACAAGCCGATCGGCCAGCTCACGCCCCGTGAGCGGGAGGTCATGGAGCTGATGGCGCAGGGGCGGTCGAACGCGGCGATCGCCGCCCAGCTCGTCGTCACGGAGCGTGCGGTGTCCAAGCACACGTCCAACATCTTCGGGAAGCTGGGGCTGCCGGTCTCGGACGACGACAACCGGCGGGTGCTCGCGGTGATCGCGTATCTGGACCGGGGACAGCGGTAGGGCCCCGTCCGGCGGACCTTCGCGGGCCCGGAACGCCCGGCCGTACCCGGGAAGGAGGCCGGGTGGGGGTGTTGCGGGTATCCGCCCGGTTTGTTGATGGAGATTTCTATGAATTCCCCGAGTGGCTGAACAGGTTTCGAACGGCGTCCGTATGGGACGGAGCGCTTCCTCCCCCCGCCGGAGATCCCCCTGAACCGGCAACGAAGCTTGAGGAGTTCCATGGGACGCACGTCTAGAAAACGCTCGACAGTGGCGAACCGGGCCATCGCGGCCTCGGCCGCCTTGATTCTGGGCGGGGGTGGGCTGGTAGCGGTAAATGTCTACGCATCCGCAGGAGAAGGCCGCTCCGGTCCCGACCGTATCCAGAACGCCGGCCGGCAGATGTCCACCATCGACTGTCCTGAGGTCGTCAACGAACTGACCAGGGTGCCGCGCCGGGCGCGGGCCCAGGTCGACCGGGAACTCGCCCGGATGGACACGCAGATCACTGTCGCCTACAAGCGGTTCGCCGACAACAAGGCGAAGTTGGAGAGAGACCCGAAGCTCACCGAGAAGAAGATTCTCAAGCCGCTGAAGCAGCAGCGGCTGGTCAGCCTCAAGAAGATCCGTTCCGCGATCAAGCGCGCGGGTCACCCGCAGAAGAACCTGGACTCGCTCGCGCCGTGCACCATGCGGCCCGACGACGCGGTCAACGAGGGCGATCCGGGCGGCGGCCAGAACGGCGGCGGCCAGGGCGACAACGGCGGTCAGGGCCAGAACGCGGGTCAGGACGGCGGCCAGGGTCAGAACGCCGGTCAGGACGGCGGCCAGGACGGCGGTCAGGGCGGAGAGCAGCCGCCGCCGGCCGGCAACGGCCCCGAGGCCGGGGACTTCGTCGACATCCAGTCCATCGAGCCGAACGTCCAGGAGCCCCAGGCGGGCGAGCAGGCGTCGACGGGCACCTTCACCACCGAGTGCGGACGTAACGAGAACGGCCTTTTCAACTCGGACAACGTCATCGCCGCGCCCGGTGTGAGCAACGGCGCCCACCACAAGCACGACTACGTGGGCAACCAGGCCAACAACGCCTTCGCGAGCGACGACGACCTGGCCAACGGTGAGACGACCTGCAACGAGCAGGGTGACAAGTCCACCTACTACTGGCCCGTGATCCGTCTCCAGAACGGCCAGAACGAGGCCGACGCGGCCGAGGACGGCGGCGGCAAGGACGGCAACGTCGGAGAGATCCAGACCCCGTCCGAGGTCACCCTTCAGTTCGCCGGCAGCGCGGCGTCGCAGGTCACCGCCATGCCGCGGTTCCTCCGCATCATCACCGGCGACGCCAAGGCGTTCGTCAACGGCAACGCGAACGCGAACGCGTCGTGGAGCTGCACCGGTTTCGAGGACCGGCAGCTGAAGGACAAGTACCCGATCTGCCCGGCGGGCAGCCAGGTCGTGCGTTCGTTCAACTTCCAGAGCTGCTGGGACGGAGTGAACACCGACAGCGCGAATCACCGCACCCATGTGGCGTTCGCCGACCAGAACGGCCAGTGCGCCGAGGGATTCAAGGCGATTCCGCAGCTGCGGCAGCGCATCGTGTACGACATTCCGCCGGGCCCCGGATTCGCGGTGGACTCCTTCCCCGAGCAGCTGCACAAGCCCATCACGGACCACGGTGACTTCATCAATGTCTTCGACGACGCCGTGATGACGAAGATGGTCGACTGCATCAACACCGGTAAGGAATGCAATTGAACGAATGAGACCCAAGGTGTGAGGTGAGTTCGAAGCGCCGGCCGGGCTGTGTACGCAGCCCGGCCGGCGTCTTCGTCGTGTCCGCTCAGTTCCCGCCGGTGTGCCCGGCGTGCTCCCCGCCGTCCTCCTGGCCGGTACCGTCCTGACCGGTCTCCTCGTGACCGCCGGTGTCGTGACCGCCGCTCTCGTGTCCGGCGGTGTCACCGCCGGTGGCGTCGCCGCCCTCGTGGTCACCGCCGCCGTGCTCCGCGCCCTTCTCGACGCTCCCGCCCAGCCGGCCGCGCAGCGACTCGATCACCTTCTCGTCGCCGCTGGCGACCCATTTCCTGCCGACGAGATACGCGCCGCCGTAGTCGTTGGCCTCGTTGATCCACTCCCGCAGACCGCGGTCGGTCGCGAACGTGGTGAGGATGTATCTTCCGTCACTCGTTGTGCAGTTGGCCTGACGCAACTCCTCCGCGTCGGTCTGCACGTTCGGGTCGCATGTGGCCTTCTCGGCCAGCTGTTCGAGGCTCCCGGTCGCCGTTCTGGGCACCTTCGGGGCCGCGTCGTCCTTCGCGCCGCAGCCGCTCAGCAGGGCCAGGGCCAGTACCACCAGTGCCACTCGGGGTCGCTCTGTACGCATTCGGCCATCGTGCCCTGTCCGCAAGCCCCCGCGCGAGTGAACGACGCATCGCATCGTTGCCCACCCCCCTCCTCGTCGTTAACGTGCGCTCCGCACGCACCTGTCGTCACACCCTGTAGTCACACCCCGTAACAGAGGACCGCTGATGAACGAGCTGCCGCCGCCCCCCTCGTCCCCCTCCCGGCGCGCCGTGCTGGCGGGCGCCGGAGCCGTCGGGATCGGTACGGCGCTGACCGCGCGTTCCTCCGCCGCGGCCCTCCCCCCGGCCGCTTCCGCCTCCCGCCGGGCCGCAGACCCGGCCGCCTCGGTCGCCGCCGCCCGCGCCGCCGTCGGCCGTCTGCTCCCCGCCCACGCCGACCAGTTCCACTTCCAGGTCCCGGACGGCGGCGGCCCCGAGCGGTTCCGCGTCACCGGCTCCGCCGGCCGGATCGAGGTGTCCGGCACCGACGCCGGAGTCCTGCTCACCGGGGTGCACTGGTATCTGAAGTACACCTGCGGCGCCCATCTCACCTGGTCGGGAAGCCGGACCGACCTCCCGGCCACCCTGCCCGCGCCCCGCCGCCCCCTGGAGCGCTCGGCGACCGTACGCCACCGGTTCGCCCTCAACGACACCCACGACGGCTACACCGCCCCGTACGCAGACTGGCCCCGCTGGGAACGGCTGCTCGACATCCTCGCCCTGCACGGCTGCAACGAGATCCTCGTCACCACCGGACACGAGGCGGTCTACCACCGGCTGCTGACCGGCTTCGGCTACACCGACGCCGAGGCCCGCGCGTGGCTGCCCACCCCCTCCCACCAGCCGTGGTGGCTGCTCCAGAACATGAGCGCGTACGGCGGCCCGCTCTCCCCCGAGCTGATCGGGCGCCGCGCCCGGCTCGGCCGGCGGATCACCGACCGGGCGCGCGAACTGGGCATGTCCCCCGTGCTCCCCGGCTACTTCGGCACCGTCCCCGACGGATTCGCCGCCCGCAACCCCGGCGCCCGGACCGTGCCCCAGGGCAGCTGGAACGGTCTGCCCCGCCCCGACTGGCTCGACCCGCGCACCCCCGTCTTCGCCGAGGTCGCCGCCGCCTACTACCGGCACCAGGGCGAACTCCTCGGCCCGGTCGACCACGTCAAGATGGACCTGCTGCACGAGGGCGGCATCGCCGGCGACGTGCCCGTGGCCGACGCGGCCCGCGCCGTCGAGACGGCGCTCCGCACGGCCCGCCCCGACGCGACCTGGGTGATCCTCGGCTGGCGGAACAACCCCGTACCGGCGCTGCTCGACGCCCTCGACACCGACCGGGTGCTGATCGTGGACGGCCTGTCCGACCTCGACTCCGTGACGGACCGGGAACGGGACTGGGGCGGAACGCCGTACGCGTTCGGCACCATCCCGAACTTCGGCGGCCGTACGACGCTGGGCGCCAACACCGACCGCTGGACGGAACGGTTCACCGCCTGGCGCGACAAACCGGGCAGCGCGCTCGTCGGCACCGCCTACATGCCGGAGGCCGCCGAGCGCGACCCGGCGGCCTTCGAGCTGTTCAGCGAACTCGCCTGGCGCCGGGAGCCGGTCGACCGCGCGAGCTGGTTCCGGTCGTACGCCGATCTGCGCTACGGCGGCGAGGACACCGCCGCACGGGACGCCTTCGGGTTCCTCGCGGCGACCGCGTACCGGCTGACGACCGCCGACGGCCGCCCCGTCGACTCCCTCTTCGCCCACCGTCCCTCGCTCACCGCCCCCGTCGAGACCGGCTACGACACCGCCGAGTTCGACAAGGCGTTCGACTCGCTGCTGGAGGTGGCGGAAGGGCTGCGCGGCTCGGACGCGTACCGCCACGACGTGACGGAACTGGCCCGGCAGGCGCTGGCCAACCGGTCCCGGCTGCTGCTGCCGCAGTTGCGCGGCGCCTACCAAGGAGGCGACACCGAGACGTTCCGCGCGCTGGCCGCGCTGTGGCTGAGACTGCTGCGGCTGAGCGACACCATGGCGGGCTGCCACCGGGCGTTCCTGCTGGGGCCCTGGCTGGAGGACGCCAAACGGCTCGCGACCGGCCCCGAGGAGGCCGTGACGCTGGAGCGGACGGCACGGGCGCTGATCACCACCTGGGCGGACCGCTCGGCGGCCGACGTCCTCAGCAACTACGCCAACCGCGACTGGCACGGCCTGCTCTCCGACGTCCATCTGCCGCAGTGGCAGACGTATCTGGACGGCCTGGCCGACGCACTCGCGGACGGACGGGCGCCCGAGCCGCTCGACGAACGGGACTGGTACCCGGACGAGGAGGCGTGGACACGGGCGCGCGACGCCTACCCGGTCCGGGCCACCGGGGACGCCCACCGGACCGCCCTGCGGGTACGGGACGCCCTGGCCGGCGCCCCGTACCAGGGCACCGTCACCGTCACCGCCGACCCGCCCGCCCTCGCGCCCGGCGCCACGGGCACCCTGCGGGCCGACTTCCGCAACACCAACGGGCTGCGCGGCACCGGCCCCGTCGACCTCACCCTCACCGGCCCCGACGCCCGCCCCGACGGCCCGGCCCGGCTGCCCGCCGTCGAACCGGCCGGCACCGGCTCCGCCTCCTGGTCGGTCACCGCCCCCGGTGAGCCGCTGACGGCGCCGCTGCGCCCGCAGCCGTACGCGCTGGCGCTCACGTACGGGCCCAGCGGCGAGGAGCGCGTACTGACCGTCCGGCGCGGCACCCTGTACGTCGCCGGTCCGCCGGCCGCGCGCTGGCGCACGTACACGAGCAACGGGGCGGTGTTCGGGCAGCTCGGCGACCGCTTCGCGATCAACGGCGGCGGGCGGGACCTGTGGCGGGCGACCGCGCAGTTCGGCACGGCCTACGAAGGAGGCGCCCTCGGGGACGGGGCGAGCGCGACGGTGCGGGTCACCGCGCAGGAGGACACCGGGGCGTGGGCCCGCGCGGGCGTCGTCGCCCGCAACGGCCTCGCGACGCCCGGCTCCCCCGGATTCGTCAACCTGGCGGTGACACCGTCGAGCGGCGTGGTGCTGTCGTACGACGCGACGGGCGACGGCACGCTCGACACCTACCGGCGTGTCACGGGTGTCACCGCCCCGGTGCTGCTGCGGCTGGCGCGCTCCGGCACCAAGTTCACCGGGTCGTTCTCGACGGACGACGGGGCGACCTGGCGCACGGTCGCCACGGTCACGGTGCCGGGCGCGGCCGGTGCGCAGGACGTCGGCCTGTTCATGAGCGCGTCGAACGGCGGCAGCGAACTGCGCGGCACGGTCGAGTTCGACGGATGGGCGGTGTCGGCCGGAGGCCGGAACGGCAAGTAGCGCGGCGGGCGGCGGGGCCCGGACGGTCCCGCCCGGTGGGCGGGTGATCACCGGGTGCCGTGGTGAAGGCCCCGCCGCGGAAGGGGAGTTGACCGCCGCCGTCGGGGCGGGAGCAGTGACCGCGGGACGCGTCGCTCGTTCTGCTGGACGTGCCCCCACCCGACGCCGCCACGGCCTCCGCCCACGCCGCCGCTCCACACCGGCCCGGCCCCTCCCCCGCGCCGGTCGGTGTGGAGGAGGCCGAGGCCGCGCTCGTCGAGCACTACCCCCGGCTGGTGCGGATCGCCTCTCTCGTGCTGCCGCCCGCCCTCGGCCGCAACCGCCGGGTACTCACGGCGCACTCCGTCGTGCAGCGCTCGCTGCCGCGCGCCCGTACGGCCGCGACCCGCGACGACGCATACGCCGTCGTACGCGGTCAGGCGCTGCGGCAGGCACTCGACGCGGGGCGTCCCGAGCGCCGTCGGGTGTGGCCCCGGCGCGGACGGCTTCCGTCGCCGCTGCCGCGCGTGTGGGGCCTGCGGCTGTTCCCGCGCTCGGGCGGCGCCGACGAACTCGCCCCGGACCGGCGCCTGTCGGCGCTCTCCTCCCCCGCCAGGGCCGCCTTCGTACTGAGGGGGCCGGAACGGCTGCCCGATCCGGAGGTGCGGCGCCTGCTCACCGCCGCCGGGGTCGCGGACCCACGCGCGGCACTCGCGGAGGCCGACGGCATCGGTACGGAGGGCGCGGCGCTGCTGGAGTCCCCCGAGTACGACGCCTGTTCGCTCCAGGTGCGCCCGACCGATCTGCTGCGGCGGCTGCCGCCGTCGGCGGCGGCGGCGCAGCCGGGCGCGGGCGCGGCGCGGGCGGAGAACTCGCCGGCGTGCGGCGCGCGGGAGCCGCGCGTGCTGGCGGGCGTGCTGGCGGGCGTGCTGTGGAAGTCGCGCGACGGCGGCTGGTACGTGCTCGCGGCCGGGAGCGACGCGTTCCGTTCCGTGCGGGCGACGGGCGGTGTCACGGGCGAGGCGCGGGGCCGGGTGCTGGCGGTACGGGCGAAGCCCGGTGAGCGCGCGGAACTGGACGGGGCGCCGGCCGACGGGACACGGGCGGGCGCCCCGCGCTGACGGGCCGGGCCCGCCCGTGGTCAGGGCAGGAACAGCACGTCGGTGGCGAGCGTGGCGACGACGACGAAGCCGAGGAGCCAGCTGGCGAGGCGGGTGCGGCCGTACCGGCTCAGTTCGATGACGACTCCGCAGAGGACCGTCGCGAGGCCGTAGACGCCGAGGACGAGCACGGAACTGCCGCCCGCGAGACGGACGGCGAGCACAACGGCCATGGCGACCAGGAGCACCGAGGCGACGATGACACGGATACGGCGGGCCTGGCTCGGGGTGAGGGCGGTGTCGTCGTGCCCGGCGGGGTCGCGGTGGCCGGGGTCCCCGGGACGCTCGTCCGGATGGGGGCGCTCGTCGCGCTCGGCCGGGTCGGCGGGATCGCCGTGGCCGTCCGGACCGGGACGCTCGTCGTGGCCGGGACGCTCCGCCGGCCCGCCCGGATCCGCCCGCTCGTCCGGATCTGCTGGATTGGCGTGGCCGGGACGCACGGCCGGGTCGGCGGGATCGGCGTGCCCGCCCGGATCGGGACGCTCGTCGCGCTCGCTCCGCCCGTCGTGCCCGTCGCGCTCGTCCGGGTCGGCTTCGTCGTCCACCTCGGCGGCGGCGCCGCCCCGTGCGTCAACGCCGCTGCCGTCCTTGTCGTCGCTGTCGCTGCCAGGCACGTCGTCGCGGTCACCGCCGTCTTCGTCGGCGTCCCGTTCCGAGCCCTGCTCCACATCCCGTTCCGAGTCCCGTTCCGAGCCCTGTTCCACGTCCCGTCGCGCGACCCGTTCCGTGTCCGCGGCGCGTTCCGCGCGCTCGTCGTCGGCGCTCTCCCGGTCGAGGTCCGCCGCCTCCCGCTCCTGCTCCGACTCCGGTGCCGGTTCCGGGATTTCGGTGACCTCTTCCTGGTCAGATGCGCTCATGGTCGGCGAGCGTAACCGACAGGCTTCAGCCACCGACGGTTAGGCTGTTCATATGACGACCGGGGTCCGACGCAGAATGGGCGTCGAAGAGAGACGCCAGCAACTGATCGGTGTCGCGCTGGAACTCTTCAGCCACCGCTCGCCGGACCACGTCTCCATCGACGAGATCGCGGCGGCGGCCGGTATCTCCCGCCCCCTCGTCTACCACTACTTCCCGGGCAAGCAGTCTCTGTACGAGGCCGCGCTGCGGCGGGCCGCCGACGAGTTGGCCGACCGTTTCACCGAGCCGCGCGAGGGCCCTCTCGGGGCCCGGCTGCTGCGCGTCATGACGCGCTTCTTCGACTTCGTGGACCAGCACGGCCCCGGCTTCTTCGCGCTGATGCGGGGTGGCCCGGCCGTGGGTTCGTCCACCGCCAACGCCATGATCGACGAGGTGCGGCAGGCGGCGTACGAGCAGATCCTGGCCCATCTGGCGGTCGAGTCGCCGCCGCCCCGGCTGGAACTGGTGGTGCGCTCCTGGGTGTCGCTCGCCGAGTCGACCGCGCTGCTGTGGCTGGACGGCCGCCGTGTCCCGCGCGGTGAGCTGGAGTTGCAGCTCGTGCACGACTTCGCCGCGCTGGCCGCCGTGAGCGCCGCGTACGACGACGAGATGGCCGGAATTCTGCTGCCGATCCTCGCGGACGAGCCGCCCGGCGGCCCGTTCACCGATCTGGTGACCCGGCTGGGCGCCCTCGCGGCAGCGGTGCCGTCACCGCGATCGGCACCGCTGCCCGCCCCGCGCGGGGCGTGAGACACGCGCCGGACCGTCAGCCGGTGCCGTACACCACCGTCACTTCCTTGAAGCCCAGCGACGTCAGCAGCCCTTGCAGCATGCTGGTGGTGTTCTTCTCCGCGCGCTCGGTCAGTTCGCTGTCCTTCGCGGCGGTCTGGATGTGCCGGGCGGCGAGCTTGTTGACGGCGCGCTCGTCGGCCGGGTTGTCGGAGAAGAAGTCACCGAGCCGGTCGAGCAGTCCCCGCTGCTTGGAGACGGCGTACGAGCGGTCCGGGTCCAGCGTGGCCTTGCCCAGCTGGGCGTGCGGCAGCCGCAGTGTCGCGGTGGTCCGCTCCTTGTTGACCTGGACGTTCTCGTCGCTGATCCCGCCGAGGTCCACGTACGACCCGACGCTGCCGGCGCCGACGTAGAGGGTGCGGCTGCCCTTGATGGTGTCCGGGAGGTACTTGGCGTCCTTCTCCAGGTCCACCACGACCTGGAAGTTGCCGGACGCCGCCTGGTAACGGCTGAGGTCCTGGATCGACTTGAGCAGCGTCGGACCCGTGCGGTCCTGGGTCTTCTCGCCGAACACGTCGTCGAAGCCGGGCACGAGGTCGAGCCGGCTGCCGAGCCCGAGCAGCACGACGAGCACCACGAGTCCGACGGGCAGTTTGACCCACCAGGGCGCCCTCGACACGCGCGGGACGCGCCCCTTGCTCCGGGCCGGGTCGTGTTCTGGTTTCACGTCGGTGGACGTCATACCTACCGCATTACCCGTCCACCGGAGTTCACGCACGGAGGGACCCGCAACAAGTTCGCGACAACTCCCCCGCGTACGGCACACCTTGGCGCCCCGCCCCGGCGGGAGCCGCCCGGTTACGGGATCGGTCCCCGCAGCGCCCCGGCCGGACCCGACCGGCCGCCCTCCGCCAGCCCCCGGCCGAACGCCTCCTCGTACACCCGGTCCCCCACCGACGCACGGGCCCGGCGTTCGCACTCGGCCCGCACCTCGGCCAGTTCGGGAGTGCCGCGCTGCGGGTGGCCGACCAGCTGCCAGTACGCCTGGCCGGTGCCGTAGAGGAGCGCGGCGCGTTCGCCGTCGCCCTGCGCGGCCACCGCCGCCGCCAGCAGGTCGAGGCCGAGCGCGATGCCGAAGCTGTCGCGCAGCTGGTGCTTGCCGGCCAGCATCGCGCGGGCGTGGGTCTCCGCCTCGTGCGGCCGGCCGGTCAGCAGCCGGACCAGGGAGAGCTGGTAGTCGGCGTACGAGCGGGTCCAGACCTCGCCGCGTTCCGCGCACTCCGCGCGGAGCTCGGCGGCTTCCCGGCCCGCCTCGTCGAGCCGCCCGAGGCCGGTGAGGGCGAAGACACGGACGAGGCGGCAGCGCAGTTGGGAGGGGTACGAGAACCCGTCGCCGCCCACGGCCTCCAGCGCGCGGTCGGCGAGTGTGTGGCCGGCCTGCGCGTGCCCGGTCATCAGGGAGGTGAGGCCGCTCAGATACGCCGCCGAGAGCGCGGACTCGGGGTCCTTGTCGTGCCGGGCGACCCGGCCGCACCGTTCGCCGAGGCGCCGCGCCTCCTCGTGGTCGCCCTGGAGCATCACGGTCAGGCCGAGCGCCCACAGCGTGCGGGTGCGGTCCGGTCCGAGGGTGTGGTGGGCGGCGAGCGCGCGCTCCAGGTAGATCCTGGCCTCGTGGAGATGGCCGCAGCAGGTCCAGAAGAAGCCGACCCGGCCCGCCATCTCCTGGGCGGCGGCGGGGTCCGTGGCGAGGAGGTGGTCGAGGGCGGCGCACAGGTCGGAGTGGCTGTCGGCGACCCTGGTGTACCACGCGACCTGCTCCCGGCCGAGCCAGCCGCCGTGCGCCTCGCGGACGAGCGCGGCGAAGCGCGCGGCGTGCCGGTCGGCGAGCGCGCGTTCCTCGCCGAGTTCGGCCAGCCAGAGGGCGCCGTACTCGCGCAGGGTGTCGAGCATCCGGTAGCGGGTGCCGTCGCGCCGCAGCACCGAGCGTTCGGCGAGGCCGGTCAGTGCGCGGCCGACACCGTCGGGGGTGAGAGGGCCGCCGGCGCAGACGGCGCGCGCGTCGGTCTCCTCGATGTCGCCGCCGAAGACGGACAGCCGTGCCCACAGCAGCCGTTCGAGCGGGGCGCACAGTTCGTGGCTCCAGCCGATGGCGGTGCGCAGCGCCCGGTGGCGGCGGGGCCAGACGGTGTCGTCGGTGAGGACGTCGAGACGGGAGGTGAGCCGTTCGGCGATCTCCGTGACGGTGTTGTCGGCGAGGCGGGCGCAGGCGAGTTCGAGGGCGAGCGGGATGCCTTCGAGGCGGCGGCAGATCGCGTCGGCGGCGGCTGCGGCGGCCGGGCCGGCGAGGGAGACGCCGGGGGCGGCCGTGGCGGCGCGTTCGCGGAAGAGGGTGAGGGCGAGGCCCTTCTCGTCGTCGCCGTCCAGCGGCAGGGGTGCCACTTCGACGCGTTCCTCGGCGGGGTGGCCGAGCGGCTGGCGGCTGGTGGCGAGGACGGTGAGGCCGGGGGCGGCGGCGAGGAGTTCGCCGACGAGCCGGGCGCAGGCGCCCACCAGCCGTTCGCAGCAGTCGAGTACGAGCAGGGCCCGCCGGTCGGCGAGCCAGGCGCAGAGGGTCTCGACGGGCGTGCGGAGGGTGTGGTCGGAGAGGCCGAGCGCGTCGGAGACGGTGATCAGGAGGAGCCGTTCGTCGGCGAGCGGCGAGAGGTCGACCCACCACACGCCGTCGGGGTACCGCTCGTCGGCGTGATCGGCGGCGCGGAGCGCGAGCCGGGTCTTGCCCACGCCTCCGGGGCCGGTGAGCGTCGTCAACCGGCGCTCCCGCAGTGCGTGTTGGACCACGGCCAGCTCGGCCGTGCGTCCCACGAAACTGGTCTTCTCATCGGGAAGGTGTCCCACCACGGGGGACAGTCTGGACCCGTCGGGGCCCGGGGACCGCCCCCATGGTGAGAATCAGTCAGAAACGGACTTGTTTACTCGGCCTGCCGAAACTCGAACCGCCGCTGATCGGGCTGCCGAAGCGCGAACCGCCCCTGATCGGGCCTGCCGTTGACCGGACCGCCGACAACCTGGGCAGTTTCCTCCGTCCGAGACCGGTCTCCCGGCGGTCGGCGCGCCGGACACGGGCGCGCCGACCGCCGGGTGCGGTCAGGCGCCGGTCCGGAAGACCGCCACCGTCCGTGCCGGTACCGAGAAGGTCCCGGAACTCGCCTCGTACGACGCCCGTTTGACCGTCGCGTCCGCTCCCGCCGCCTGCACCGGGTGCAGCCCGTACGGCCGTCCGGCGAGCGCCGTGACCCGCTGGGTGGCCGTCTCCGGGGCGGCGTTGAGGACCACCACCAGCTCGCCGAGGCGCATGGTGACGACGCCGGGGGTCTCGTCCGGTCCGGAGAGCGGGAAGGACAGCGCGGACTGGACCGCGCCGATGGAGTCGAGTCCGAAGGCCGGCTCCGTGGTGCGGATCGTGAGCAGATCCCGGTACGCGGCCGAGGCCCCGGTGATCTCCGGGCAGTCGGGCGTGATGCCCGGTGTCGCCAACAGAGGTTTGGCGAAACCCCACTTGGGCTCGTTGTCGGTGGCGGGTGGCAGACCGCGCCCGAAGCCGTTGCCGTCCCGGCAGTCCCAGTGGATCGCGTTGAACCAGTCGCCGCTGTCGTAGGAGTTGCGGTCCAGCGACTTGGAACGCAGCAGGTCCGTGCCCGCCTGGGAGAGCGACGGCCCCTGGGTGAGCGCCGCCGTCGCCATCGCGAGCACCTGTGCCCTGGCCCGGTCGGCGGCCGGTGTGGCGCGCGGGAGTTTGAAGGCCAGCGCGTCGTAGAGGCTTTCGTTGTCGTGCGCGTCGGAGTAGGCCAGCGCGTCGCCGGGCGCCTCGGCGTACCCGGCCGGGGCGCCGTTGTAGTCGACCTCGGAGCCCTTGACGGTGCGGCCCGAGCTGTCGGTGAAGGTGTAGTCGGCGAGGTTGCCGGTGAGGCCGACCTTGATCAGGTCCTGGTAGTGCAGCAGCCGGGCCCGCTGCTCGGCCGGAGTGCCGTTGGCGGCCCAGGAGTTGGGGTCGGTGAAGAGACCGGAGGCGAAGCCCTGGACGCCGGGGTCCTCGTCGAAGGGGCCGCCGCCGCGTACTGCGTCGCGCGCCCGGTCGGAGAAGGTCGCGATCCCGGTGCCCGCCATGTTCTTCTGGGTGGCCTGGACGAAGCGGGCGTCCCCGGCGATCTCGCCGAAGTCCCAGCCCTCGCCGTAGAGGACGATCGCCTTGCCGTCGACCCCGTCCTTCGCGACGGTCAGCGCGTCCAGCGCCTTGCGCACGGCGAGGATGTTGGCCTTGGGGTGATGGCCCATCAGGTCGAAGCGGAAGCCGTCGACCTTGTACTCCCTGGCCCAGGTGACGAGGGAGTCCACCACGAGCTTGCCCATCATGGCGTGTTCGGGCGCGGTGTTGGCGCAGCAGGTGGATGTCGCCACCGTGCCGTCGTCCATCAGCCGCTGGTAGTAGCCGGGCACGATCCGGTCGAGTACGGACTTGGGGTCCTGGCCGCTGGCCACCGTGTGGTTGTAGACGACGTCCATCACGGTCCGCAGCCCGGTGCCGTTGATGCCCTGCACCATCCGGCGGAACTCCACCGTGCGCTTCGTGCCGTTCGGGTCACTCGCGTAGGAGCCCTCGGGCACGGTGTAGTGCAGCGGGTCGTAACCCCAGTTGAAGCCGTCCTTCGCCGCCGCCTTCGCGACGCACGCCTGCTGCTCGTCGGAGTCGGGGGCGTACACGGACAGCTCACAGGCCGGTTCCTGCTGGTCGGCCGGTTTCTCCGGGATGGTGCCGATGTCGAAGGCGGGCAGCAGATGGACGTAGGAGGTTCCCGCGCCGGCCAGCCGGGCGAGGTGCTTCATGCCGTTCGAGCGGGTGTCGGTGAAGGCCAGATAGCGGCCGGGGTGGTCCGAGGTGCGGTCCGTGATCGAGAAGTCGCGGATGTGCAGCTCCTGGATCTGCGCGTCGCGCATCGGGACGGCCTTCGGCTTCTTCAGCGCGGACCAGCCCTTCGGGGCGAGCTTCGGGTCACCGAGGTCGACGGCGAGGCTGCGCGCGGAGTCGGCGGTCAGCGCGGTGGAGTACGGGTCGGTGACCTTGTTGGTGACCCTCTTTCCCACGGTGGGCGCCCAGACGTCGACCGCGTACCGGTAGGGCTTGCCCGTCCAGTCGCGGGTGCCCCGCACGGACCACACGCCGGTGCGGTCGTCGCGCCGCATCGGCACGCTCCGGCCGCCGAGTTCGAGCTGGACGCGCCGGGCCGTGGGCGCCCACACCGACAGGGTGGGGCGGCCGTCGCGGAAGACGGGCCCGAGTGCGGCGCGGGTCGCCCCCGCCGCGTACAGGTCGTCCAGGACACCGGGGATCTGGACGCCGGTCGCGGCCAACAGGGCGCCGTTGGCGGCGCGTTGGGTGGCGATGAGCTGGCCGCGCAGCGACTCCTTCACCCGGTCGCGGTCGCGCGGGTCCACGGTGAAGGCCGGGAAGTCCTTCAGGTGCGGGTACTTCGCCCGCTGCGCGTCGGTCAGCGCTCCGGGAGTGAGCCGCAGCCACTGCCCCTCGTCGGAGAGCGCGCCGTTCTCGACGGTGATGCCGCCGTCCGGCGCGTACACGAGTTGCTGGCTGGTCGCCTCGGTGGCCTTCACCTTCCACACGACGGTGTCGCGGTCGATGAACTGAGCCTCGGCCTTGCCGAGGTCCGGGGCGGGGACGGCGCCGGAGGTGGGCAGCAGATAGCCGGGCCGCCCGGCGAGCATCCAGACCTCGTTGCCGTACGTGGCCAGGTCGAGCGACTGGTCGGACGGCAGGTCCTTCTCGTCGCCCTTGTGCAGGATGTAGCTGAGTGAGGTGGCGCCCTCGGCGAGCGGCACCTCGTACGTGACGCCGTACGCGTCCTGCTTCACCGGCAGCAGCGGCTTCGCCCAGTCGGTGGGGTCCTTGGCGCCGGTCCAGGTGTGCAGGCCCCAGCCGTCGTAGTCGCCGTCGGGCCGCTGGTGGTGCAGGACCGCCTTCGTCTTGTCCTGCGGCGGGTACGCCCCGTCGGGTGCCTTCTCGCTCTGGCCGTCCGCGCCCTGCTCGATCCACACCTCGCCGGTCTTCGCCAGGTCGACGGTGCGTTCGGGCCCGTCCGGGGTGCCGTTCTTGACGACGGTGTACGGGACGGACGAGGCGCCCTCGGGGACGTCGACCCACGCGAACGCGCCGTACGCGTCCCGGCCGGTGAACTCCCCCTTCTTGTCACCGGAGTTGAGCTGCCAGCCCTCGTAGTCGCCGTCGGCGCGCCGGTAGTGCACGATCGCGTGCTCGCGCTTCACCGCCGTCGGCGGTTCGGGCGCGGGTGTCTGTCCGGCGGTCGAGGAGGCCAGGTCCGAGGCGGTACGGCCCCGGCTGTCGACCGCGACGGCCTTGTAGCGCAGGGGTGTTCCGGCGGGGGCGTCCACGAACTGCGTGACCTTGTACGGCGCGTGGTCGGCGCTGCCGAGGGTGCGCCAGGGGCCGTTGCCGACCTGGGCGGCGAAGACGACACGGTTGAGCTGTCCGCCGTCGACGTCCGCGCCGAGTTCCACGGTGCCGGTGGCTCCGGCCCCGGGAGCGTCAAGGGTGATGGACGGCTCGGCGGTGGGCGGCGCGAGGGGTTCGGCCGCGCGCAGCACGAGGGAGGACAGCGCCGGGACGGTGACCTCGATGGCCGCGTCGGCCCCGCTGCGTACGGCGCCGGGTGTCCCGCCGTACAGCACGCGGAAGGTGGCGCCCGCCGAGCCGGTGGGCACCTTCACGGTCTTCGCCGTGGCGGCGTTGTTCACGGCGACGACGTACTCCTGCCGCTGCCTGGCGTCGGTGCGGGAGAACGCGTACACGGAACCGTCCGCGTACCGCTCGGTCTGGACGCCGTCCCGCAGCGCCGGGTGACTCTTCGTCAGCTTCGACAGGCCGGCGACGGCCCGGTAGAGCGGGTGCGCCGGGTCGTACGCGTCGGAGGCGTGCGTCCGGTCGGTACCGAGCTGGTCGTCGTCCAGATAGTCGGGGGTGGTGGACGCGAAGAGGCTCTGGCGGGCGTCCTTGTCGCCGCCCGCGCCGGTGAAGCCCTGCTCGTCGCCGTAGTAGATCACCGGGTTGCCGCGGCTGAGGAACATCAGCTCGTTGGCGAGACGGGCGCGCTTGACCAGTTCGGCGTCACCGGCGTCCGGGTTGTCCTGCCGGAGGAAGGTGCCGATACGGCCCATGTCGTGGTTGCCGAGGAACGACACCTGCTCGTAGGCGTTGGCCTTGTCGGTGGTGTAGCGGTAGTCCTCGGCGAAGACCTTCGCCAGCCGTTCGGCGGGCGCGCCCTGCGAGGCGTAGGCGCGCGCCGCGTCCTGGAAGGGGAAGTCCAGCGTGGAGTCGAGCCGGCCCCGGGTCACGTACGGCGAGGTGACGGCCGGGTCGGCGGAGTAGACCTCGCCGAACATGAAGAAGTCGTCCCGGCCGCGCTTCGCGGCGTAGGCGTCGAGCGCGGTGGCCCACTGGGTCCAGAAGTCGAGGTCGACGTGTTTGACGGTGTCGATGCGGAAGCCGTCGATGTCGAAGTCGCGGACCCACTTCTTGTAGATGTCCGCCATCCCGTCGACCACCTCGGGCCGTTCGGTCCACAGGTCGTCCAGGCCGGAGAAGTCGCCGTACTCGGAGCTTTCCCCGGCGAAGGTCGAGTCGCCCCGGTTGTGGTACATCGTGGGGTCGTTGAGCCAGGACGGGACCTTCTTCTCGCCCGCCTTGGGTGCCGGGGTGTAGGGGAACGCGTCGGCGTCCACCCGCCCGAGGCCCTCGCGGTCGTCGAAGGGGCGGCCGTTCTTGTCGAGATACGGGTGGGAGCCCTTGGGGCGGTAGCCGTAGACCTTCTCGGCGTAGTCGACGGTGTCGGCCGTGTGGTTGGTGATGACGTCGAAGAAGACCTTCATGCCCTTGTCGTGGGCCTTGTCGATCAGCTTCTCCAGTTCGGCGTTGGTGCCGAAGTGCGGATCGACCTGGGTGAAGTCGGTGATCCAGTAGCCGTGGTAGCCGGCCGAGACGTCGTCGCCCGTGCCCTGCACCGGCTTGTTCTTGAAGATCGGCGCCATCCAGATGGCGGTGGTGCCGAGGCCCTTGATGTAGTCGAGCCGGTCGGTGATCCCCTTGAGGTCGCCGCCCTGGTAGAAGCCCTTGTCGGCCGGGTCGTGACCGGTGTCGGTGCGTGAACCGGTCAGTCCGCCGCGGTCGTTGGACCGGTCGCCGTTGGCGAAGCGGTCGGGCAGCACGAAGTAGAACTGCTCGCGCGTCAGGTCGTGCCGGGCGGGCTCGGCGGCGAGCCGGGCGTCCGACGGCGGGGCCGGGGCACGGGCGGCGACGGCCGGCAGCGCGGGCACCAGGGCCGCGCAGAGGGCCGCGGCCACGACGGCGACGGCCGCCGTGCGCGGGAGCGCGGGCAGGGGCGGGCGAATCACGCGGGGTCTCCTCGGGGTACGGGAAGGCGGCCGGCCCGGCGACGGCGCGCGTGCCGGGGGCACGGGTGCGGGATCGCCGGGACGGCCGGATGGTGCGGGGGGTGCGGGGGGTGCGGGTTCCGTGGGGGGTAAGTCGGTTTGGGACGGGGTCAGTTGCGCCAGGTGTCGTTCAGCGGCAGCGGGCCGGACGCGGTGCTCGGCACGGTGGCCGTCCGGTTGGCGCCGCTCTCCCACGTCACGTTTCCGGCCGCGTCCTTGCGGATGTACTTGTACGCGAAGGACGTACCGGCGGGCAGCGGCACGTTCAGCTTCCACACCGGGTAGGCGGCCGGGTCGAGCTTGAGGGCGGCCCCGGTGTTCCAGTTGCCGAGTTCGGCGCGGTCCCCGGTGACATGGATGTTCTGGCCGGGCTGCGTCGTCGCGTTCACCCCGAACGTCACCCCGAAACGGCCCGGCTGCGGCGAGCCCCCGCCGCAGGAGCGGGCCCCGGCGTGCAGGGCGACGGCCGTGTTGGCGCCGAGCGTCGCGGTGAACTGGCCGGAGCCGTTCACCGTCACCCCGTTGCCGCTCTGCACGTCGCAGTAGTCACCGGCGGGCAGCGACGTCTGGAAGGTGCGGCTGAGCGCGGAGCCGGTGTAGTTGAGGGCGACGTACGCCTTCGAACCGCGCCCGAAGGCGATCCGGTCACCGCCGTCGTCCCACCAGTCGGTGACACCCTGGCCGCGCGCCGCGTTGCGGAAGCCGACCATGGAGGAGATCTCGCGCCAGGCGTGCTGGCACTTCCACCCGTCGGCGTAACAGGCGTTGACCGTGCCGCCGTTGGGCGGTCCGGCGTCGTGGTTGGAGAACTCGTAGCCGGAGTGCACGTCGGGCGAACCGTACGGGTACGCGAGCATGAACACGTTGGCCAGCGTGTACGCGGCGCCGTTCTTGTAGTTGAGGGTGTCGCCGCCGCGCTCGGTGTCGTGGTTGTCCACGAAGACGGCCGACTTGGCACCCTGCATGAAGCCCCAGCCCTCGCCGAAGTTCTTCAGGTACGCGAGGTTCTCGTTGAGGAAGACCTGCTTGAGGCCCCGGCCGTAGCGGAACTCCTGGACGTCTCCGGTGCCGAGGTACTCACTCGGCGACACGGCCTCCCCGCCGCCGAATATCGCCTCCTGCTTCCAGTACACGCCCGGATTGCTCAGCCGGGACTTGATGTTGGCGAGGTCGGCGGCCGGCATGTGCTTGGCGGCGTCGATCCGGAAGCCGTCGACCCCGAGCGAGCTGAGGTCGTTCAGATACGCGGCGATCCGGCCGCGTACGTAGTCCTCGCCGGTGTCCAGGTCGGCCAGGCCCACGAGTTCGCAGTTCTGGACGTTGCCGCGGTCGCCGTAGTTGCTGATCTGGGAGCGGCAGTCGTCCATGTCGGCGCCCGAATAGATGCCGGGATACTCGTACTTGGCGTACGAGGTGCCCCCGGTGCCGGTGCCCGAACCGGCCGACATGTGGTTGATGACGGTGTCGGCGACGACCTTCACCCCGGCGGCGTGGCAGGTGTTGACCATGGCCTGGAAGGCGGCACGGTCGCCGAGCCGCCCGGCGATCTTGTAGCTGACGGGCTGGTACGAGGTCCACCACTGGCCGCCCTGGATGTGCTCCTGGGGCGGGGAGACCTGGACGTAGCCGTAGCCGGCCGGGCCGAGGGTGTCCGTGCAGGCCCTGGCGACGGAGTCGAAGCGCCACTCGAACAGGACGGCGGTGACGTCCTTCTCGCCGGGCGGCGCGGCCTGGGCGGGGCTTCCCGGAGCCACGAGGGCCGCCGCGCCCGCCACCAGGGCGAGTACGAGGGCGGGAACTCTGCGGGCCATGTTTCCTCCTGCGTGGGGGAGGTGCGGACGACGGGGAGAGCTGGGCGGGACCAGGTCCTGTCCGGGCCCTCAAGGCTCTTGAATGTTCTTGCTGCAAGAAAGCAAAGCGTGTCGCGACCAGACCGTACGAGCCCCGCAACTCCCGGTCAACCCTCTGGACAACACCGGGTAACACCGCGGAAATACAGGAATCGACGGACCGCAAGAACTTCCGCAAGGTGTTGCGCGGGGGTACGTTCGTCAGGACTCCGGTCCGGCGCGGGGAGCCCCGGGGGTCACACCTCCCGCCGCCCCACCCGGGGCCCGCCCCCGGGGCTCCCGCGCGCACGCACGACCCGGGACCTCCCGCCACCCGGCCGGCACCGGGCGAGGACTCCCGCGCGCACGACGGACCGCCGGCCCGGGGCCCACGCGCGGGACGCGTCGAGCGGGTGACATCTGCCAAGCAAAGACGGTGCTCAGCCACGCACATGACGGCCCCTCAGCCCGTACGCGCGCCCGCCGTCGACCCCCGCACCACCAGCTCCGGCTGGAACACGTACTCCGTCCGCTGCACGGGACTTCCGCCGATCTCCTCCAGCAGCGCGCCCACCGCCGCGCCCGCCATCGCCTGCACCGGCTGGCGCACCGTCGTCAGCGGCGGGTCGGTGAAGGCGATCAGCTGCGAGTCGTCGAAGCCCACCACCGACAGGTCGTACGGCACCCGCACTCCTCGCGCGCGGGCCGCCCGCACCACCCCGAGCGCCATCATGTCGCTGCCGCAGACGATGCCCGTGCAGCCCAGGTCGAGCAGCGCGCCCGCCGCCACCTGACCGCCCTCCACACTGAACAGCGTGGAGCAGACCCGCTCCTCGGCCTCCTCACGGGTCAGCCCCCGTACGGCGGCCAGCGCGTCGAGGAACCCCTCGCGCTTGCGCGCCGACGGGACGTACCGCAGCGGCCCCGTCGCCAGCCCGATCCGCCGGTGTCCCAGATCCGCCAGATGCCCCACGGCCATCCGCATGGCCGCCCGGTCGTCCAGGGACACGAACGGCGCGCTGACCCGGTCGTTGCAGCCGTTGATCATCACGAACGGCACGCCCCGGTCGATCAGCGCGGCGTACCGCGCCGGGTCCGCCGACGTGTCCGCGTGCAGCCCCGACAGGAAGACGATGCCGCCGACGCCGCGCTCCACGAGCTGCTCGACCAGCTCGTCCTCCGTTGCCCCGCCCGGGAGCTGGGTGCAGAGGACGGGCGTGTAGCCGTGCCCGGCCAGCACCTGCTCGACGGCCTGGGCGAACGCCGGGAAGATCGGGTTGACCAGTTCCGGGGTCACCAGACCGATCAGCCCGGCGCTGCGCCGCCGCAGCCGTACGGGGCGCTCGTACCCGAGGACGTCGAGCGCGGCGAGCACCCGCTGGCGGGTGCTGTCGGCGACACCGGGCTTGCCGTTGAGCACCCGGCTGACGGTGGCCTCGCTGACCGATGCCTGTCCCGCGATGTCCGAGAGCCGGGGTGTCCCGGCTCCGGACCTGGGGAGGGGCAGTGTCACACCGTCCACCACACCGTGGTGTCGGCGGGCAGTTCGGCCTCGTGGACGCCCGCCTCGGCGCCGGGGCGGGTGACGGTGCCGGGTCCGCTGGCGAGCAGGAGACTGCCCCGCACCGGGACCCGCACCGGCGCGCCGGTGGTGTTGACGGTGCAGAGGAAGCCGGGCCGGGCGAAGACGAGGACCCCCTCCGGGGCGTCCCGCCAGTCGACGGACACCCCGGCGCCGAGCCCCGGGTGCGCGCGCCGGGCGGCGATGGCCGCGCGGTACAGCTCCAGGCTGGAGCCCTCCACGCCGGTCTGCGCCTCGACGCTCAGCTCGCCCCAGCCGACGGGCTGCGGCAGCCAGCTGCCGCCGGGGCCGAAGCCGTACGAGGAGCCGTCGCGGGTCCACGGGATCGGCACCCGGCAGCCGTCGCGGTAGCCGTCCTGGCCGGCCGCGCGGAAGTACGAGGGGTCCTGCCGGGCCTCGTCGGGCAGGTCGGTGACGTCGGGCAGTCCCAGTTCCTCGCCCTGGTAGACGTAGGCGGAGCCGGGCAGGGCGAGCATCAGCAGGGTCGCGGCGCGGGCCCGGCGCAGACCGAGCGCGCGGTCGCCCGCCTCCCGGAGCTGGGTGCCGAGGGAGAGGGGGTGGGCGAAGCGGGTGGTGTGCCGGGTGACGTCGTGGTTGGAGAGCACCCAGGTGGTGGGCGCGCCGACGGGGCGCATCGCGGCGAGCGAGGTGTCGATGACGTCGCGGAGCGCGGCGGCGTCCCAGAAGGTGCTCAGATACTGGAAGTTGAACGCCTGGTGCATCTCGTCGGGGCGCACGTAGTGGGCGGTGCGCTCGACGGTGGGGGTCCAGGCCTCGGCGACGGCGATCCGGTCGCCGGGGTACTCGTCCAGGATGGTGCGCCAGCTGCGGTAGATCTCGTGGACGCCGTCCTGGTCGAAGAAGGGCAGGCCCCGCTCGCTGCTGCCGAGGAGCCCGAGCTGGCCGCCGCTGCCGACGTCGGGCAGCCCGGCGGCCTTGACGAGTCCGTGGGCGACGTCGACCCGGAAGCCGTCGACGCCCATGTCGAGCCAGAAGCGCAGGATGGAGCGGAACTCGTCGGCGACGGCGGGGTGGTCCCAGTTGAAGTCAGGCTGTTCGGGCGCGAAGAGGTGCAGATACCACTCGCCGGGGGTGCCGTCCGGGTCGGTGGTCCGGGTCCAGGCGGGGCCGCCGAAGATGGACTCCCAGTCGTTGGGCGGGAGTTCACCGTCGGCGCCCTTGCCGGGGCGGAAGTGGTAGCGCTCGCGCAGCGCCGAGCCGGGGCCGTCCCGGAGGGCGCGGCGGAACCAGTCGTGCCGGTCGGAGGAGTGGTTGGGCACCACGTCGACGATGACGCGCAGGTCCTGCGCGTGCGCGTCGCGGATCAGCGCGTCGGCGTCGAGGAGCGAGCCGAACATGGGATCGATGGCCCGGTAGTCGGAGACGTCGTAGCCCGCGTCGGCCTGCGGCGAGGCGTAGAACGGGCTGAGCCAGACGGCGTCGACCCCCAGCGCGCGCAGATACGGCAGCCGGCTCCGTACGCCTTCGAGATCGCCCATGCCGTCACCGTTGGCGTCGGCGAAACTGCGCGGATAGACCTGGTAGATCACCGCGTCCCGCCACCAGCCGGCGGGCCGGCCCGGGGCGTCGTCGGACGTGCCGGTGGAGGGGGCAGCGAGGTGCTGGGTCATGTCGTCCCTGGGGGTCTGGGAGGGAGCGGCGCCGGGGTCCGGATCGGCCCCGGCGCCGCCGTCACTGTCGCTGTGCTGCGGGGTGCGGGTGCGGTGGTGCGTGTCGTACGGGCGGCGAGGGCGCCGTCAGCCCTTCACGGCACCGGCGGAGACACCGGTCACCAGATGGCGCTGCGCGAACAGGAAGACGATCGCGGCGGGTATCGCGATGAGCACGGACGCCGCCGTCATCGGACCCCACTGGGCGCCGTACTGGTTGACGAACTTCTGCAAACCGCCCGCGAGGGTGAGGTTCTCGTCGCCGACCATGAAGGCGGAGGCGTACGCCACCTCGCCCCAGGCGGTGATGAAGGAGTAGAACGCGGTCACCGCGAGTCCCGGTTTGGCGAGCGGCAGGATCAGCCGCCAGAAGGTGCCGAACGGGGTGAGTCCGTCGACCATGCCGGACTCGTCGATCTCGCGCGGGATGGTGTCGAAGAAGCCCTTCATCATCCAGGCGCAGAACGGCACGGCGATCGTGAGGTATGTGATCACCAGTCCGGCCGCCTGGTTGAGCAGGCCGAGGCTCGACATGATGTTGTAGAGCGGCACGATGAGCACGGCCATCGGGAACATCTGGGTGATGAGCAGGGTCCACATGAGGCCGCGTTTGCCGGGGAAGCGGAAGCGGCTGACGGCGTATCCGGTGGTGGCGGCGGTGAACACGCCGAGCACGGTGGTCAGTCCGGCGATCAGCAGCGAGTTGCCGAACCAGGTGAGGAACGGTGTGTCCGCCAGCAGCTTGGTGTAGTTCTCGAACGTCGTGTCCTTGAAGAAGTCCGTCGTCGTCGCGTACGCGGCGGGCTTCAGGGACGTCAGCAGTACCCACAGCACGGGGAAGACCGCCACGACGGACGCCACGATCAGGGTGGCGTGCAGGCCGACGGAGGCGACGGGCGAGCGGTCGCCCCGGCGGCGTACCTTCTCCGCCGGGCGCGCGGGGGCGGCGGGCGGGGCGCCCGCGCCGGTCTCGGTCAGGGCGGTCACCAGGTATCTCCCTGCTTGCGGAGGACTCGTTGGTAGACCACGGCGAAGATCATCAGGAGTACGAGGATCAGTACGCCCCAGGTGGACGACAGGGCGAAGTCGCGGGGGCTGATCTCGAAGGAGAACTTGTACGCCTGGGTCACCAGGATCTGGGTGGCCTCACCGGGTCCGCCCCGGGTCAGCAGGAAGATCACCGGGAACATGTTGAACGTCCAGATGGTGCTGAGCAGGACGACGGTCGTGCTGACCGAGCGGAGGCCGGGCATGGTGATGTGCCGGAACCGCTGCCAGGGGCCGGCGCCGTCCATCTCGGCGGCCTCGTACATCTCGCCCGGGATGGACTGGAGGCCGCCGAGCAGGGCGACCAGCATGAAGGGCACGCCGAGCCAGATGTTGACGGCGATGACCGAGAACTTGGCCCAGGTGGGGTCGTTGAGCCAGGGCACGGCGTCGATGCCGCCGCCCGCCAGGAGCTTGTTGAGCAGGCCCCGGTCCTCGTTGTAGAGGAACCGCCAGGCGAAGACGGACACGAAGCCGGGGACGGCCCACGGCAGGATGAGCATCATCCGGTAGGCGGAGCGGCCCGCGATGCGGCGGTTGAGGAGGTTCGCGAGGGCGAGGCCGAGAACGAAGGTGAGGCCGACGCAGGACACCGTCCACACCAGCGTCCAGCCGAGGGTGGCGAGGAACTGACCACCCGTCAGGGCGTCGGCGTAGTTGTCGAGTCCGACGAACTCGTAGGTGGCGGGGAGGTGGTTGACGCCGATGTTGCGCTCGACGTTGCGTTCGTTGGCGTCGGTCAGCGACAGATAGAAGCCGCGCAGCAGCGGGTAGCCGACGATCACGCCGATCACGGCCACCACGGGGGCGACCATCGCCCAGGCGTACCAGTGGGTCGCGGCCGAACGCCGCACCCCGCCGGGGGGTTTGCCAGTGCCGCGGCTCCGGCCGCGGGCGACGTCCGAGTCACCCGCGGCCTTCACCGCCGACTGGCCGGTGTGCACAGCCATCAGCCGGCCTGCCTTCCTTTCCCTCGCTCGGTCCTACTTCCAGCCCTTGAGCAGCTTGCGGTAGGAGTCACCGGTCGTGCTGACGCCCTCCTCCGGGGTGGCCTGGCCGGTGAGGACCTTGGTGTACTCGGTGACCAGCGGGGCGAACAGGCTGCCGGTCTCCGGGATCCAGGGGCGCTCGACGGCCTTGTCGACGACCGGCTTGAAGAAGCCGACGATCTCGTTCTTCGCGACCTCGGGCCGGGCGTAGACCGACGTACGGGTCGGCAGCAGGTTCAGCTCGGTGGTGATCTTCGCCTGGGACTCGGCGGAGGACATGTACTCCACGAAGGCGTACGAGGCGTCGAGGTTCTCGGACCCCGCGTAGACACCGAGGTTGTGGCCGCCCTGCGGGGCGCCCTGGCCGGCCGAGCCGGCGGGCACCGGGGCGACGCCCAGGTTGGCCTTGTCGGTGAACTGCGGTCCGGCGTAGGTGTCGGCGATCGCCCACGGGCCGTTGATCATCATGGCCACGTCGCCGCCCTTGAAGGCGGCCTGCATGTTCTCCCAGCCGTCGGTCGCGTCGGTCTTGGCGGCCCCGGAGTCCACGAGGTCCTTGACGACCTCCATGGCCTTGACGCCGGCCGGGCTGTCGACGGTGATGGTCTTGGCGTCGGCGTCGACCAGGTCGCCGCCCTCGCCGTAGAGGAACGACAGGAACCAGTACGCGTCGTCGCCGCGCAGATACATGCCGGTCTTGCCGGTCTTGTCCTTGATGGTCTTCGAGACCGTCTTCAACTCGGCGATGGTCGTGGGGACTTCCACCCCGGCGTCCTTGAACAGCTTCTTGTTGTAGAAGATGCCCAGGGAGTCGATGACCTGCGGGACGGCATAGGTCTTGCCGTCGTACTTGGTGGAGGCGGCGGCCTGGGGGACGAAGTCCTTCTCGTCCTTCAGCGCGGCCGTGCCGTCCAGCGGCGCGAGGTAGCCGAGGTCGGCGAACTCGGGCGTCCAGGCGACCTCGGAGCGGATGACGTCGGGCGCGCCGGAGCCGGACTGCGCGGCGTTCTTGAACTTGTTCTGCGCCTCGCCGAACGGCACGTTCACATACTTGACGTCGACGCCGGGGTGCGCGGTCTCGAAGTCCTCGGCGAGCTTCTTGAAGACCTTGTCCTCGCTGCCCACGGTCGAGGTGTCCCACCAGGTGACCGTGCCCGAGAGCTCGCCGGGCTTCGAGCCGCCCTCGGTCTTCTCGTCGCCGCCGCAGGCGGTCGCCGCGAGCGCCAGGGTCGCGGCCAGGGCGGTGGCCGTTATGCCACGTCGCATCCGAACTCCTTCAACTGCCGTACCGCTCCGTCGCGGCGCCGGGTCGACGTGAAGGTAACAAGGTTGAAAGAAGGCCGAAAGAGCTTGCGGAAGATTTCTGCAAGCTCCCACGATCGTTACATTCGCGTGTCCGCACAGTTGCCGCAAGGGCTCTTGACGGGGAGCGCGCGGGCCGGCACGCACGCTCCGTGTCGGCCGTTACCGGCACGGTGAGCGGTCCGGGCGCTCCGGCGGAGCCGTCCCGCAAGGTCTTGCAAGAATTTGCCGTCCGGCGGCCCGCGACGCGCCGCGAGGCCGCCGGGCGGGCCCCTCACCGGCGTCGATGGCCGATAAGGGCGCTCGGTGGGCAATCGCGCACCCGCCCGGTAGAGTCGATTCACATGACCGCACGGCTAGCCGACATCGCAGCCCAGGCGGGGGTCAGCGAGGCGACGGTCAGCCGCGTACTGAACGGCAAGCCGGGTGTTGCCACGGCCACCCGTGAGTCCGTTCTCGCCGCGCTCGACGTCCTCGGCTACGAACGCCCGGTGCGACTGCGCCGGCGCAGCGCCGGCCTCGTCGGGCTGATCACGCCCGAGCTGGAGAATCCGATCTTCCCGGCGCTCGCCCAGGTCATCGGCCAGGCTCTGACGCGCCAGGGCTACACCCCCGTGCTCGCCACCCAGACGCCCGGCGGCTCCACCGAGGACGAGCTGACGGAGATGCTGGTCGACCGGGGTGTCTCCGGCATCATCTTCGTCTCCGGGCTGCACGCGGACACCTCGGCGGACATGGGGCGTTACGAGCAACTGCGCGCCCAGGGCGTGCCGTTCGTCCTCGTGGACGGTTTCTCACCGGTCGTCAAGGCGCCGTTCATCTCGCCCGACGACCGGGCGGCGATGCGGCTCGCGGTGACCCACCTGGTCTCGCTCGGCCACCGCCGGATCGGTCTCGCCGTGGGGCCCAAGCGGTTCGTGCCGGTCCTGCGGAAGATCGAGGGGTTCCGCGCCACGATGCGTGAGCAGCTGGGGCTGGCTCCGGACGAGATCGAGGAGTTGGTCCAGCACTCCCTGTACACGCTGGAGGGCGGCCAGGCGGCGACGACGGCGCTCATCGGGCGCGGCTGTACGGCGGTGGTGTGCGCCAGCGACATGATGGCGCTGGGCGCGATCCGCGCCGCGCGGCAGCTCGGCCGGGAGGTGCCGCGCGACGTCTCCGTGGTCGGTTTCGACGACTCTCCGCTCATAGCGTTCACCGATCCCCCGCTGACCACGATCCGCAAGCCGGTGCCGTCGATGGGCCAGGCCGCGGTCCGCACGCTGCTGGAGGAGATCGGCGGCACCCCGGCTCCGCAGAGCGAGTTCGTGTTCATGCCCGAGCTGGTGGTCCGGGGTTCGACGGCCTCGGGTCCGGTGCCCGGTCCCCTGGGGAATTTCCCGGAGGACAACGGCCGGAAGTAGGGGTCGAGGGGTCCTCCGCGGGGCGTAGCGCATGCGGCCGGGACCCACCCGGGGGATGATCGGTCGAAGGCGTAAATCTGGCAGACTCTCTCTCCATGGGTGAACTGACCGTGAAGATTCCGGAAGGCACGACGGCCACGCCGACACCCCCCGCGGGTGCGACGGCCGACGGGTCCCGCCCGGTGTCCTTCGCCGGTCGGCTGCGCCGGTCGAGGTCGCCGCGACGCCCCCGGATCTGGTTCGAAATCCTGCTGATCGCGCTGAGTTACTGGGTGTACTCACTGGTCCGTAACGCGGTGCCGGAGCAGCGGGCCGAGGCGCTGAAGAACGCGGACTGGATCTGGCACGCGGAGCGTTCCCTTGGGCTGGCGTTCGAGGAGAGCGTCAATCACGCGGTGAATTCGGTGACATGGCTGATCATCGCCATGAACTACTACTACGCGACGCTGCACTTCATCGTGACCGTCGCGGTCCTGGTCTGGCTCTACCGGCGCCATCCGGGCCGTTACGCGGCGAGTCGGCTCATTCTCTTCGCGACCACCGCTGTGGCACTGCTCGGTTACTATCTGTATCCGCTCGCGCCGCCCCGGCTGATGAACGGGCAGAACTTCATCGACACGGTGAAGGCCCACGAGACCTGGGGTTCGATGGCCTCGGGCAACTTCAAGGCCGTGTCGAACCAGTTCGCGGCGATGCCCTCCATGCACATCGGCTGGTCGCTCTGGTGCGGGCTGACCATCTTCGCGCTGGCCAAGGCGCCGTGGGCGAGGATCCTGGGGCTGCTGTACCCGGTGGTCACGCTGGTCGTGATCGTCGCGACCGCGAACCACTTCTGGCTGGACGCGGTGGGAGGCATGGTCTGTCTGGCGTTCGGGTTCGCCGTGTCGTACGCCTGGTACCGGGCGCTGCCGCACCAGCTGCCGCGCTGGGTCGAGGACGACCGGCCGAGGCGGCGGTGGTGGCCGCGCCGTCCGGGCACGCGGGGGCCCTCCGGGGAGGACCGGGCGCCGGAGCACACCGCACCGGGCGCGAGTGTCCCGAAGGTGCCGGCCGCCGGGCTGGCCGCCCGTGCTCCGGCGTCGACGCGGGCGTCGCCGTCGCCGCGGAGCGGGCCGTCCCGGCGCGGTGACGCGGCCCGGCGCAACGAGCCTCCCCGGGGCGAGAAGGCGCCGCGCAACGAGAAGCCGCCCCGGAACGAGAAGCCCTCGCGCGGCGACAAGCCGTCGCGGACCAGACCCTCCTCGACGCGGAGCACGTCGCCCTCCCGGACCACTCCGTAGCGCTCAGACGACCCCGCCGTAGAACAGCTCCTCCATCACCGCGCGTGCGCGCCGGGTGGTGCGCCGGTAGTCGTCGATCATGTCGCCGCTGTGGCCGTTGTACGGGTTCGGGCCGGGCGTCGCCGGGCCGGGGCCGTAGCCCAAGTACCTGCCCATCGCGGCCAGTTCGCGGCCGTCCGAGGGGAAGGTGTCGCCCGCCCTGCCGCGTACCAGCATCACGCCGTTGCGCACCCGGGTCGCCAGTACCCAGGCCTCGTCGAGGATCTGGGCGTGCTCCGTGCGGATCAGGCCCGCGGTGTGCGCGGCGGCCAGTGCCTCGCGGGTCCGGGTGGTGCGCAGGCCCGGCACCTCCCAGGCGTGCCGCATCTGGATCAGCTGCACCGTCCACTCGACGTCCGAGAGCCCGCCCCGGCCCAGTTTGGTGTGCAGGGTGGGGTCGGCGCCGCGCGGCATCCGCTCGGTCTCCATCCGGGCCTTGAGCCGGCGGATCTCCCGTACAGCGGCGTCGCTCAGGCCCCCGTCGGGATAGCGCAGCGGGTCGATCAGCCCGATGAAGTCACGGCCCAGGTCCGCGTCCCCGGCCATCGGCTCGGCGCGCAACAGGGCCTGGCTCTCCCAACCCAGCGACCAGCGGCGGTAGTAGGCGGCGTACGAGGCGAGGGTGCGGGCCAGCGGGCCGCTCTTGCCCTCCGGGCGCAGATCGGCGTCGATCATCAACGGCGGGTCGGCCGTGGGAATCTGGAGGAGCCGGCGCATCTCGGAGACGACGGTGGCGGCGGCCCGTGACGCCTCCTGTTCCTCGACGCCCTCGCGGGGCTCGTACACGAACAGGACGTCCGCGTCGGAGCCGTAGCCCTGCTCGTGGCCGCCGAAGCGGCCCATGCCGACGACGGCGAACCTGGCGGGCAGGGTGTCGCCCCAGCTCTGCCGTACGGCGGCGCGCAACGCCCCTGCCAGGGTCGCGGAGTTGAGGTCGGTGACGGCCCGGCCGACCCGGTCGACCAGTTCGCCGGGATCCTCCTCGGCGGGGTTCTCCTCGGTGCCGTACGAGCCGATGATGTCGGCGGCGGCGGTCCGGAACAGTTCGCGGCGGCGCACCCCGCGGGTGACGGCGACGGCGGTCTCGGCGGTCTCGGCCCGTCCGACGGCGGCCAGCACCTCCTGCTCCAGGTGTTCCCGGCCGCGCGGGCGCAGACCGCCCGGGTCGCCGAGGATGGCGACGGCCTCCGGGGCGCGCATCAGCAGGTCGGGGGCGAGCCGGCCCGCCGACAGCACCCGGGCCAGATTCTCGGCCGCCGCGCCCTCGTCCCTGAGCAGCCGCAGATACCAGGGGGTCTTGCCGAGGGCGTCGGAGACCTTGCGGAAGCCGAGCAGTCCGGCGTCCGGGTCGGCGGAGTCCGCGAACCAGCCCAACAGCACGGGCAGCAGGGTCCGTTGGATGGCGGCCTTGCGGCTGACGCCGGACGACAGGGCCTCCAGGTGCCGCAGCGCGGCCACCGGGTCCGCGTAGCCGAGGGCCTCCAGCCGCTGGCCGGCCGCCTTCGTGCTGAGCCGGATCTCGCCGGGGGCGAGCTGGGCGACGGCGTCGAGGAGCGGCCGGTAGAAGATCTTCTCGTGGAGCCGCCGGACCATCGCGGCGTGCCGTTTCCAGGCCCGGGTCAGTTCGGTGACCGGTTCGGTCCGCAGCCCCAGCGAGCGGCCGAGACGGCGCAGATCGGCCTCGTCGTCGGGCACCAGATGGGTGCGCCGCAGCCGGAACAGCTGGATGTGGTGCTCCATGGAGCGCAGGAAGCGGTACGCCTCGTCCAGCTGGGCCGCGTCGGTCCGGCCGACGTAACCGCCGGCGGCGAGGGCGCGCAGGGCGACGAGGGTGGTGCCGCTGCGCAGTGACGTGTCGCTGCGGCCGTGCACCAACTGGAGGAGCTGCACGGCGAATTCGACGTCCCGCAGTCCGCCGGGGCCGAGTTTCAGTTCGCGTTCGACCTGGCCGACGGGAATGTTGTCGACGACCCGGCGGCGCATCTTCTGCACGTCGGGCACGAAGTTCTCGCGGTCGGCGGCCTGCCAGACCATGGGGGCGACGGCGGCCACGTAGTCCTGGCCGAGCGCGAGGTCCCCGGCGACGGGGCGGGCCTTGAGCAGGGCCTGGAACTCCCAGGTCTTGGCCCAGCGCTGGTAGTAGGCGAGATGGCTGGAGAGGGTGCGGACGAGGGGCCCGTTGCGGCCCTCGGGGCGCAGATTGGCGTCCACGGGCCAGATGGTGCCCTCGGCGGTCGTCTCGGAGCAGATCCGCATCATGTGGGCGGCGAGCCGGGTGGCGGCGCGGACGGCCTCGGCCTCGGCCTTCGACGCGTCGGCGGCCTCCTGGGCGGCGGCGTCGGCGTTTGGGGCGGTCCCGCCTGCGCCCTTGGCGGTGGTGTCGTGCGAGGGGGCGTGCGGGTGGGCCGGTTCGCCGACGAAGATGACGTCGACGTCGGAGACGTAATTCAGCTCCTGCCCGCCGCACTTGCCGAGCGCCACGACCGCGAGCCGGCACGCCGCCGCGTCCTCGGGGGTGGCGGCGCGGGCGATGGCGAGCGCGGCGCGCAGCGTGGCGGTGGCCAGGTCGGCGAGTTCGGCGGCGGTCTGGGCGACGTCGGTGGTGCCTCGGACGTCGCGGGCGGCGAGGGAGAGCAGACAGCGGCGGTAGGCGACGCGCAGGCTGTCGACGTCGTGGGCCTCGGCGAGCCCGGCCTCGAACTCGGCCACGCCGGGGTGCAGATCGGCCGACTCGTAGGTGACGAGCACCTGCCAGTCGGCGGGGTGCCGGGCCAGATGGTCGCCGAGCGCCTCGGACGCCCCGAGCACCCCGAGCAGCCGGTCGCGCAGCGGTTTCGCCGCGAGCACCGTGTCGAGCAGCAGCCGGCGGTCGTCGTCGCCCTGTGCCTCGACCAGCCGGACGAAGCCGCGCAGCGCGAGGTCGGGGTCGGCGGTGGAGCCGAGCGCGTCGAGGAGGACGGGGTCCGTGCGCACCGTCGCCAGCTCGGGCAGGTCGAGCAGCCGCCCGGCCGCGGACGGATCGGTGAAGCCGTGCCGGAGCAGGCGGGTGAAGGTACTGCTCCTGCGTCCCTGCACCGTCATGCGGCCTCTCGTCCGTCCGATCGGGGTCCGCACCCGAGCCTAGTACTCCGCCGCGCCCCGGGGAGGGCGGCCACTCCCTTCGAACGGGCGGCGGGCCGCCGGGCGTCGGGTGGCCGGGGTGCGGCGCCGGGCCGCCGGGGTGGCGCCGGGTCACCGCGGTCGCGGCGGGGCCTCGCGTACGGAGGGGTCGTGAGCGTACTCCCGTACGCGGCCGTACCGGCCTCCGAGGAAGGAACCCATGTGAGGGAGCACCAGGAACCCGCGCCGAAGCAGCCGGCCGACACGCGTCTGGACGCCCGTTACAGCCACCCGGCGGCGGTCGCCGACGGCTGGGCGGACGCGGTGGACCGGCTGGCGGCGGCGGAGATCTTCTGGCTGTCGACGGTTCGCCCCGACGGCCGCCCGCATGTCACCCCGCTGCTGACGGTCTGGTGGCGGGACACCCTGTGGTTCAGCTCGGGCGAGCGGGAGCGGAAGGTGCTGAATCTCCGGGCCAACCCGGAGGTGGTCCTGACCACCGGCACGAACGCGCTCGTCGGCGGCCAGGACCTGGTGGTCGAGGGCACGGCGGTCCGCGAGAGCGACGACGCGCGGCTGCGCGAGCTTGCGGCCCTGTGGGAGCTGAAGTACGGCCCGGAGTGGCGCTTCGAGGTGCGGGACGGCGCGTTCGTGGGGGCCGGCGGCACGGTGCCGGTCTTCGGTGTCGTCCCCCGTACGGCCTTCGGCTTCACGAAGGACCCGTACAGCCAGACGCGCTGGCGCTTCGACTGACCGGCGGCCGGGGCAGCCGGCCGCCGGCGGACGGCCGTTGGCGGACGGCCGTTGACGGACGGCCGTTGACGGACGGCCGTTGACGGGGGCGCGACGGGATTGCGGCGCCGCCGGGGGATGCCCGGCGGTGTGACCCGGGGAGTCCTCGGCGCGGCGGGGCCGTGGCCGGCGCTCCGGTCCGGTACGACGCCGTGCGGTCCGGCTCACCCGGGGTGCCCGGGGACGAGGGCCGTAGCATGGGTCATCGTCATGGACACGATCAGCATGATCAGTACCTGGGAATTCGCCGCGCTCGCCGCCGCGGCGGCGCTCGTCGGGTTCTCCAAGACGGCGGTCAGCGGCGCCAATACGGTCAGTCTCGCGGTGTTCGCGGCCGTGCTGCCCGCCCGTGAGTCGACCGGTGTACTGCTGCCGATCCTCATCGTGGGCGACACGATCGCCGTGCTCACCTACCGGCGTCATACGCACTGGCCCACCCTGTGGCGGCTCTTCCCGGCGGTCGCCGCGGGGGTGGCGGCGGGCGCCGTCTTCATGCTGTGGGCCGACGACGGGGCCGTACGTGTCTCCATCGGGACCATCCTCCTCCTGATGGCGGGCGTGACGATGTGGCGGCGGCGTCAGTCGCTGGAGGACAGGCCCGCACCCGAGGACACCCTGTCCCTCAAGGGCCGGGTCAAGGCGCGCTCGTACGGGGTGCTCGGCGGCTTCACCACGATGGTCGCCAACGCGGGCGGTCCCGTCATGTCGCTGTATCTGCTGTCGGCCGGCTTCCGGAAGCTCGGCTTCCTGGGCACGTCCGCCTGGTTCTTCCTGATCGTCAACATCTCGAAGGTGCCGCTGAGTGTGGGCCTCGGCCTCATCAGCGCCCGATCACTGCTGCTGGACGCGCTGCTCGTGCTCTTCGTGCTGCCCGGCGCGGTCGTCGGCAAGCTGTGCGCGGACCGCATCAACCAGACCGTCTTCGAACGCCTGGTGATCGGCGCGACCATCCTGGGCGGCCTTCAACTGCTCCTGCGCTGAGCGGCGTCGTACGACCGCCGGGCGGCCTCGACCTGGTCCATGTTCCGCTCGGCCCAGTCCGCCGTGGCGCGCAGGACGGGCATCAGGCTCTGCCCGAGCGCGGTGAGCGCGTACTCGACCCGTACCGGTACGGCGGGGGTGACGGTGCGGGCGACCAGACCGTCGCGTTCGAGGCGGCGCAGCGTCTGCGTGAGCATCTTGGGGGTGACACCGGCGAGCGTACGGGCGAGGTCGCCGTACCGGCGCGGTCCGCCGGCCAGTTCCTTGAGGACCAGTGCCGTCCACTTCTCGCCGACGCGCTCCAGCAGCCGGTTGGCCGGACACGCGGCGACCCGGACCAGGTGCGCGCTCCGGGCATCTGCCTGCCGCTCGGCCGCGGTACGGGTCGTCATGGCTCTCCTCGACGTGCCCAGGGCACCTTGAAGTGCGTACTCCCGGCCCACGGTAGCCGCCGTCCAACGTCGCCGACGAGCGGCACGATCGTCACCCGGCCCCAGGAGCGGATCCCCCATGACCACCATCGCCGTCCTCGGTTCAGGAGCTGTCGCACGGGCCCTCGCCGGGGCCTGGCGGGACGCCGGCCACGAGATCGTCGTCGGCTCCCGCGACCCGCGCGGAACCGTCCCGGGAGCACACGTCACCGGCCTGCCGGAGGCGGCACGGGCGGGCGGCGTCGTGGTCAACGCCCTGCCCGGCGCGGTCAGTCTCAAGGTCCTCGGGACGCTGGCGCCCTCGCTGGCGGGCAAGGTCCTGATCGACGTCGCGAACGCCGTCGAGACCGACGCCCTGGGGTTCGCGACGGCACCCCTGTTCCCCGGGGGAAGCCTCACCGAGGAGATCCAGCGGGCGCTGCCCGCCGTACGCGTGGTGAAGACCCTCAACACCATGCACGTGTCGGTGATGGCCGCCCCGCACACCCTCAGGACCCCGCCGACGGCCTTCCTGTCCGGCGACGATCCCGGGGCCAGGAGGACCGTCGCCGCGCTGCTGGCCGATCTGGGCTGGCCGCCGGAGTGGGTCACCGACCTCGGCGGCGCGGAGACGGCACGGGCCCCGGAGGCTTTCCCGCTCATGGTGGGAAGCCTGGTCCGGGCCTGGGGCCCGGTGCCGTTCGCGCTGTCGGTCGCCCGCTGACCGGTCGTTACAGCACCGGCAGCAGGTTCTTCAGCTCGAAGGCCGTCACCTCGGAGCGGTACTCCTCCCATTCGCGCTTCTTGTTGCGGAGGAAGAAGTCGAAGACGTGCTCGCCCAGCGTCTCCGCGACCAGTTCGCTGCGTTCCATCAGGGAGATCGCCTCGCCGAGGTTCTGCGGCAGCGGTTCGATGCCCATCGCGCGGCGTTCCGCGTCGGAGAGGGCCCAGACGTCGTCGTCGGCGCCCGCCGGGAGTTCGTAGCCCTCCTCGATGCCCTTCAGACCGGCGGCGAGGAGGACCGCGTAGGTCAGATAGGGGTTGGCGCCGGAGTCGATCGAGCGGACCTCCACGCGCGCGGAGCCGGTCTTGCCGGGCTTGTACATGGGGACGCGGATCAGCGCGGAGCGGTTGTTGTGGCCCCAGCAGATGTAGGAGGGTGCCTCGCCGCCCGAGCCCGCCGTGCGGGTGGAGCCGCCCCAGATGCGCTTGTAGGAGTTGACCCACTGGTTGGTGACCGCCGAGATCTCGGCGGCGTGCCGGAGGAGTCCGGCGATGAAGGACCGGCCGACCTTGGAGAGCTGGTACTCGGCGCCGGACTCGTAGAACGCGTTGCGGTCGCCCTCGAAGAGGGAGAGGTGGGTGTGCATGCCGGAGCCCGGATACTCGCTGAACGGCTTCGGCATGAAGGACGCGTGCACCCCCTGCTCCAGCGCGACCTGCTTCATGACCAGACGGAAGGTCATGACGTTGTCGGCGGTGGAGAGCGCGTCCGCGTACCGCAGGTCGATCTCCTGCTGGCCGGGGGCGCCCTCGTGGTGGCTGAACTCCACGGAGATGCCCATGGATTCGAGCATGGTGATGGCCTGCCGGCGGAAGTCCATGCCGACGTTCTGCGGGGTGTGGTCGAAGTAGCCGGAGCTGTCGGCCGGGGTGGGGCGCCCGCCATCGACCGGCTTGTCCTTCAGGAGGAAGAACTCGATTTCGGGGTGGGTGTAGAAGGTGAAGCCCAGGTCCGACGTCTTGGCGAGGATCCTCTTCAGGACGAAGCGGGGGTCCGCGAAGGACGGGGAGCCGTCGGGCATGAGGATGTCGCAGAACATCCGCGCGGTGCCCGGGGCCTCCGCGCGCCACGGGAGGATCTGGAAGGTGCCCGGATCGGGCTTGGCGATCATGTCCGACTCGTACACCCGCGCGAATCCCTCGATCGCCGAGCCGTCGAACCCGATGCCCTCGTCGAATGCCTGCTCAAGCTCGGCGGGGGCGACGGCGACCGACTTGAGGAAGCCGAGCACATCGGTGAACCACAGGCGTACGAAGCGGATGTCGCGTTCCTCAAGGGTACGGAGCACGAATTCCTGCTGCTTGTCCATGTCTGCTGTCCTACCCATCCTTGCCGGTCAGGCCGCCTGCTCCCGCACTGCCGAGTACGCACCGGGGCACCCGAGCATGACACCACAGGATTTCCGGAAGGTTGCACACCGGCGTACTAAAGCATTGTCGGACACGCGCCCCGGGGAGCGCGCGTCCGGGGGCCGCGCCCGGACGGGCGGCGGCCGGGCGCCGTCCGCGCGGTCAGTGGAGCGGGGCCGTACCGTCCGACCAGCCCAGCGGGTACGGCTCCCCGTCGTCGTCCGGCAGGGGCCGTTCGCCGCCCGCCTCGGTGAAGGCCGTGAGGGCCGTCACGAGGGCCGTGCGCTGCTCGGGGGCCAGCCGTTCGACGATCGCCGTGATCCGGCGTCTGCGGGCCGCCGAGACGTCCGCGACGAGCCCCCGGCCCTCGTCGGTGAGCCGTAGCTCGGTCTCCCGGCGGTTGCCGGGGTTGGTCCCGCGCTCGGCCAGCCCGGCCGCGATGAGCCGGTCGACCATGCGCATCGCTGTGGAGGGGTTCACGCCCAGCCGGTCGGCGACCGACACGAGGTTGTCGCCCGCGTGCGCGGAGAGGACCTTCAGCAGCCGGAACTGGGGCAGGGTGACCCGGTCCTCGACCGTGGCCAGGGAGCGTACGGAGACGCTGACGAGCAGCCGGGAGGCGACCAGCACCGCGCGCGTGACGGCGTCCACGTCGGAGTCGGCGGACGGGGCGGGGCCGGACTCGGGCCCGGACCCGGGGGGATCGGCAGGGGCGACCGGTCCGCGCTCGGATTCGGGTTCGGGTTCGGGCTCGGGTCCGCGCTCGGGCTCGGGCTCGGGGGGATCGGCGCCGGCGGCGGGCGCGGCGGGTCCGTGCGGTGGGGGTTCCGGAGGGTCGGCCATGCCTCTTTGTACCGCGCCCGGGTCCTGCCGGACCCCTCCGCGCGGAGCCGCCTCGGCCGCCTCCTCACGGAGGACGACTCGGACCCGCGGGCACGTTCCGGACTCGTTGGCCGCCGCGCCCTCCTGTTCGGCCACCTGTACGGACTACGATCTGCGCCCATGGGGGGACGACGCCACATACGCGACGCGCGTCCCACGGCGCTGCTGAGCGCCGTGGCGACGCTGCTCGCCGCGCTCTCCCTCTGTCTGGCCTCCGTCGACCCGCACCACCCGGCCTCGTCGCCGGACCGGGGCGCGGCGGCCCACTCCGCGAGCGCCGGCATCACCCTCCGTACGGATGTGGCGGGCACCTCGGCCGGGCGGGCCGCCGCCCCCGAGTACATCTGCCCGTACGAGCGCAACGGCTGCCGCTTCGTGCCGCACCTCTGGCCGGCCGTGCTCACCGCGCCGCACCCCGCCGATCCGCCGGGCACCGGCGAGGTGAGCCCCGCGCGTCCCGCGCCGCTGACCGGCACCGGTCAGGTGGCCCGCTCCGGAGCGTCCCCCCGCGCGCCTGATCTCCACGTCCTTCAAGTACTGCGGACGTAGGGCGTCCGCCCCACCGGGTTCCCGCACCTCCCCCACCCCCGTTCCGCAGGTTTTCGAGAAGGACGACACAGACACCATGGCTTCCAAGACCCAGAGCACCGAGCGCAAGGCCCGAATAGAGCAGATGCGCCGCGCCGAGCGGGCCCGCGAGCGGCGCAACCGCATCATCACGATCACGGCGAGCGCCGCCGTGGTCGTGGCCCTCGTCGGCTTCGGCGCGTTCGTGCTCAACAAGGAGTCCGAGGAACAGAAGGCGCAGGACAAGGCCGCCGCCGCGCCCGTGAAGGGCGAGAAGTCCTGGGACGCGAAGAAGCTCGGCCGTGACCACGTCGCCGAGGAGGTCAAGTACCCGCAGACCCCGCCGGTCGGCGGCAACCACAACCAGGCGTGGATGAACTGCGCCGGCGACGTCTACAAGGAGCCGGTCCCCAACGTCAACGCCGTCCACTCGCTGGAGCACGGCGCGGTCTGGGTGACGTACAACGACAAGGCGTCCGACGGCGACGTGAAGACGCTCGGCGAGCTGGTGGGCAAGACCCAGTACTCGCTGATGAGCCCGGTGAAGGAGCAGGCCGGGACGGTCATGCTGACCGCGTGGGGCAAGCAGGTCACCGTGGACAGCGCGGACGACCCGCGCGTCGACCAGTTCCTCGCGAAGTACGTGCAGGGCGCGCAGACGCCCGAGCCCGGTGCGGCGTGCACCGGCGGAATCGGTGCCCAGTGACCCGCACGAACTGGGCCGCCGTCACGGCGGTCGTGCTCGCCCTGCTGTTCGCGGGGGCGGCCACGGTCGCCTCCGCGGGGCCCGACAAGGCGCCCGCGGCGTCGGCCACGCCCTCGGTGGGCTCGGCCGACGCCGGGTTCGCCCGTGACATGGCGGTCCACCACCAGCAGGCGGTGGAGATGTCGTTCCTCGTGCGGGACGGCACGGACGACGAGGAGGTGCGCCGCCTCGCGTACGACATCGCCAACACCCAGGCGAACCAGCGCGGCATGCTGCTGGGCTGGCTCGACATGTGGAAGCTGCCGAAGGCCGTGACCGATCAGGAGCCCATGGCCTGGATGGCGGACGACGGCGGGCACCCGGGCAAGGGCGACGCCCACGGCATGGACGGTATGGACGGCATGGAGGGCACGGACAGCGGCGAGGGCATGGATCACGGCGGCCACGAGGTCCGTGACGGCTCCCTGATGCCCGGCATGGCGACCCGCACGGAGATGGAGGCGCTGCGGACCGCCAAGGGCGAGAAGGCGGAGATCCTGTATCTCCAGCTGATGACCGACCACCACAAGGGCGGCGTCACGATGGCCCGTGGCTGCGCCGAGTCGTGCGAGTTCGGTACGGAACGGACCCTGGCCGAGGGCATGGTGGCGGCCCAGCAGTCCGAACTCAACCTGATGGCCGACCTGTTGAAGGCCCGGGGCGCGAAACCGCGCTCCTGAAGGCCCGTACCGCCCTCGTTCCGCCCTCGTTCCGCCCTCGTTCCGGCGTCGTTCCGCCTCGGAGACGCCGGACGAGTCCGTACGACGCACACCGCCGCCCCCGCCCGCGTGGATCACCTCCGCGGGCGGGGGCGGCGCCGTTGCGCGCCGGACCCCCGATTCACCCGTTCGGGTGACAGCGGTCGCGTACACCCGTTCGGCCCACCGACGATGGGGGCGTCAGGGCGGACGCTCTTCGCCTTACGGACATGCGGACACTCGGACGATCAGAGGACACACCCGGCCGATCAGAAGGGACCGACCCATGACCACCGCCAAGGACATCATGAATCCCGGCGCCGACTGGATCCCCTCGCACGAGACGCTGGACCGGGCCGCGCAGCTCATGCGGGACCTGGACGTGGGGGCGCTGCCCATCGCCGACTCCGGCGAGCGGCTGACCGGCATCCTCACCGACCGTGACATCGTCATCGGCTGTGTGGCCATGGGCCACGACCCGGCGAAGATCACGGCGGGCGAGATGGCCCACGGCACGCCGCGCTGGATCGAGGCGGACGCGGACGTGAACGATGTGCTGCACGAGATGCAGGAGCACCAGATCCGGCGGCTGCCGGTGATCGAGGACAAGCGCATGGTCGGCATGATCAGCGAGTCGGACCTGGCGCTGCACCTGACCGACGCGCAGATCGCCGGGTGGGCGGAACGGGTGTACGCGCACGACTGACCCCGCCGCGCGGCCGATGCGCTCCGGGTGCGGTGCGGTGCGGGGGCGATGCGGTGGGGTGCGGCGACGGCGCCTTGGCGGGGGCGGTACGGGCCGGAGTGGCCGGTGAGGCGTACGGGCCGGTGCGGGACGACGAGGGGCGGGCCCGCACCGGCCCGTACGCCGTCCCCGCGGTCCGGTCCGCTCCGGTCCGGTCCGGGCCTGCCCCGGTCGCCGCCACCCCGCCCCGGCCCGAGACGCTCCCCACAGCCGCCCGAACCCCCATCGCGTCAGAAAGACGATTACAGTGGGAGCCGTGCCTCAACTACGTCTCGCTCTGAATCAGATCGACTCGACCGTCGGCGATCTCGCCGGGAACGCCGAGGCGGTCGTGCACTGGACCCGGCACTCCGCCGAGCAGGGCGCGCATCTCGTCGCGTTCCCCGAGATGGTGCTGACCGGCTACCCCGTCGAGGACCTCGCCCTGCGCTCGACCTTCGTCGAGGCGTCCCGGGACGCGCTGCGCGCGCTCGCCGTCCGGCTCGCCGACGAGGGCTTCGGCGAACTGCCCGTCGTGGTCGGCTATCTGGACCGCTCGGAACGCGACCGGCCGCGCATCGGCCGCCCGGCCGGCTCCCCGCAGAACGCCGCCGCCGTGCTGCACCGGGGCGGTGTGGCGCTGGCGTTCGCCAAGCACCATCTGCCCAACTACGGCGTTTTCGACGAGTTCCGCTACTTCGTCCCCGGCGACACCATGCCCGTCGTGCGGGTGCGCGGCGTCGACGTGGCGCTCGCGATCTGCGAGGACCTGTGGCAGGACGGCGGCCGGGTCCCGGCCACCCGGGCCGCCGGGGCGGGGCTGCTGCTGTCGATCAACGCCTCGCCGTACGAGCAGGCCAAGGACGACACCCGGCTCGAACTCGTGCGCAAGCGCGCCCAGGAGGCCGGCTGCACCACCGCGTACCTCGCGATGATCGGCGGTCAGGACGAGCTGGTCTTCGACGGCGACTCGATCGTGGTGGACCGGGACGGCGAAGTCGTCGCGCGCGCACCGCAGTTCGCCGAGGGCTGTGTGGTCATCGACCTCGATCTGCCCGCTGCCGCCGCCGAACCGCCCGGCGGTGTCGTGGACGACGGGCTCCGTATCGACCACGTCGTCCTCTCCGAGGAGCCGCTGCCCGCCTACGAACCGGAGCTGACGGGCGGTCACGCGGAGCGGCTGGACGACGACGAGGAGGTCTACACCGCGCTGGTGGTGGGCCTGCGGGCGTACGCCGCCAAGAACGGGTTCCGGTCCGTGCTGATCGGCCTCTCCGGGGGCATCGACTCCGCCCTCGTCGCCGCGATCGCCTGCGACGCGCTCGGCGCGGCGAACGTCCACGGCGTCTCGATGCCGTCCAAGTACTCCTCGGACCACTCCCGGAGCGACGCGGCCGAACTGGCCCGCCGTACGGGGCTGAACTTCCGCACCCTGCCCATCGAGCCGATGTTCGACGCGTACATGGGCTCGCTCGCCCTGACCGGGCTCGCGGAGGAGAACCTCCAGTCGCGGCTGCGCGGCACGATGCTGATGGCCCTGTCCAACCAGGAGGGCCAGATCGTGCTGGCGCCGGGCAACAAGTCCGAGCTGGCGGTGGGGTATTCGACGCTGTACGGCGACTCCGTCGGGGCGTACGGCCCGATCAAGGACGTCTACAAGACGGCGGTCTTCCGGCTCGCCCGCTGGCGCAACCGCGCCGCCGAGGAGCGCGGCCAGGTCCCGCCCGTCCCGGAGAACTCGATCAGCAAGCCGCCGAGCGCCGAACTGCGCCCCGGCCAGGTCGACACCGACTCGCTGCCGGACTACGACGTGCTGGACCGGCTGCTGGCGATGTACGTCGACCGGGACCAGGGCAAGGAAGCGATCGTCGCGGCGGGCTTCGACGCCGAGACCGTGGCGCGGACGCTGCGCATGGTGGACACGGCGGAGTACAAACGGCGGCAGTACCCGCCGGGCACCAAGATCTCCGCGAAGGGCTTCGGCAAGGACCGGCGGCTGCCGATCACCAACCGGTGGCGCGAGTCGCCGACACCCTGAACCGGGCCGGTGGGAAAGGGAGTTCAGAGTTCGATACGGGCGGCGATCGGCAGATGGTCGCTGCCCGTCCGGGGCAGGGTCCACGACGACATCGGCTCGACGCCCCTGACCATGATCTGGTCGATCCGCGCCATCGGGAACGCGGCGGGCCAGCTGAATCCGTAACCGTCCCCGGCGGCGCCCTGGGTCGAACGCATCTGCGACGTCACGGCGTTGAGGGAGCGGTCGTTCATCGTGCCGTTGAGATCGCCGAGGAGCACGACCCGCCGCAGGGGCTCGTCCGCGATCGCCTCGCCGAGCGCGTCGGCGCTGTCGTCGCGCTGGTTGGCGGTGAACCCGGCGTGCAACTTGACGCGTACGGACGGCAGATGGGCCACATAGACAGCCACGTCGCCCCGGGGTGTCGTCACCGTGGAGCGCATCGCGCGGGTCCAGCCCATCCGGATGTCGACGGGCCGGCTGCCGGTCATCGGGTATTTGCTCCAGAGCCCCACCGTGCCCTGGACGGAGTGGTACCGGTACGTGCCGCCCAGCGCCTTCTCGTACGCGGGAACCGCCGACACCTTCAGCTCCTCCAGCGCGACGACGTCCACGCCGGACTCCACGATGCCGCGCGCGGTTCCCTCCACGTCGGCGTTCTCCGCGTTGACGTTGTGCGTGGCGACCGTCAGATCGCCGCCGGTGCCCGACTTGCCGAGCAGCAGGCCGCCGAAGAGATTGATCCAGACCACGAGCGGCAGCAGCAGCGCGATCAGCGCCGTGGCGGAGCGCCGTACCAGCGCGGCGGCCAGGATCACCGGCACGAGCAGCCCCAGCCACGGCAGGAACGTCTCCATGAGACTGCCGAGGTTGCCGACCCGGTTGGGGACCTGGGCGTGCAGGATCATCAGCAGCGCCGTCAGGACGGCGAGCACCGCGAGAACGATGCCGCGCCGCCAGATGCCGCGGTCGCCGCGCCAGCGCTCGCCGAAGGAGCGGACACGGCTCGTGGGAGGGTCGTTGTCATCGGCGCCGTCCACCGGGGACTCAGCCGTGTACTCCTGCGTCATTCCGCTGCCCTCACTGCCTTGCCGTTCACACCCGCCGTCGACCCTAGGCGATGACGGGCGTTCTCCCTGCCGTCTCCCGACGGCCGTACGGGGTCAAGGACGAGTGTCGCGGGGCGGCGGGTTCCGGTCGGGGGCCGGTGACCCGCCCGCTGTGACGCACCACGCACCACACGCGACGCACCCCGTACGGCCCGAGGCGGTCAGTCCCCGGTGTCCCCGTCCGGCCGGCCCGGCGCCCCCGCCGCCGCCCGCTCCCGGGGGAGCAGCCCTTCGAGGAGCGCCCGGAGAATGCGCTCGGAGAGGTCGTCGCCCAGCGGCGCGTCCTTGCGGTGGACGGTCCGTACGAGCATGGGGCCGACGAGCAGTTCCTCGATCAGCTGCGCGTCGACGTCGTCGCGGAGTTCACCGGCGGCGACGGCGCGGCGGACCGCCGCCGTCATCTCCACGCGCCGGGGCTCGATGACGGTTCGCTGGTACGCCTCCCAGAGCTTGGGGTGGCTTTTCATCTGCGCGAAGACGTTGTGCAGGAGCGCGGAGCCGCGCTGGGCGAGGCCCCGGCGGCGCATGGACTCCAGGCCGACGAGGATGTCGGCGAGGCCCGAGGTGCCGGAGAGGGCGGGTTCGTCGGGCTCGATGGCCTGGAGGACGTCGACGAAGAGGTCCTCCTTGCCGGGCCAGCGGCGGTAGATGGTGGCCTTGCCGACGCCCGCCGTCCGCGCGATGCGCTCGATGGAGAGCCCGGCCAGCGGCTCGCCCTCCTCAAGGAGCCTCACCACGGCCTGCACGATGGCCCGTTCGGCGGCCTCGCTGCGCGGCCGGCCCCGGCGGGGCTCCCGTACGCGGTCGTGCTCGCGTCGGCCGTCCTCACGGCGGCCGGCCCGCGCCGGTCGCCGGTCCGGCCGGTCCGGCTGCTGGTCCGGCGGTTCCCGGTGCTGGTCCCGCAGTTCCGGGCGCCGGTCCGGCCGGTCGGCCGGTTCCGGGCGCTGTTCCCGCCGCTGGTGTTGTCGCTGCTGTTCCTGATCCGGCAATGCCTCACCTTTCGCCCTGCTCGCGGGGGGCCGCGCACCCGGCGCGGCCCCCCGCACGCGCCGCCCCGGCCCCGTTTCCCCCGTGCCCGGCGCCCCACGTGTCCCGTGGGCCGATTCTCGCCGACGGCGGCGGGCCCGGGTGACCGCCGAGCCGTACCCGGCCGACGGGCGGCCGGGCCCCCACCGCCACCGCCACCGCCACCGTCGCCGTCGGTTCAGTCGCGCACGGCGGGTTCGGGCGGCGACGCCCCCGCGGGCTCCTGCCGTACCGGGTGTTCCGGAGCCGTACGGCCCGGCATGAAGCGCGCGACCACGGCGGTGCCGATCAGCGCGACGACCGCCGAGCCGAGTGCGGTGACATGCATCGCGGTCAGGAAGGCGTCGTGCGCGGCGGAGATCAACGGGCCCCCGGCGGGGCCGAGTTTCCCGGCGACCGCCATGGTGGCCTCGATCGACTCCCCCGCCGCGTCACGGGCGGCGGCCGGGACGGCGCCGAGATGGCCCTCGATCTCACCCCGGTAGGTGGTGGAGAGCAGCGAGCCGAGGACGGCGATGCCGAGCGCCCCGCCGACCTGGCGGAAGGTGTTGTTGACGGCCGAGCCCGAACCGGCCTTCTCGCGCGGCAGGGCCTGCATGACGGCGACGGTCACCGGCGGCATGATGTGTGCCATTCCGGTGCCCTGGACGAAGAAGACGACGCACAGCACCCAGACGGGCGTGGTGGCGTCGAACAGCGCGAACGCGGCGAGACCCGCCGCGACCAGCAGCATGCCGCCGGCGCAGACCGCGCGGGCGCCGTACCGGTCCACCACCAGCCGGGCACGCGGCGCGAACACCATCTGCGCGACGGCGAGCGGCACGATCAGCAGGCCCGAGTCGAGCGCGCTGTAGCCGCGCACGCTCTGGAGGTAGAAGGCCGAGAAGAAGGTCACGCCCATCAGGGCGAAGAAGACCAGCGCGATCGCGGCGACGGCGGCGGCGAACGCCGGCTTCTTGAAGTAGGCCATGTCGATCGACGGGTGGTCGCTGCGCTTCTCGTGCAGGACGAAGGCGGTCAGTACGGCCAGTCCGCCGAGGACCGGGGCGAGCACCGTGGCGTCGGTGAAGTCGGCCAGTTCGCCCGCGCGGATGATCCCGTACACGAGCAGGACGAGGCCGACGATCGAGAGCAGCACGCCCAGCGGGTCGACCCGGCCCGGGTTCGGGTCCCTGGAGTCCGGCACCAGCACCACCATGGCGATGAGCGCGACAACCACGACGGGGACGTTGATCAGGAAGATCGAGCCCCACCAGAAGTGTTCGAGCAGGACACCGCCGGTGATCGGCCCGATGGCGATGCCCAGCCCGACGCTGCCCGCCCATATGCCGATGGCCTTCGGCTGTTCGTCGCGTTCGAAGACGTTCATCAGGACGGCGAGGGTGGCGGGCATCACGAAGGCGGCGCCGAAGCCCATCACGGCGCGGTACGTGACGAGTTCGGCGGGCGACCCGGACAGCGCGGCGAGGGCGGAGCCGATGCCGAAGACGACGATGCCGAAGAGCAGCACCTTCTTGCGGCCGATCCGGTCACCGAGCAGACCGGAGGTGAAGAGCATCCCGGCGAAGACCAGGGTGTAGGAGTTGATGGCCCATTCGAGCTCGCTCTGGGTGGCGCCGATCCCGACGGGTTCCGGGCTGGCGATCGTCTTGACCGCGACATTCAGGATCGAGTTGTCGAGGACCACGATGAGCAGGCTGAACATGAGGACGCCGAGGATCACCCAGCGGCGCCGGTGGACGGCTTCGGGGACGCCGGGCGCGGAGTCGCGGGCGCCGGAGGGCGCGGATGACGGGAGGGACATGGCGGTGAGCCTAGGCCAATTTCAATACGGCACCGTCTCGTATTGTAAATTCTTTACCGAGGTGCCGGGGACGGCGGAACGGCCCCCCACTTCCCGTGAGTGGCCCGGAGATGCCACCATGGAGGCGGTCCGGGGACGCCGTCAGGGTGCCTCGAGATGACGAAGGAGCCGTGAGCCATGACGTCCGAGGCTGCGCAGAAACCGCCCGGGGCCTCCCCCGGGACTTCCTCCGGCGACACCCGGTCGCTCTACGGCGGCGCCGGTACCCGCCGCGTCACCGTCCACGACATCGCCGCCGCCAAGCGACGCGGCGAGAAGTGGCCCATGCTCACCGCCTACGACGCGACGACCGCGTCCGTCTTCGACGAGGCGGGCATCCCGGTCGTGCTCGTCGGGGACTCCATGGGCAATGTCCACCTCGGCTACGAGACGACCGTGCCGGTCACGCTCGACGAGATGACGATGCTGTCGGCCGCCGTCGTACGGGGCACCAGGCGCGCCCTCGTCGTCGGCGACCTCCCCTTCGGCTCGTACCAGGAAGGCCCCGTCCAGGCCCTGCGCAGCGCGACGCGGCTGGTCAAGGACGCCGGGGTCGGCGCGGTCAAGCTGGAGGGCGGGGCGCGCTCGCTGCCGCAGACGGAAATGATCGTCCAGGCGGGCATCCCGGTCATGTCGCACCTCGGGCTGACGCCGCAGTCCGTGAACACCCTGGGGTACCGGGTGCAGGGGCGCGACGACGAGGCCGCGCACCGGCTGCTGCACGACGCCAAGTCGGCGCAGGCGGCGGGGGCGTTCGCGGTGGTCCTGGAGCTGGTGCCGGCCGAGCTCGCCGCCGAGGTCACCCGTTCGCTGGACATCCCCACCATCGGCATAGGCGCCGGCCCGGACACGGACGCGCAGGTGCTCGTCTACACCGACATGGTGGGTCTGACGGGCGGCAAGGTGCCGCGCTTCACCAAGCAGTACGCGAATCTGCGGCAGACCCTCGGCGACGCCGCGCGGGCGTTCGCGGACGAGGTCACCGGAGGAACGTTCCCGCGCGAGGAGCACACGTTCCACTGAGCGCACCGCCCGGCCGGCCCACCACCCGGCCGGGCACACCACCCCACAGCCACTGCCGCACGAGAAGACAGCCCGCCGACATCCCCCATCGGCGGGCTGTCGGCGTTTCCCGGGCCTCGGTACGGCCGGTCCCGCGCGACCGGCCAACAGCGCCCCCGCACTCCCCCGCCACGCCGCCCGGCCACCCGGCACGTGACCGTCGGGTGCGTGTCGGCGGGCTGTCGGTCGGCTGTCGGCCCGCTGTCAGTGGCGGCTGCCAGGATCGTCGGTATGAACCACATCGGAACGATCCCTGCCGACGGCACCCCGGCCGTCACGGTGCGGGGCCTGGTCAAGCACTACGGTGCGACCAAGGCGCTGGACGGGGTGGACCTGGACGTCCGTGAGGGCACGGTCCTCGGTGTCCTCGGCCCCAACGGCGCCGGCAAGACCACCCTCGTACGCTGTCTGTCCACCCTGATCCTTCCCGACGCGGGCACGGCCGTCGTCGCCGGCTTCGACGTCGTGCGGCAGCCCCGGCAGCTCCGCCGCACCATCGGTCTCACCGGTCAGTACGCCTCGGTCGACGAGAAGCTCTCCGGCCGGGAGAACCTCTACATGATCGGGCGGCTGCTCGATCTCTCCCGTACGGCCGCCCGTGCGCGGGCCGACGAGCTGCTGGAGCGGTTCTCGCTCACGGAGGCGGCGAAGAAGCCGGTGCTCCAGTACTCGGGCGGTATGCGCAGGCGGCTGGACCTCGCGGCCTCGATGATCGGGCAACCCGCGGTGCTGTACCTGGACGAGCCGACGACGGGGCTCGACCCCCGTACCCGTAACGAGGTCTGGGCGGAGGTCAAGCGGATGGTCGCCGAGGGCGTGACCGTCCTGCTCACCACGCAGTACATGGAGGAGGCCGAGCAGCTGGCCGGGGAGCTGACGGTCATCGACCGGGGCCGGGTCGTCGCGGGCGGCCGGGTGGACGAGCTGAAGGCCCGGGTCGGCGGCCGGACCCTGGAGGTCCGCCCCACCGATCCCGGCCGGCTGCCGGAGATGGCACGGGCGTTGAGCGAGACGGGGCTGGACGGTGTCGCGGGGTCGCAGATCCGCGAGGGCATGCTGTACGTGCCGATACTCGCCGACGAGCAACTGACCGCCGTGATCGGCCTGCTGGGCGCACGCGGCTTCGACATCGCGCACATCGGCACCCATCTGCCCAGCCTGGACGAGGTGTTCCTGGCGATCACCGGGGAGCGGGCGAGCGACCCGGCCGCCGGACCGGCCGGTGACCCGCACGACGATCCGGCCGGCGACACGTACGACGACGCGGGGGACGGCACCCGGGGCGGCACGCGGCGGAAGAAGGAGGTCGCAGCATGAGCACGGCAACGACAACGACAACGACGAACGTGACGGACTCCGCGCCGTCCCCCCGGACCGGGCTGCCCGGCCGGGCAGCCACCGACGAGGGCCGGATCGGTCTGCGCGCCAATCTGCGGCACATCGGCGCCCTCGCCCGCCGCAACGCCCTCCAGATCAAGCAGGACCCGGAGTCGATGTTCGACGTCCTGCTGATGCCGATCGTCTTCACGCTGCTCTTCGTGTTCGTCTTCGGCGGGGCCGTGGCGGGCAAGGGCAACCAGTCCGAGTACGTCAGCTATCTGGTCCCCGGCCTGATGGCGATGATGGGGCTCAACATCTCGATGTCCGTGGGCAGCGGGATCAACGAGGACTTCCAGAAGGGAGTCATGGACCGGTTCCGTACGATGCCGATCGCCCGGTCGTCGGTCCTCATCGCCAAGATCGTGGTCGAGATAGGCCGGCTGATGGTCGCGTTCGCGATCCTGCTGATCGTGGGCTTCGTGCTCGGACTGTCCATCGAGACGTCGCCGCTCCACGTCCTGGCGGCGGTCGGGCTCTCGCTGATCTTCGGCGCGTCACTGATGTGGGTCTTCATCCTGATCGGTCTGACCGTGAAGACCGCGCAGGCGGTGCAGGGGCTGGGCTTCCTGGTGCTGATGCCGCTCCAGTTCGGCTCCTCGATCTTCACCCCGCCGTCGACCATGCCGGGCTGGCTCCAGAACTTCACGGACTACAACCCGCTGTCGAATCTGGCCGACGCCGCGCGCGCGTTGTTCATCGGCGGGCCGGTCGCGCACGACGTGTGGATGACGCTCGGCTGGGCGGCAGTGATCACGGTGGTGACGGCGCCGGTCGCGGTGGCCAAGTTCCGGAAGAAAACGTGACCGTTCAGGCCCGACGACCTGGGGCGCCCGACCATTCAGGTCCGACGGGCCGGGGGGCCTGACCATTCAGGTCCGACGGGCCGGGGAGCCTGACCGTTCAGGTCCGACGGGCCGGGGAGCCTGACCATTCAGGTCCGACGGGCCGGGGAGCCTGACCGTTCAGGTCCGACGGGCCGGGGGGCCTGATCGTTCAGGTCCGACGGGCCGGGGGCGGGGCGGGGGCGCGCGTCAGGCGCCGGCGAGGGCGAACGCCTCGTCGAGGGTGAGCGCGCGGCCCTCGGCCAGGGCCTCGTCGTAGGCCGCGCCGTCCAGCCCCGCGGCCCGTACGACCCCCTCGGCCGCCGCCCGGCTCTCGCGTTCCTGCGAGGCCGGGTGGTGGCCCTTCGGCAGATGCGCCCGGTACGCGCCCAGCAGCCGCGCCCCGTCCCGTACGCGCTCCGGGCCGCCGAGCCCGGCCAGCGCCCAGCCCGCGGTCAGCAGATGGACCGCCGGCATCTGCGGCGCCACCATCCCCGACATCGGGTCGCGCGAACTGGTCAGCGCGAGCCGTGCCCGGTCCAGCCCTTCGGCGTACCGGCCGTCGAGATTGTCCAGCCACGCGAGCATGCCGAAGACGAAGCCCTCGAAGATCGCGAGGTTGGAGTGTTTGAAGACCTCCAGCAACCGCCCCAGTTCCGCGCGTCCCTCGGCGGCGCGCCCGCTGCGGCCGAGCCGGATCGCCAGAAAGAGCCGGGCCGCCGGTTCGGCCTCGTAGTCGCGCCGGGCGCTGCGGGCGAGGATCTCTCGCAGCACCGCCTCGGCCTCGTCCCCGTCGCCGGTCTCCATCATCACGCCGGCCAGCCGGGTGCGCAGCAGGGAGACCTGGGACTCGGCGCCGAGCCGCCGGGTGTTCTCGATCGCGGCGCGGAAGTCGGCGGAGGCCAGGGCGAACTCACCGTGGCGCTCATGGGCCTCGGCGCGCGCCGACAGGGCCTCGGCGGCGCCCCACGCGTCGCCGAGCCGGGTGAAGATCTCCAGGCTCTCGTCGGCGTCCCGGCTCGCGTCGCCCAGCCACTCGGTGCGGTTGGCGAGGACGTTGGCACGCATCTGGAGGGCCGACGCCAGCTCCCACTCGTAGCCGAAGCCGTACTCACGGCACGAGTCCACCGTCACGTCCATGATCTCGCGGAACGTGTCGGCCTGGCCCGTCAGCAGAATCGCGAAGAACCAGAGCGATCCGGGCATCCGGCAGGTCTGCGGCAGACCCGGCCGGTACACCTCGCCGACGCGGCGCAGCCACTCCTTGGCCTCGGGCGAGGTCCAGCGGTCGAACTCGTGGTTCATGCTCGCGAGGTGGATCAGGCGGGCACCGCGCCGCGCCTCCAGCAGTTGCTCGGGCGCCATCGGCGGCGGGGTGTCGGTGCACCGTTCGTGAAGGGGAGGCGCGGGGGTGGTCGGCGGGTCGAAGGGGTCGGGGCCCAACTCGGCGGCGGCGTGCGACCAGTGCCGCGCGTCGGCCCGCAGATCGAGGATCTGCCAGTACCAGGCGAGCGCGTGGACGAGGCAGAGCGCCTCGTGCTCGTCGCGGTCCGCGACGGCGCGCCGCAGCGCGGTGCGCAGATTCTCGTAGTCGAGCGTGATCCGGGCGATCCAGACGAGCTGGCCGGGCCCGCGCAGCTTCGGGTCGGCGAGCCGGATCAGCTCCCGGTAGTGGGTGAGGTGGCGGCGCTCGGCCGCGGCGCGGTCCCCGGACTCGTCCAGCCGTTGGGCGGCGTACTCCAGGACCGTCTCCAGCAGCCGGTAGCGCATCGCGCCGTCGGGAGCGGGGGTGGCGACCACGAGGGACTTGTCGACCAGTGAGCCGAGCAGTTCGAGGGCGTCGGGGCCGCACACGGCTTCGGCGGCGGCCAGGTCGCAGCCGCCCGCGAAGACGGACAGGGCGGCGAGCGCGGTGCGCTCCGGGCCGGCGAGCAGGTCCCAGGACCAGTCCACGACGGCGCGCAGGGTCTGCTGCCGGGGCAGTACGGTGCGGCTGCCGCCGGTCAGCAGCCGGAACCGGTCGTCCAGCCGGTCGGCGATCTGCCGGAGGGTGAGCATCCGCAGCCGGGCGGCGGCCAGTTCGATCGCCAGCGGCAGCCCGTCGAGACGGCGACAGATCTCCTCGGCGGCGGCCGGGTCGTCCTCCGTACGGAAGCCGGGGCGGGCGGCGGCGCCCCGGTCGGCGAGCAGCCGCAGCGCCATGGGTTCGGGGAGGGGGCCGACGGGGCGTACGAGCTCACCGGGCACCCCGAGCGGTTCCCGGCTGGTGGCGAGGACGGTCACGCCGGGGCAGCGGGCCAGCACCTCCTCGGCCAGCCGGGCGGCGGCGTCCACGACGTGCTCGCAGTTGTCGAGCAGGAGCAGCAGCCGGCGGCGCGCGCAGTGCTCGACGAGCCGTACGAGCGGGTCGTCGGCGCCGGGGTCGACGGCCCGCAGCCCTTCGGCGCCCGCGCCCCGCAGCACGGTCTCGCGCGCGCCGAGCGCGACGAGCACGGCCTCGGGGACGGTCGCCGGGTCCTCCACGGGGGCGAGTTCCGCGAGCCATACGCCGTCGGGCCAGGCATCGCGGTCGCCCCCGGCGGCGGCCTCCTGCGACAGCCGTGTCTTGCCCGCGCCGCCGGCGCCGAGCAGGGTGACGAGGCGGGCGTCGCGAAGATCGCCCCGGAGCGCGACGAGATCGGCGTCGCGCCCGACGAAGCTGGTGATGCGGGCGCGGAGGTTGCCGGGGGGCGGTTCGGGGGGCGCGGCGGGGTACGGGGCGGGGGCCTGTCCGGTGTCCGCCGGGGTGGCTCCGGGGCGGGCGGCGGTGTCCGGGGCGGCGGGGAGGTGCCCGGGTCCGGTGGCCCGCTCGGCGCCGGCGCGCCCGTGGGGTGCGTGGTGCGGTCCGCCGCGCTCCGCCTCGTGCGGTCCGCCGCGCGGTACGTCGAGGGGCGCCGCGGGCCGCACCGTGGCGACGGCGCGGCCCGGCCGGGGCGGGGCGTCGGGGCCGGGGTCGTATCCGTCCTGGTCCAGCAACTCCTTGTGCAGCGCGCGCAGTTCCGGACCCGGGTCCATGCCCAGCCGGGTCGCCAGGTCGCGGCGGACGTCCTCGTACGCGGACAGTGCCTCGGCCGTACGCCCGACGGCGCGCAGCGCGCGGATGCGCAGGGCCTGGAGCAGTTCGTCGATCGGGTGCTCGTCGCAGAGCGCGGCGAGTTCGGGCAGCGCCTCCTCGGCGCGGCCGAGGGCGAGCGCCGCCGTGAGCCTGGCGCGGCGGGCGGCCAGCCGCCGGGACTCCCAGCGCGCCGCCTCGGCGCTGCGGTCGGGCAGATCGGTCAGCGCGGGCCCGTGCCACAGGGCCAGTGCCTCGTCCAGCAGCTCGGCGGCCCGCGCGGGGGCGCCGTCGTCCAGGGCCCGTACGCCCTCGGCCGTGAGCCGCTCGAAGTGGTGGAGGTCCACGTCCTCGGGGGCGGCGCACAGCCGGTAGCCGCCCGTCTCGGACACGACGGTCCCGGCGCCGAGCGCCCGGCGGAGCCGGCTGACCAGCGCCTGGAGCGCGCCCGCCGCGTCGGCGGGCGCGTCGCCGTCCCAGACCTCGTCCACCAGGGTGGCCGCCGGGACGGTCCGGCCGGGCCGCATGGCGAGCACCGTCAGGAGCGAGCGCAGCCTGGCGCCGCCGACGGCGCAGGGAGTGCCGTCGGCGCGCAGCGCCCGTGTCGGGCCGAGAAGCCGGTAGCGCACCCCACCATTGTCCGGTACGGCCATGCGCACGGCCGCCCGCGCCCCCCCCGGACCGGCGGATTCCGCCTCCGGGGGCGGGGCCGACGTTCACGGGCGGGGTCTGCGTTCGGCGCCGCCCGGCCGGTGCGGCCCGGCCGACCGACGGCGGGCGGTTCCCGGCGACGCCGCTGCTTTCCCGGCGACGCCGCTGTACGGTGCGACACCCCGGTACGGTCGGGCACGCACGGTCGGCCACACCGCACCGGCCGCCGCCGCCCGCGCCCGTCAGGAGCCGCGCATGACCACCGCACCCTCCCGTCGTGACGACCGGCGGATCAGTCCCGTCTTCCTCGGGATCACGGCCGTCACGGCGGCGGCGGGCTGGGCGCTGTGGGCGGACTTCGCGGCGGACGCCCGTGTCGTGGTGTTCCTGTTCGTCACGTCGGCGTGGGTGGTGTCGCTCTGCCTCCACGAGTACGCGCACGCCCGCACCGCCCTGCACAGCGGTGACATCTCCGTCGCCGCCAAGGGCTATCTGACGCTCAACCCGCTCGCGTACACCCACGCCCTGCTGAGCGTCGTACTGCCGGTGCTCTTCGTCGTCCTCGGCGGCATCGGGCTCCCGGGCGGCGCGGTCTTCGTCGAACGCCACCGGATCAGGGGCCGCCTGCGCCACAGCCTGATCTCGGCGGCGGGCCCGCTGACGAACGTCCTGTTCGCCCTTGTGTGCACGGCCCCGTTCTGGCTGGACGCGCTCGACGGCGTACCGGAGACCTTCCGCTTCGCCCTGGCCTTCCTCGCGCTGCTCCAGGTGACGGCGGCGATCCTCAACTTCCTCCCGGTGCCCGGCCTCGACGGCTACGGCGTTCTCGAACCGTGGCTGTCACGCGGCCTGCGGGCACGCGCGGAGTCCTTCGCGCCGTTCGGGATGCTCGCGGTCTTCGCGGTCCTGTTCATCCCCTCGGTGAACAACGCGTTCTTCGAGGCCATCGACACGATCCTGTCCACCCTGGGCGTCGGCGACGGCCAGACGTACTGCGGCCAGAACCTGTACCGCTTCTGGACGGGGCGGGACGAACTGTGCGGGTCGCTCGTCAACTAGTGCGGGTCTTCGCCCTGCGCACGTAGTACCACGCCATGTTCGAGGAGAGCCCTGCCAGCAGCACCCAGACGACGCCCAGCCAGCTTCCCTGGACGAAGGACACCACCGCCGCCGTGGCGGACAGGAGGCAGACGGCGAGGGCGTAGAGAGCGAGGCGGGGCATGGGGTCGGCTCCTGTCGGGGCGTGGGGCGTGCGGGTGGCGCGCGTCCAGTGTCCCCCATGCCCCGGACGGGTCAGACGTCGGTGACGCGCAGGCCCGCGTGGGCCTTGTAGCGGCGGTTGGTCGAGATCAGGTTGGCCACCAGCGACTCCACCTGGTGCGCGTTGCGCAGCCGGCCCGCGAAGACGCCGCGCATGCCGGGGATGCGGGCGGCGAGGGCCTGCACGATGTCGGTGTCGGCCCGGACCTCGCCGAGGACCATCACGTCGGTGTCGATCCGCTCGACCTCGGGGTTCTGGAGCAGGACGGCGGACAGGTGGTGGAACGCGGCGGTCACCCGGGAGCCGGGCAGCAGGGCGGCGGCCTGTTCGGCGGCGCTGCCCTCCTCCGGGGTGAGGGCGTACGCGCCCTTCTTGTCGAAGCCGAGGGGGTTGACGCAGTCCACGACGAGCTTGCCCGTGAGTTCGTCCCTGAGGGATTCGAGGGTCCTGGCGTGGCCCTCCCACGGCACGGCGACGACCACGATGTCGCTGCGGCGCGCGCATCCGGCGTTGTCGGTGCCCTCGATGCCGAGGCCGAGTTCGGCCGCCGCCGACTCGGCGCGGTCGGCGGCGCGGGAGCCGATGATCACTTTCTGCCCGGCGCGCGCCAGCCGGTAGGCGAGTCCCCGCCCCTGGTCGCCCGTGCCGCCGAGGACGCCGACGGTCAGGTCCGAGACGTCGGGGAGTTCCCAGGGGTCCTTCGCGGGGGGCTTCGGCGTGCTGCCACTGTCGGTTGAAGTCATGACCATGACCCTACTCGTCGGTACGGAGGCGCCGGGAGCACGGCCCGCGTACCGGTTCCGGCCGTCCGGGACGACTCCTTCGGGTGACTCCGTCCCGGACCTCCGGCGCGGGGCGCGCGGGCGCGGCAGGATCGCCGGCCATGGATGCCGTACGCGTCGCGCTGCTCCGTGACGTCCTGGCCGGTACGGAGTGGCCGGCCGCGACCCGCCGGTTCGCCGCCTCCCTGCGGTCCTCCGTCGTACCGCGCGGCGGCGGGCTGCTGCTGGTCGGGACGCGGGCGTACGAGCCGTGGCATCTGGCCGCGCATCTCGTGGACGAGGCGGCGTGGGCGGGATGTCCGGAGCTGACGCCGTCGCTCGTACGGCACCGGGTCCGGCCCGGCGACCCCGCGCATCTGTCCGTCGGGCTCGGCAGGCTGGAGGGCGCGGGCCGGGGCGAGACGCTGCTGCTGGTGGCGCCCGAGCGGCCGGACGGCGGGCTGCTGGAGCGGGTGCGGGACGCGCGGCGGGCGGGCGCGACGGTGCTGTCGCTGGGCAGCGCGGACCCCGAGGTGGTGGGGCTCGCGCACGACGCGCTCACGCTCGCCCGGCCCGAACCGGAGCGGGAGGAGCCGTCCGGCCTGGATCTCGACCTGGTGCAGCACCTGGTGAGCGCGGCGGCGGGTGAGAACAGCCTGCCGTCGACGCGGGGCAGGCGCCGCTTCCGGGACCGGCTGTCCCGGCTCGCCGACCAGCTGACCGCACCGCCGCCCGGCCGCTGGTGACCGAGGACGCGCCGGTCGGCCACGTGCCGTACCCGCTCCGGCGGATACCTCCTGAAGAAGGTGCCCGCCCGGATCGGGTCCGGCGGGAAACCTCCTAAAGGAGTTGCCCGGGGCGACCGTCGCGGCGCAGCATGGCCCCTCGTGACCAGAAAGCTCTCGGCGATCCTGCCGGACCTCTCCCCGCTGCGTACCCTGCGTGAGTTCCGGCTCCTCTGGATCCAGGGCCTGGTGACGTACTTCGGCAGCTCCATGGCCATGATCGCACTGCCGCTCCAGATCAAGGACCTCACCGACTCGCCGCTCGCGGTCGGCGCGATGGGCGCCGTCGAACTGGTGCCGCTGATCGTCTTCGGGCTGTACGGCGGGGCGCTCGCCGACGCGGTCGACCGCCGCAAGCTGATCCTGCTGTCCGAGGCGGGCCTGGGGCTGCTCGCGGTCGTCCTGCTGGTCAACGCGCTGCTGCCGCGGCCGGCCCTGTGGCCGCTGTACGTCGTCGCCGCGGGCGTCTCCGCGCTGTCGGGCGTCCAGCGGCCCGCGCTGGACTCGCTGATCGCCCGGATCGTGCCGCACTCCCAGCTCACGGCGGCAGCCGCGCTCAACGCGCTGCGCTGGCAGACCGCGGCGGTCGCGGGCCCCGCCGTGGCCGGTGTCGTGGTGGCGCTCTCGGGGACGGCGACGGCGTACGCGCTGACCGTGGCCGGGTTCGTCGTCTCCGTACTGATGTGTCTGCGGCTGCGCCCGGCGCCTCCTTCCAAGGAGGCCGCGAAGCCGTCGCTGCGCGGGATCGCCGAGGGCGCGCGGTACGCGTGGAGCAAACCGGTGCTGCTGGGCACGTACGCGATCGACCTGAGCGCGATGTTCTTCGCCTTCCCGCTGGCGATCTTCCCGTTCCTGGCGGAGGACCTGCACGCGGAGTGGGCGCTGGGTCTGATGTACGGGGCGATCCCGCTCGGCTCCGTGCTGCTCAGTCTGACCAGCGGCTGGGCGTCGCGGGTCCGGCGGCACGGGCTGATGGTGGTGCTCGGCGCGGGCGGCTGGGGTCTGGCGATGACCGTGGCGGGCTGGATGCCGAACATCTGGCTGGTGCTGTTCTGTCTGATGCTGGCGGGCGCGGGCGACATGCTCAGCGGGCTGGGCCGCTCGACGATCTGGAACCAGACGATCCCGGAGGAACTGCGCGGGCGGCTGGCGGGACTTGAGGTGCTGTCCTACAGCGTGGGCCCGCAGCTGGGCCAGGTCCGCGCGGGCACGGTGGCCGGCTGGACGGGCACCCGCACGGCGGTCTGGAGCGGCGGGGTGGCGTGCGTGGCGGCGGTGGGGCTGCTGGCGGCCGTACTGCCGAAGCTGATGACGTACGACTCCGACACGGACGAGGACGCGCTGCGCCGCCGGGCCCAGCAGGAGGCCGCCCTCGCGGCGGAGGCGGCGACCGGGGCGGAGGCTCCCGGAGCGGACGCCGCGGGTACGGCCGCCGGGACGGACGCCGCCGCGCCCGAGGCCCGGACGCCCGGCCCCGGGGCGGCCGTCTGACCCGCAGCCCCGCCCCGGCGGCACCCGCCCCCGTCAGCTCGGCGGCGGCGGATCCGTCGGCTCGTCGTGCCAGCGGGGGTCCGTCTCCCACTCCTGGTTCCGTTCCGACGCGGTCCGCATCGCGCCCTCCGCCTCCTGCCGGGAGGCGTACGGACCGAAGCGGTCCTTGGCCGGACACTCCGGCCCCTCCTCGACCTTCTGGTGCTGGAGGCAGTAGTACCACTCGCCCGGCTTGCCCGCCGTGCGCTTCTTGAACAGGGCCATCGTCGGCTCCTTCCTCTGAACGCCATGCTGCCCCACCGGCGGCTTTTGAACGCTGGTTAGACTCGTCGGTATGTCTGGCCAGTCGCTGCTCGCGCCCGGGGAGCTCTCTCCCGCCCGTTCCGTCCCCGGAAGGATCCGGCGTCCCGAGTACGTCGGGAAGCCCGCGCCGGCCCCGTACACCGGGCCGGAGGTGCAGTCGGACGAGACCGTGGAGCTGATGCGGATCGCCGGGCGGATCGCGGCCCAGGCGATGGAGGAGGCGGCGAAACACATCGCGCCCGGCGTCACGACCGACGAACTCGACCGCGTCGCCCACGAGTTCATGGTGGACCACGGGGCGTACCCCTCCACCCTCGGCTACCGCGAGTTCCCCAAGTCGCTGTGCACCTCGGTCAACGAGGTCATCTGCCACGGGATCCCGGACTCCACGGTGCTGCGCGACGGCGACATCGTGAACCTCGACGTCACCGCGTACATCAACGGGGTGCACGGCGACAACAACGCCACCTATCTCTGCGGCGACGTCGACGACGAGTCGAGGCTGCTGGTCGAGCGGACCCGCGAATCGCTGAACCGGGCCGTCAAGGCGGTCCGGCCGGGCCGCCAGATCAACGTCATCGGCCGGGTCATCGAGTCGTACGCCAAGCGCTTCGGCTACGGCGTGGTCCGCGACTTCACCGGGCACGGCATCAACTCGTCGTTCCACTCCGGGCTGATCATCCCGCACTACGACAGCCCGCAGGCGACGACCGTCATGCGGCCGGGCATGACCTTCACCATCGAGCCGATGCTCACCCTCGGCACCCACGAGTACGACATGTGGGACGACGGCTGGACCGTGGTGACGAAGGACCGCAAGCGCACGGCTCAGTTCGAGCACACGCTGGTGGTGACGGACACGGGCGCGGACATCCTCACCCTGCCCTGAGCCCCGCTCCGGGTCCGGGTCCGGGTCCGGCTCCGGGTCCGGGTCCGGTTCCGGCTCCGGGTCCGGCCGTGGGGCTCTGCCCCGAACCGTGCCCCGAGCCGCGCACCGCCCCGGCTCGCCCCCACCCGACCCGGCTCACCCCCACCCCCGGCCCCTGCCGCGCATCGCCCCCGCCCCCGCCGTGACCTGTCCGGCCCGGAGCGGGGGCCGCTCCATTTTCACCGGGTGTCCCCGCGCGGGCACCGGGGTATGTTTTTTACCGACAGGACGTCGGGAACCAGTTGACTTAGGTAAGCCTAAGTAAGAGGATCGGTGCAGGCAAGCGCCCATGCTTCCCCGCCGGATCCCGGTCCGGTACCCCGTTCCCTCGTTCCCGGAGGCCCGCCTTGGACGCAACCGCCACCGCCACCCCGTTCTCCACCCTCATCCGTGTCGCGTCGCACGAGCAGCACACCGAGGCGGAGACCTCCACCTTCATGAGCGACCTGCTCGGCGGACGGCTCGGGGTGGACGCGTACACGCGCTACACCGAGCAGCTGTGGTTCGTGTACCGGGCACTGGAGGGCGCCGCCGCGACCCTCGCGGAGGACCCGGTCGCCGGGCCCTTCATCCGGCCCGAGCTGGCGCGCACCGCCGCCCTGGAGCGCGACCTCACCCATCTGCGCGGCGCCGGCTGGCGCGACGGCCTCCGTCCGCTGCCCGCCACCGCCGCGTACGCCGCCCGGGTCGAGGAGTGCGCCCGCACCTGGCCCGGCGGCTATGTGGCCCATCACTACACGCGCTACCTCGGGGACCTCTCCGGCGGGCAGATCATCCGGGACAAGGCCGAGAAGACGTGGGGGTTCGCGCGCAAGGGTGACGGCGTCCGGTTCTACGTCTTCGAGGAGATCGCCAACCCGGCCGCGTTCAAGCGCGGTTACCGCGAACTGCTCGACGCCCTCCCGGCGGACGACCTGGAGAAGCAGCGCGTCGTCGACGAGTGCAAGCGGGCGTTCGACTTCAACGGCGCCGTCTTCCGCGAGCTGGGGGGCGAGTTCCCCCTCAGCGCGTAAGGAGCCACGAGGCGCGCCGCGTTCAGCGGGGCTGGAGCAGGCGGACGCGTCCGCCGATCTCGATCGAGCCGTCAGGGCCGGGGGCAGTGAGGATCTGCGACCCCCGGCCCTGCGTGATGTTCAGCGCGCGGCCGAGTTCGGCGGTGAGCAGCAGCGCCGCCGCCCCCGTCGCCTCGTCCTCCACGATGCCGTCGCCCCGGCGCGGGAAGGCCCGCGCCCTGACCCGGCCCGCCGGTTCGTCCTGCCACGCCCATGCGTAGAGCCAGCCCTCGCCCGGCGGCGGGGCGGGGAGCGCGTCGACCTCGGCGGGCGTCCCGTAGCGGCACAGGGTGCGCGGCGGGGCCCATTCGGGGCGCGCCGTGATCCAGGTGAACTCGCCGTCGTGGCGCGCCCACACCTCGCCGGCGGGCGGGTTGACGGTCTCCAGGTCGAGCAGCCACGCGGCGCCGACGAGCGGGTGCCCGGCGAACGGCAGCCGCAGGCCGGGGGTGTAGATGTCGACGTAACCGCGCTCGGGGTCGTCCACGAACACGGTCTCGCTGAGGCCGAGTTCGGCGGCGAACGCCTGCCTGGACGCCTGGTCGGGGTAGTCGCGGCCGTCCCGGACGACGCCGAGCGCGTTGCCGTGCCGCCCGTCGCCCCCGCAGAAGACGCGCAGTATCTCGATGCCGCCGCCCGCTGTGGCGCCGCTGCCGAAGTCAGTCACCCAGGCATTGAAGCATCACGCCGGACGTGTGCCCGACGGTGCGGGGCCGTACCGCGCGCTTCCGCGTGGTACGGCCCCGTCGTCGGCTGTCCCCGGTGGACCGGGGACAGCGGCCCGGCCGTCAGATCGTGTCGGTGACCTGCGTACGGCGACGGGCGAAGTACACGGCCGCGCCGCCCGCGACGGCCAGTGCGCCCGCCGCGCCCATCAGGGCGCCGGCCGGGACCTCGGAACCGGTGCTGGCGAGGCTCCCGGTGCCGCCCGTGGTGCCTCCGGCGGTGCCGCCGCCCGCCGTACCGCCCGTGGTGCCCGCGCCGCCGGTCGTGCCGCTGTCGCTGCCGCCCGTACCGCCCGTACCTCCGGTGCCGCCGCCGGAACCGCCCGGAAGATCCGCGTCCTCGGAGAGGGAGACGGCCGCCGTGAGGGCGTCCAGTGCCTCGCCCTCCGGGTACATGCCGCCGAACGCCTCGGTGCCGGCCGCCGTCAGCGAGGCGGGCACGGAGTTCAGCGCGACGACGCCGTCCTCGGCCTTCAGTTCACCGGCCGGCAGGTCGAGCGTGGCGATGGCCAGGTCCTTGAAGGTGGCGACTTCGTGGGTGGTCCGGTCCTTGCTGCTGACGTCGGCGACGAGGGTGCCCTTGCCGTTCTTGACCTCCGCCTCCAGACCGCTGAGCTTGAGGTCCAGGGTGTACGAGCCGTTCTCCTCGTGGCCCAGGAAGCGGACCGATCCTTCGAACGCGGCGGACAGGGTCTGCGCGGCGGCGTCGAAGGTGCCGGTGGCCTTCGTGAAGCGGTACGCCTCACCGGACTGGACGGCGCCGTCGGCGAGTTCGACCTTGCCGCGGGCGACGGGGCCCGTCACATAGGTACGGAAGCTTTTCTTGACGCCCCAGTCGAGGTTGCCGTCGACGAGCGAACCCTCCGTGACGGCAGGGTCGTCGGTGGGGTCGGTCGTGGGGTCCGTCGGATCATCGGTGGGATCGGTCGGGTCCGTGGGGTCGGTCGGGTCCGTGGGATCGGTGGGGTCCGTCGGGTCCGTGGGATCGGTCGGGTCCGTCGGGTCCGTGGGCGGTTGGCCCGCCGTGACCGAGAGCGTCGCCGGGTCGAGGGCGGTGCCCGCCGCGTAGAAGCCGTCGAACGACTCCGAGCCGGCGGCCGTCAGGGTGGCGGGGATGTCCTTGAAGACCATCGCGCCGTTCTCGCCCCGGCCCGGCGCGACCGCCGTCAGGTCGAGGTCCGCGATGGAGACGTCGTCGCGTGTCTCGCTCGTGCCCTCGGTCACGCTGGTGACGTCGGCGGTGATCTCCCCCGCCGTACGGCCGGTGTTGACCTTCACGTCGCTCAACGTGATGTCCAGGACCCCGTGGTGACCCTCGAAGTGCACGCTCCCCTTGAAGCCGGTGGCGGTCGCGTGCGTGCCCGTGTCGTAGGTCCCGGCACCGTCGGTGAAGGTGAACACCCCGTTCCCGGCGGCCTGGGTGGCGCCGTCGGCGGCCGTGATCTTCCCGGCGGCGACGGGCGAGAGGAGGTACCGGCGGAAGGACTCCTTGAAGCCCCACTCCAGGGTGCCGTCCTTCAGTTCGAGCTGCGGCGCGGCGGGCGCTCCGGGGGCGGCGGTGGCCGGGACCGCGAACGCGGTGGCACCGAGGGCCACGACGGTGGCGGCAGCTGCCGCGAGGGCAAGGGGACGGCGGGTGGCTGGCATGTTCGGGGGTCTCCTCAGGTATGGAAAAACACAACAAGGAGTGGGGGGTTGGGGAGGGGAAGAAACGTCAGGTCTGGTCGGAAGCGGAGCCGGGGCCGGGGTCAGGACCGGGGGCAGGACCGATGTCGGGGTCGGCGCCGGGCCCAGTGCCCGCACCGGCTACGGCGACGGCCTCCGCCCTCGGGGTACGGCGCCGCACCCCGGCGTACACCGCGAACGCCGCGGCGAGCAGCACGGCCGCGCCGACGCCCGCCCGGACGAGGGAGTGGGAGGACCCGGACGAGGACGCGGAGACGGCGTCGGTGTCGTCCGTCCCCGCCTTCCCGGCGGGCGGGTCGCTCGCGGCGGCGGGCGACGGCCCGGCGGACGCCCCGGCGTCGCTGCCCAGGTCGGGCAGCGCGGGCAGCTTCGCCGACGTGTCGACGGTCACGGCGAGCGAGACGCGGTCCATCGCCGTGCCCGCCCGGTAGAGGGAGCCGAAGGTCTCGGCGCCGTCCTCGGTGAGCGTCGCGGGCGCCTCGGTCAGCGCGGCGAGACCGTCCTTCGGCGTGAAGTCCTTCGCGATGAAGGTGACCAGGGGTACGGCCGTGCGCGGCGCCCCGCCCCCGGTGGTGACATCGGCGGCCAGGGTGCCCCTGCCGCCCTTCACCCGGACGCTCACCTTGCTCAGCGTCAGGTCGAGCCGGGTGCCGGTGAAGCGGACGCTGCCCGCGAAGCCCGCGTCGAGCGTCTGCTTCTTCGCGTCGTACGTACCCTCGCCCTTCGGGAAGCGGAAAAGCGCGCCGCCGTCCTGCGCCCCGTCGGCGAGCGTCCAGCGGCCCTTGGCGATGGGGCCGGTGACGTACTCGCGGTACGTGCGGCGTACGCCCCAGTCGACGGCCGCGTCCTCGAAGGCGCCCCCGGCCCGTGCCTTGCCGTCCTTGCCGGAGTCGTCGCCGGAGTCCTTGTCCGTGTCCTTGCCGGAGTCCTTCCCGGCGCCGGACGGGTTCTGTCCGGGCTTCTTCACGGAGTCCTGGCCCGCGGCCACGTCGACGGAGAGGCTGACCGGGTCGAGCGGGGTGCCCGCCGTGTAGTACCCGGCGAAGGCGGTGGCGCCCTGAGTGGTGAGCGTGGCGGGGACGTTGCTGAGCGAGACGGGGCTGCCACCGCCCCGCATGTCGATCCCGCCGAGGGAGAGCGCGGCGAGCGGGACCTGGTAGCGCGTGGTGATCTTGCCGCTGCCCTTGGCCTTGCTCGCCATGTCGGCGTACAGGGTGCCCCCGCCGCCGGAGATCCGGACCGTGGGGCGGCTGATGGTGAGGTCCAGTTCGTGCGACCCGTCGGGCTCGGTGTGGCCGGTGAACCGTACGCCGCCGCCGAATCCGGCGCGCAGCGCGCCGCTGTCGGGGTCGTACGTCCCCGAGGCGGAGTGGAACCGGAACTGGCTGCCGCCGACGGTGGCCGCTCCCCCGGTCAGGCTCCAACTGCCGCCCGCGATGGGCCCGGTGACATAGCTCTGGAAGGAGGACTTGATCCCCCAGTCGAGCCTGCCGCCCTGGACGGCGCGGTTCGCCGCCTGGGCCGTGGCCGCCGGGAGCAGGGCCCCGAGAAGTGCGGCGAGCAGCGCGACGGCGAGAGCGCGCACCGGTCTGGACGACAGCATCAGAGATCACTCCCATGTCGGAGAAGCCGGCGGCCACGGGCACGCCGAAGAAAGCCCGGAAGAGACAGACCCCGGACCTGGTCAGCAAGGTAAGGCTAACCTAAGCTATCTCCAGCCTGGCCGGAACCCTTCCGTCTCAGGTGTCTCAATCAAGACCACACACAACGACGGGACGGTGCACTCCGTGCGCACTCAACGCCTGGCGGGCGCGCTCATCTCGGCGCTGGCGCTCGCCCTGGTCACCGCCGGCTGCGGTGCCGGCGGCGGCAGCGGTGACGGCGACAGCGGCGGGACCACGAAGAGTTCGGGGTCGGCGACGGCGGCCCGCGCCGACCGGGTCGAGCCACTGGCCACCGTCCCCGCGCCCCGGCTGCCGGTCACCGTGGACTCCGCCGACGGCACGAAGGTCACCGTCACCTCCGCCGACCGGCTCGTGCCGCTGACCGGATCGCTCAGCGAGATCGTCTTCACCCTCGGCCTCGGCGAGCACGTCGTGGCGCGCGACATCACGGCCACCTTCGAACAGGCCGAGAAACTGCCCGTGGTGACCCGGGCGCACGACGTCTCCGCCGAGAGCGTGCTCTCCCTCCGGCCGACCCTCGTGCTCGCCGAGACCACCACGGGGCCGGCGGAGGCCGTCCAGCAGATCCGGGACGCCGGGATTCCGCTGCTCGTCGTGGCGCCGGCCAAGGGCCTGGACGACGTCGGCGAACGCATCACAACGGTCGCGCACGCGCTGGGAGCCGACGCGGCGGGCGAGGAGTTGAGCGCGCGCACGGCGGAGCGGATCGCCGCCGTGCGGAAGCGGATACCGGCGCCCGCCGACGGTGTCAGGCCACGCGTCGCCTTCCTCTACCTCCGCGGCTCCGCCTCCGTCTATCTGCTCGGCGGCCGTGATTCCGGGGCGAGTTCACTGCTGGAGGCGGCCGGTGCCGTCGACGCGGGCAAGGAGTCGGGGCTCGACAAGGACTTCACGGCGATCACCAGCGAGGCACTGGCGAAGGCGGCGCCCGACGCGCTCCTGCTGATGACCAAGGGGCTCGACTCGGTGGGCGGGCCCGACGGACTGGTGGAGATCCCGGGGGTCGCCGAGACGCCCGCCGGTCTCGACCGCCGGTTCGTCTCCGTCGACGACGGCGTCCTGCTCAACTACGGGCCCCGTACCGACCAGGTACTCGCGTCCCTGATCGAACAGCTCTACCCGGACGGCTCCTGAGATGACCACCGCACCCACCGTGACCGCACCCCCGGACCCCGCCCCGGCCGGGCCCGCCGCCGTACGGAAGAAGTCCCAACGGCGCGGCTGCACCTGGCTGTTGACCGCCGGGCTGCTCGGCGCGCTGCTCCTGCTCTGTCTGCTCTCCGCCGGGCTCGGCGCGTACGGGATCCCCCTCGGCGACGTCCTGGGCTCCGTCCAGCACCGGATCGGCCTCGGCGGGACCGCGCTCGACCGGGTCGCCGAGAGCGTCCTGTGGAACGTCCGGCTGCCGCGCGTCGTCCTCGCGCTGCTCGTCGGCGCCTCGCTGGGCTGCGCGGGGGCCCTGATGCAGGGCGTGTTCGGCAATCCGCTGGCCGAGCCCGGCGTCATCGGCATCTCGGCGGGCGCGGCGGTCGGCGCGGTCGCGTCGATCGCGCTCGGCCTGACCTTCCTCGGCAACTGGACGGTGACGGTCTGCGCGTTCGTCTCGGGGCTGCTCACGGTCCTGCTGGTGTACGCGATGTCCCGCTCCGGCGGCCGTACGGAGGTGGTCACGCTCATCCTCACCGGCATCGCGGTGAACGCCTTCGCGGGCGCCCTCATCGGGCTCTCCATCTTCTTCGCCGACAACGCCCAGATCAGCCAGATCACCTTCTGGCAGCTCGGCTCACTGGCACAGGCGACCTGGCCCAAGGTGCTCGCCGTCCTGCCGTGCGCACTGCTCGGACTGGCCGTCGCGCCGTTCTACGCAGGGAAGTTGGACCTGCTCGCACTCGGCGAACGGCCGGCCCGGCATCTGGGTGTGGACGTCGAACGGCTCCGGGTCGTGCTGGTCCTGGTCGTCGCGCTGCTGACGGCGGCGGCGGTCGCGGTGGCGGGCATCATCACCTTCGTCGGCCTGCTGGTCCCGCATCTGCTGCGGATGGCGAACGGCCCCGGCCACCGCTTCCTGGTACCGGGCAGCGCGCTCGGCGGGGCGCTGGTCCTGGTCGCGGGCGACCTCGCGGCCCGCACGGTGGCCGCCCCGGCCGAACTGCCGCTGGGCGTCCTGACGGCACTCTTCGGCAGCCCGTTCTTCTTCTGGCTGCTGCGCAGGACACGTCGCAAGCAAGGGGGTTGGGCATGAGAGCCGGCACACGGATGAAGGTCCTGGCACGGGGTGCGCTGGGGGGCCGGTTCGCCACGCGGGCGCGGGAGTTGCCCGCCCGCGTCGCCCCCGGGGAGGTCGTCGCCGAGGCGCGGAACCTGCGGGTAAGGCTCGGCGGGCGTGACGTCCTCGGCGGCGAAGCGGGCGGCGTGGACCTCCTCGTACGCGCGGGAGAGGTCCTGGCGCTCGTCGGGCCCAACGGCGCGGGCAAGTCCACCCTGCTCGCCGCCCTCGCCGCCGATCTGAGCCCCGTCGACAGCACCGCCGACAGCACCGCCGACAGTCCCGGGGGCGCCCCCGGCGGCACGGTCCGGATCGGCGGCCGGCCCGCCCACCACTGGTCCGCGCCCGAACTCGCCCTGCGCCGGGCCGTGTTGCCGCAGGCGGCCACCCTCTCCTTCCCGTTCCCGGTCGCGGAGGTCGTCCGGATGGGCCGCGCCCCCTGGGCGGGCACGGCGGCGGAGGACGACGACGAGGCGGCCGTGGCCGGGGCGATGGCCGCGACCGAGGTCACCGCGTTCGCCGAGCGCCCGTTCTCCGCGCTGTCCGGCGGCGAACGCGCCCGCGTCGCGCTCGCCCGGGTCCTCGCCCAGCGCGCCCCGCTGCTCCTCCTCGACGAGCCGACCGCCGCGCTCGACCTGCGGCACCAGGAGCTGGTGCTGCGCGTCTGCCGGGAAAGGGCGGCGGCCGGTGACGCCGTCGTGGTCGTCCTGCACGACCTCGGGCTGGCCGCCGCGTACGCCGACCGGGCCGCCGTCCTGCACGAGGGCCACGTCGTGGCGGACGGCCCGCCGGCCGGCGTGTTCGACGGCCAACTCCTCAGCCGTGTCTACCGGCAGGCGGTGGAAGTCTTCCCGCACCCGCGAACCGGGACCCCGCTCGTGGTGCCCGTCCGGACCGGTAGGGTTCGAACGGTCAGTGGGGGTCACGGAGCAGAAGGCGACCGATGAGAAGGCCGATTGGGGCAGCGGCGGGGCTGGCGATGGCGACCGCGACGTCGCTGCTCGCGAGTGGGTGTGTGACGGTCCACGGTGAACTGGCGGTCCTGCCGGGCGCGAAGAAGTCCGAGGCCGCCCAGGCGCTCACCGACTTCATCGAGGCGTACAACGAGGCCGACAAGGCGTTCGACCCCGCGCTGGACGCCGGGCGTGTCACCGGCGCGCTGGGCGCGATCAACCAGGCCGGGCTCAAGGCCAGGAGCGTCACCGACCCGAACGGCAACACCCGGCACCAGCCGCTGGAGTTGACCGACGCGCGCTATCTCATCCCCAAGAAGGCCGGCTGGCCTCGCTGGTTCGTCGCCGACACCGACAGCAACCGCGACCGTGACAACGGCCCCGACGACAACCGCTGGGTGCTGGTCTTCGTACGCAACGGCGCCGACCAGCTCTGGGAGGTCGCCTACCTCGCGATCCTCACACCGGACGAGATCCCCGAGTTCCGTACGGACCAGGACGGCCTCGTCGAACCCGCCCCGGCGGACAGCGAGTCACCGGCGGTGGCCCCCGGGGACGTGGGCGACGCGTACATCTCGTACCTGAAGACCGGCGAACCGGCCCGCTTCGCCCCGGGCCCGCACACCGACGCGTGGCGCGAGCTCCGCGCGAAGAACGCGAAACTGCCCGGCCTCACCGTCCAGTACAGCGATCAGCCCCTGGATTCCGGGGACTTCGGGCCACTCGCGCTCGCCACGAAGGACGGCGGCGCGCTCGTCTTCTTCGCGATCAAGTACTTCGAACGGCAGACGGCCGCCGCGGGCTTCACCCCCAAGGTGGGCCCCGACATCAAGCCGCTGCTGACCGGCCGGGTGACCAACACCCTCACCAAGGAGTGGGTGTCGAGCCAGGCGGCGCTGGTCCGGCCGGACGGCGCCGGCACGGACCAGGTGAACGTGGTGAGCAGACTGCAAGGCGTGGTGGGGGCCGAAGGCTCCTGACCCCGCCCGGGAACCGCCGGGCGGCGCACCGTCGGCGCACCGCCCGAGGTCAGCGGCCCAGCGGCCAGGCCACCGGGTGCGGGTCCAGTTCGTGGTTCTCGCCCGCGTACCGCGCGCACGCGTCGGTCAGCGACTCCAGCAGCGTCAGCGGGTCGGGCAGCGGAAGCTCGGGGCCGCGCAGCCAGGTCAGCGCCAGTTCACCGGGCAGCCGGGCGGGCGGTACGAGGACGTAACTGCCCCGGCAGTGCCAGCGGAAGCCGGGATGCTCGTCCATCGTCTCGGGGTGGCAGTCCAGTTCACAGGGCCACCACTCGTCCTCGTCCTCGGGTGTGCCCCGGGTCGCGGTGAAGAAGAGCATCCGGTCGCCGCCGGAGTCGGCCACCGGGCCGACGTCGACACCCGCCGCGAGCAGCCGCTCCAGCGCTCGGGCGCCCGCCTCCAGCGGGACGTCGAGGACGTCGTGGATCATGCCGGTGGCCGTGATGAAGTTGGCGTCCGGCTGGTTGGCGGCCCACCGTTCGATCTGCGCCTCGTCGGTCGTGGACTGCGTCTGCCAGGCGAAGGAGACCGGGTGCCTGCCGGGGGTGGGACAGCCGATGCGTTCGCACGAACATCGGTAGCCGACGGGGTGCGCGGCGGGTGAGACGGGCATACCGGCGGCGGCCACGGCGAGGAGCAGGGCCAGTCGGGCGTCGGCGTCCGGGGCGGGCTCGGGGCCGTCACCGGACTTTCCGGCGAACCGGCGCAGCCACTGGGAAACCTTGCCCTCAGTGCCGCGGTAGCGGCCGAAATCGTCGCCCATCTATCCCCTCACCTCATGCGTCGGCCCTCTCGGACACTTCCATGTTCGCACCATCCTGCGCCCCGGGGGGCCGAGCTTCGCCACCGGGGTGGGGCGGCGGACGCCGCTCACCGGGTGCCATCACTGGCTTTACCAGGAAATGAGCCGCCGATGCGGGCGATGGGCGCCGGTGGTGTTCGCCACAGTGACGGTTGTCGCGAATCACTCTGTCCCGGTTCCGTTTTCTGGTAAGGCACCGGGTGCCGCCGGGGTGCGCGCCGGGCCTCAGCCGACGCGGGCAACAGGCGCGGGCGGCGGGCGCGGGCGCGGGCCGGTGCTACGCCCTGGGCGCGAGGCCGAGCAGCGCGTGGTCGACCAGCGTGTCCGCGTACGCGTGGGTGAGCGGCAGCGTCCGCAGCAGCCAGCGGTGCAGCAGCGGACCGATCAGCAGCTCCGTCGCGGTGCGCGGGTCGATGTCGTCCCGTACGGCGCCGGCCTCCTGTGCGGCCCGCAGCCTCCTTACGTAGAGCGCGATCTGCGGCTCCAGCAGCCGTTCCGTGTACTCGGCGCCGATCGCCGCGTCCACGATGCCCTCGGCGGCGAGCGCGCGGGTCGGCGCCTCGAACGTCGGGTCGTTCAGCTCGTCGACCGTGGCGCGGAGCACCAGTTTGAGGTCGGCCGCGAGGTCACCGGTGTCGGGGATCTCGTACGCGTCGTCACCGCCCACCGCCTCGGCGGCCTGCTCGCTCAGGTCGAGGAAGGCTTCGAGGAGCACGGCGGCCTTCGAGGGCCACCAGCGGTAGATCGTCTGCTTGCCGACACCCGCGCGGGCCGCGATCGCCTCGATCGTGGTCTTCGTGTAACCGGTCTCCGCGACCAGGGACAGGGCGGCGGCGTAGATGGCGCGGCGTGACTTCTCACTGCGGCGTGTGACGTCCGGTGCCTTGTTCTCAGCCATTCCGGCAGCCTACCAGCGAGGCGAGACGCGCCGTCTCGTCCATCGCTCTCCCGCGCCCCGGTCGCCCCGTACGGCCGGTCGTCCACCGCGCCCCAAACCACCCGAACGGATCACTAGGCGAACGGCCCCCGACGACGCACCATGGGCATCAACGCACATACCCCGTGCGCTCCACCGTTCGTGAGGAGCCCTCGTTGCCTCGTGACGCCTCGCCCCGCCGCTACCTGATGTGCCCACCCGCGCATTTCAGAGTGACGTACTCCATCAACCCGTGGATGGATCCGACGAAACCCGTGGATCTGCCGCTGGCGCTCGCCCAGTGGGAGGTGCTCCGCGACCGCTACCGGGCTCTCGGCCACACCGTCTCCCTGCTGGAGCCCCACCCCGACCTGCCCGACATGGTGTACGCGGCCAACGGCGCCACCGTCATCGACGGCCGGGTGCTCGGCGCGCGGTTCGCGCACCCCGAGCGCACGCCGGAGGCCGAGGCGCATCTGGACTGGTTCCGCGCGCGCGGCTTCACCGAGATCCATGAGCCGGCACACATCAACGAGGGCGAGGGCGACTTCGCGGTCACCGGCTCGTACATCCTGGCGGGACGCGGCTTCCGCTCCAGCCCGCTCTCGCACGACGAGGCGCAGGAGTTCTTCGGCCGCCCGGTGATCGGGCTGGATCTGGTCGATCCCCGCTACTACCACCTGGACACCGCGCTCTGTGTCCTGGACGACGCGGCCGACGAGGTCATGTACTACCCCGGCGCGTTCTCACCGGGCAGCCGGGCCGTCCTCGCCCGGCTGTTCCCGGACGCGCTGATCGCCCGGGAGGCGGACGCGGCGGCCCTCGGGCTCAACGCGGTGAGCGACGGCCGCCATGTGCTGCTGCCCCAGGCGGCGGCCGGGCTGTTCGCGCCGCTCAGGGACCGGGGGTACGAGCCGATCGCCGTGGACCTGGGCGAGCTGCTCAAGGGCGGCGGCAGTGTGAAGTGCTGCACACAGGAACTGCGGCAGGACAGCGACCTGGACGTACGGCGGGAGGTCCTGCGCGCGGCCTGATCCCGGACCGCCGGACCATGGCCGCGCACAGCGGGGCCGCGCGGACGACGAACCCGCGAAACTACAACCCGTCGTCACCGGACGCGTGGCCGTATGTGTCGCCGGACGCGTCGCCCGCCGTGCCGCCGGACGTGTCGTGGGGCGGCCACGCGTCGCCCCACGACACGTCCCGCGCGGCCCGGTACAGCGGCCCGTGCCGCTTGCTCACCGTCTCCCGCCGCAGCCCGTCCGTCTCCGTGCACAGTTCGAGCAGCATCTGGCCCTTGCGGGTCTGCGGCTTGCGGGTCACCCGGGCCTGTACCGGCCGCGCGTCGAAGCGTGTCGCCGCCACGTAGCTGAACTTCTCGTCCTCGTACGCCAGCGAGCCCCCCTTCACCTGCCGGTGCAGCGACGACCGGCTGACCCGGGCCGCGAAGTGGCACCAGTCGGTGCCGGACCCGATGGGGCAGGCGCCGCTGTGCGGGCACGGCGCGGCCACCCGCAGTCCCGCGCCGATCAGCAGGGAACGGGCCTCGATGACCCGCCGGTAGCCGTCGGGGGTGCCCGGCTCCACGATCACGACGGCCTGCCCGGCGCGGGCCGCCTCGGTGACGAGGGCGGCGCGGTCGGCGTCGGTGAGTTCGTTGAGCACGTACGAGACGGTGACGAGATCGCACGCCGGGAGCGTCAGGCCCTCGGCGATCCTGGTGCGGGTCCACGCGGCGGTCCGCAGCGCGGGTGCGCCCGACCCGGCGGCCAGTTCGCGGCCGAGGGCGAGCGCGGGTTCGGCCCAGTCCAGCACCGTCGTCGTACGGCCCGCCGGGCCCCCGTCCCCGCCGCCGTCCCCGCTCGCGTCACCGTCCGCCCAGACCGCCTCGGCCGCCCAGACCGCCGCCCCGGTGCCGCCACCCACGTCCACGTGGCTGCCCGGCGCCCACCCGGGCGCCGCCTCCGCCAGCGCGTCGAGCGCGGACCGTACGGCCTCGAAGGTGGCGGGCATCCGGTACGCGGCGTACGCGGCGACGTCGGAGCGGTCGCGCAACAGCGGCGCACCGGTCGGGGTGACTCCCCGGTAGTTGGTGATCAGCCGCTCGACGGACCGGGCGGCCTGGCTCGGCGGCAGTCCGTCGAGAAGCCCGGCGAGTGCGGCGCGCAGGGCTTCGGCGGTGGGGAGGGAGGCGTTCACCGCCGAAAGTGTAGGCGCCGTGGCGATCGCCGGAATCCGCACGTCCGAACTTCCGCCGGCCTGCCGTTCGGCCGGGAAAACGGGCACGGATCGGGCATCGCACGGGCACCGCCCGAACTGCGGCGGAGACCGACCCAGTTGCTACGCTGACGGCCTCTGCCGCTCCATCGCCACACCGTGCACGTGGGGGGACCAAGTTGTCGTTTTACCGGACTCGCGGTCTGACTCCGATGTCCTTGATGACCAAGCGGCAGAAGATCGTCCGCCTCTCACTCGTGGCCGGGATCCTGATCCTGGCCATGCTTCTCATCCTGGCAAGCTGCGGCGGTGCGAAGAAGGTCGACGCGAAGCCCCGGAAGCCGGTCGTCAGCACGGGCCCCGAGACTCAGCTGAACGTGCCGGCCGGTTACGACACCGGGCACGGCTGGGAGATCGAGGACGTGTCGCCGCAGTACGCGGTCGCCTCCGCCACCGGTCTCGTCGCCTATCTGGCCCGGACCGACCAGAGCCGGTACCAGCTCCGTACGCTCAACTCCGCGACGGGGAAGGCCGGTTGGTGGGGCCAGGCGTGGCGTCCCCTGGCGCCGGTCGACCGCTACCCCCGGCTGCTCTCGGTGACCAAGGACGACAAGCAGTACTTCGTGACCTGGTCGTACGGGCGGCTCGGCGAGTTCGCGGTGGCGTCGGCCGACACCCTCGTCTCCCTCGACATCTACGACGCGGCCACCGGTGAGCAGCGGCGGGTCGAGGTGCCCTGGACGGACGCGCCGAACATCAGCGGTACCGGCCCCGGCATCCTGATCAGCGACGGCAAGGCCGTGAGCGCCGTGGTCGACCCGGCGACGGGCGAGGTGTCCCGGACGGCGCCCGGCTCGCTCGGCTATCCGAAGGGCTGCCCGAACTGCAAGAAGCTGACCGAGGTGCGCGGGGTGACCCCGAACGGTCTGCTGGTGAGCGGCGCGAAGGAGTTCTGGGTGCGGGGCGGCTGGTTCAGCCGGAAGGTCGCGCCGAAGGGCACCGAGCCCACGTCCGGGGTTCCGGCGTCCCTGACGGCGGGCCATGTGCTGGCCAAGTGGCAGAAGAAGAAGGGCCAGAAGGACGCCGCCACGCACGATCTGTGGGTGGTGCACGCCCTGGACACCGGCAAGGCGGTCGCGCAGGTGCGCTGCCGCAAGCCCGCCATCAGTTCGTCGGCCGAGCCGCAGCTCCTGCCGTCGCCCGACGGCCGCTATCTCGTCGCGGGCCGGCTCGCCTTCGACCTGGACGAGAAGACCGGGTACTGCTTCGAGGAGCCGGACGGCACCAGGCCGCTGACGCTGACGTCGGTGGCGGACACGGGTGTGGCGTACGGGGCGACGAGCGCCCGCAACGCGACGGACGCGCTGGCCGGCGGCGGCAATCCCGTACAGGTGGATCTCGCCACCGGGGAGCCCGATCCGCTGGCGCTGAACGTGCGGCTGCCGAGCGGGGACACCAACGGGGTGGGACTGTTCCGCTGGACGGACGGCAAGGACCGCCCGCACCTGATCGCGTACACCCGGCGCACCCAGAACTGACCACGGGAAGCCGGGGGTTGGGTGCGGATCCCGGGCGGCGTACCGGGAACTGAGGGGCGGCGCGGAGCACGGACTCGGTCGGCGTGGCGCGCACCGGCCGCGGCAACCCGGAGCCGGGACGCCGCCGGTCAGGCGCCCTTCGCCTCCGGCGCCGCCCGGTGCCGTGTCCGCCACGGGCGGCACAGCGCCAGGAAGCAGAGCAGCGAACCGGCCCCGCACACCACCTGCACGACCGCCATCGGCACCGCCGTGCCCTCACCCGCGATGCCGACGAGCGGCGAAGCGACGGCGCCGATCAGGAACGACGCCGTGCCGATGAGGGCCGACGCCGACCCGGCGGCGTGCGGGGTCCGCATGAGCGCCAGCGCGTTGGTGTTGGGCATCGCGAGCCCCATCGCCGACATCAGGACGAACAGCCCGGCGGCGACCGGGAACAGGCCGGGCTCGCCGAAGACCCCGCTCGTCATCAGCAGCAGCGCGACCCCGGCGAGCGTGATGACGGTCAGGCCGACGGCCAGCACCTTGTCCATGCTGACCCGGCCGACCAGCAGCCGGCCGTTGATCTGGCCGACGGTGATGAGTCCGATCGAGTTGACGCCGAAGAGCAGGCTGTAGGTCTGCGGCGAAGCGCCGTAGATCTCCTGAACCACGAAGGGCGAGGCGGCGATGTACGCGAAGAGGGCCGCGAACGCGAGTCCGCCCGCCAGCGTGTAGCCGGTGAAGACCCGGTCGGCGAGCAGTCCGCGCATCGTGCCGAGCGCTTCACGGACACCGCCGCTGTGCCGTTTCTCACTCGGCAGCGTTTCGTGCAGCCACTTCACGACGACCAGGGTGAGCGCGACACCGACCACCGTCAGCACCACGAATATCCCCCGCCAGTCGGTGACGTGGAGCACCTGGCCGCCGATGACCGGGGCGATGATCGGCGCGACACCGGAGATCAGCATCAGGGTGGAGAAGAAGCGGGCCATCTCGACCCCGTCGTAGAGGTCACGCACCACGGCGCGGGCGATCACGATGCCCGCGGCGCCCGCCAGTCCCTGGAGGAGGCGGAAGGCGATGAGCAGTTCGACGGTGGGGGCGAAGGCGCAGATCGCGGTGGCCAGGACGTACACGACCATGCCGAGCAGCAGCGGCCTGCGGCGCCCCCACCGGTCGCTCATCGGGCCGACGACGAGCTGGCCGAGGGCCATGCCGGTCAGACAGGCGGTGAGGGTGAGCTGGGCAGTGGCGGCCGACGAGCCGAGGGCCCGGGTGACGGCGGGCAGCGCCGGGAGGTACATGTCCATGGAGAGCGGCGGCAGGGCGGTGAGTCCGCCGAGGACGAGCGTGACGACGAGGCCGGCGGTGCGCGCGGCGGGAAGACCGACGCCGGTGCCCGGAGCCGGGGTGGCTACCGGGGCCGGGGTGGCTATATGTCCTTTACGTGCTTGTGTGGTCTGGCCGCCGTCCGGCATTCGCATCTCCAGGTCGTTGAAACCTTCCCTATGCTCTCAGCTTCGGCCGAGTGGTCGTGACCTTTTTTGTTGTAAGGGGCATTTATGACGGCGGAACAGGGCTCCGCGACCGCGGTGACGCGGTGGGGCGTGCTGGCCACGGGCGGGATCGCGGCGACGTTCACGGCGGACGTGCGGCGACTTGAGGGCGCCGAGGTGGTCGCCGTGGCGTCGCGGAGCGAGGCGTCGGCGAAGGCGTTCGCCGACCGGTTCGAGATCCCCCGGGCGTACGGCGAATGGGCCGGGCTCGTGGCGGACCCCGAGGTGGACGTGGTGTACGTCGCGACACCGCACGCGGCGCACCGCGCGGCGGCGGGGCTCGCGCTGGAGGCGGGAAAGGCGGTGCTCTGCGAGAAGGCGTTCACGCTCAACGCGCGTGAGGCGCGGGAGTTGGTGGCGCTGGCGGGCGAGCGGGGCCTGTTCCTGATGGAGGCCATGTGGATGTACTGCAATCCGGTCATCCGGCGGATGACGGAGCTGATCGCGGACGGTGCGATCGGTGACGTACGCATGGTTCAGGCCGACTTCGGCGTTCAGGGCCCGTTCGGCCCGGACCACCGGCTGCGCGACCCGGCGCTCGGCGGCGGCGCGCTGCTGGACCTCGGGGTGTACCCGGTGTCGCTGGCGCAGCTGATCCTCGGCGAGCCCGACCGCGTCCAGGCCGACGCGCTGCTCTCGCCGGAGGGCGTGGACCTCAACACGGGGATGCTGCTGGGCTGGGACTCCGGCGCGACGGCGTTGCTGAGCTGCTCGGTGACCGCCGGAACCGCGTCGACGGCGACGGTGACCGGCACGGCGGGCCGGATCGAGCTGCCCAGCGGCTTCTTCGCCCCGGACTGGATGGTGCTGCACCGCGAGGGCCGGGCCCCCGAACGGATCAAGGAGGACAGCCCGTTGACCGGTATGCAGCACGAGGCGGCGGAGGTGATGCGCTGTCTCCGGGCCGGCGAGACACAGTCGCCGCTGGTACCGCTGGACGGCAGTCTCGCGGTGATGCGGACGCTCGACGCGGTCCGTGACCGCGTCGGCGTCCGCTACCCGGTGGACGCGACTTCCTGACACACCGTCAGAGAGCGGTTGGTCAGACGGGCTTCAGACCCGGGTCGGCCGTCTCCGTCACGAAGGACCCGGCCGTCGACACCGGCGCGCCGGGCGTCGTGACGGCGGAGACCGTCCTGAAGTCGGCGCGCGCCTGCCGCTTGCCGAGCGTGACGGTCACATAGCCGCGCCGCCCGTTGTAGAACTTCATGTGCGGGTTGGCGGTGGTGAGGTTGTCGTAGTTGGCGGGCCGGTCGGCGCCGTCCTTGCCGCTGGCGACGGAGGTCGCGACGATCTCGGTGCCGACGGTGCGGGAGTCGGGATCGTCGAAGTCGGCCTTGAGGTCGAAGCCGTAGCCGACGTGCACGTCGCCGGTGAGCACCATCAGATTGTCCACACCGGCGGCGTTCGCGCCGTCCAGGAGGCGCTGCCGGGAGGCCGGGTAGCCGTCCCAACTGTCCATCGACAGCTTGAAGTCGGGGCGGGGCACATCGCGCCGCTGCGCGAACGTGACCTGCTGCGGCAGCAGGTTCCAGGTGGCGCGGGACTCCTTCCAGCCGTCGAGCAGCCAGCGTTCCTGCGCCGCGCCGGTCATCGTGCGCGCCGGGTCCTCGGACTCGGGTCCGGGGACCTGCCAGCCGTCTCCGTACGCCTGGTCGGAGCGGTACTGGCGGGTGTCGAGGATGTCGAACTGGGCGAGGCGGCCGAAGTGCAGGCGCCGGTAGAGCCGCATGTCGGCTCCTTCGGGCCGCTGCGGGGTGCGCAGCGGCTGGTTCTCCCAGTACGCGCGGTAGGCGGCGGCCCGGCGCAGCAGGAACTCCTCCGGCGGCACGTCGTTCTCGGGCGTCCCGTCCGCGTAGTTGTTCTCCGTCTCGTGGTCGTCCCAGGTCACCACGAAGGGGTGCGCGGCGTGCGCGGCCATCAGGTCCGGGTCCGACTTGTACAGCCCGTACCGCAGCCGGTAGTCCTCCAGCGTCAGCGTCTCGCGGTTGTAGTGCGCGGGCAGCCGCCGGCCGGTGTAGTTGCGGGCGCCGCCGACGGCGGTGACGGCGTACTCGTACAGATAGTCGCCGAGATGCAGGACGACATCGAGGTCCTCGGCGGCCAGGTGCCGGTAGGCGGTGAAGTAGCCGTCGTGGTACGCCTGGCAGGAGACGGCGGCGAGCTTCAGCTCCGTGATGTTCGCGGAGCGCGCGGGGGCGGTGCGGGTACGGCCGACCGGGCTGATCCAGGTGCCCGCGCGGAAGCGGTAGTAGTAGAAGCGGTCCGCGTCCAGGCCGGTGACCTCGACGTGGACGCTGTGGTCGAACTCGGGGTGGGCGGTGGTGGTTCCGCGTCTGACGACGCGGGTGAACCGTTCGTCGTGGGCGACCTCCCAGCGTACGGAGACCCTGGTGCGCGGCAGACCGCTGTCGCTCTCGTACGGGCTCGGCGCGAGGCGGGTCCAGAGCAGCACGGAGGCGGGCGCCGGGTCGCCGGAGGCGACGCCGAGCGTGAAGGGGTCGCTGGGGATCTTCGAGGCGTCCAGTTCGGCGGCGCTCGCGGCGCCCGCCGTGGGCAGGCCGACGGCGAAGGCGAGCGCGGCGGCGGCGCCCGTGACGGTGAGGAACCGGCGGCGGCCGAGCCGGGCGGCCGCGGCCCTCAGCTCGGGCGAGTGTGCGGCGGTGGTCGGTCCGGCGGGCCTGCCGTGGCGTACGGGTGTCATGTGAAGTGCCCCTCCCCTGACGGCTGTTGTCGCAGGACAGTGCAGTCGGACGCGACGTCCGGCCGTTGTCGGGTGCACGACATCGGGATGTCCGCACGATGAGTTCCCCGTGCGCCCGCCGGTCCCGCCGTCCCGCCACCGGCCCGGTGCGGCCCGCCGGGCCCTGCCCCGTACCCCCGCCGCCTCCCCTCCCGTACGCTGCGGGCCCATGGATGCCGTGGGGAAGATCGCAGTGGTGACGGGCGCCGGTTCGGGCATCGGGCGGGGTGTCTCGGTGGCCCTGGCCGGGGCGGGCTGGTCGGTGGTGCTCGCCGGACGGAAGGCGGAACGCCTGGCGGAGACGGCGGCGCTGGTGGCGGAGTCCGCGCCGGGCGCCGGGACGGTGTGCGTGCCGACCGACGTGGCACGGCCGGAGGACGTGGACGCGCTGTTCGCGACCGTACGGGAGCGGTACGGACGCGTCGACTTCCTCTTCAACAACGCGGGCACCTTCGGCCCCGGCGGCGTACCCCTGGAGGAGCTGCCCTACGCGGCCTGGCGGAAGGTCGTCGACACCAACCTGACGGGGTCCTTCCTCTGCGCGCAGGCGGCGTTCCGGCTCATGAAGGAGCAGGACCCGGGCGGCGGCCGGATCATCAACAACGGCTCCGTCTCGGCGCACGCGCCGCGCCCGGACTCGGTGGCGTACACCGCGACGAAGCACGCCCTCACGGGCCTGACCAAGTCGCTGTCCCTGGACGGGCGTCCGTACCGCATCGCCTGCGGCCAGATCGACATCGGCAACGCGGCGACGGACATGACGCAGCGCATGACCCGGGGAGTGCGGCAGGCCAACGGCGAACTGGCCGTGGAGCCGGTGATGGACGCGGCGGACATCGCGACGACGGTGCTGCACATGGCGGAGCTGCCGCTGGAGGCCAACGTGCAGTTCGCGACGGTGCTGGCGACGGCGATGCCGTTCGTGGGGCGCGGCTGAGGGCACTGTCCCGCGACGGCGACGCCGTACGACGACCGGGGCCGAAGGCACTGTCCCGCCACGGCGACGCCGTTCGTGGAGCGCGGCTGAAGGCACTCTCCCACGACGGCGACACCGCACGACGACCGGAGCCGAAGGCACTCTCCCACGACAGCGACACCGCACGACGACCGGAGCCGAAGGCACTCTCCCACGACAGCGACACCGCACGACGACCGGAGCCGAAGGCACTCTCCCACGACAGCGACACCGCACGACGACCGGAGCCGAGGGCGCTGTCCCGGCGCGGGGAATGAGTCCCCGCGCCGGGTCGTTGCTACGCGCATGAGTGAAACCGCGCTGACCGGCGACGTCCTGCGTTACACCGCCTTCTCCGCCGACCCGGACGGCGGCAACCCCGCCGGTGTCGTGCTCGACGCGTCCGGCCTCACCGACGACGCGATGCTCGCGATCGCCGCCGGTCTGGGGTACAGCGAGTCCGTGTTCCTCACGGCGGCGCCGGACGGCGCGGGCCCGCCGGGACGGACATTCGCCGTCAGGTACTTCAGCCCGAAGGCCGAGGTCCCGTTCTGCGGGCACGCCACCGTCGCCGCGGCGGTCGCCCTGGCCGAGCGGATCGGCGCGGGCGACCTGGTGTTCGAGACCCGCGCCGGGACGGTCCCGGTTTCGGTCGCCGCACCGGCGGACGGCGGCCCGCCGCGCGCGACCCTCACCAGCGTCGAACCGCGCGTCGAGCCGGTGGCGGACGCGGATCTCACCGAGGCGCTGGCGGCGCTCGACTGGCCGGCCGCCGACCTCGACCCGGCCCTGCCGTCCCGTATCGCCTATGCCGGCGCCCGCCATCTCGTGGTGGGCGCGGCCACCCGCGCCCGGCTGGCGGAACTGCGCTACGACTACGCCCGCCTCGAAGCCCTGATGCACCGCCTGGACCTGACCACGCTCCAGCTCGTGTGGCGCGAGTCGGCCGACGTCTTCCACGTACGCGACCCGTTCCCGGTGGGCGGCGTGGTGGAGGACCCGGCGACGGGCGCCGCGGCGGCGGCCTTCGGGGCGTACGCGCGCGAACTCGGCCTGGTCCCCGTGCCATCGGTCCTCACCCTGCACCAGGGCACGGAACTGGGCCGGCCGGGCGTGCTGACGGTGGAGCTGCGGGCGGACGACCGCCGTGTACGGGTGTCCGGCGCGGGAACGCCCATCGGCGCGTGAGCCGTGCCGCTACCCCCGCGCCCGTCCCTCCCCCGCCTATGCTCACCGCATGGAGCAGAGCGAGGTCCTGAAGCGCGTGATCGGCATCCTGACGCAGGCCGCGGACTGGCAGCGCCGGCTTGAGGAGAACACCAGCCAGGAACAGGACATGGACGCCGAGATGGGCGTCGTGACCGAACTGCTCAACGAGACGATGCCCCGCGTCGAGGTCCCGGCCGACGTGTCCCCGGAGGACCTGAGCGCCCTGCTCGGCCGGGAGGTCGGCGGCGCGGTGGAACAACTCGTCGGCGCCTTCACGCTCGCCTTCGTGACCCTGGCCCGCGTCCACGACGCGAGCGGCCCGGAGGTCTCCTCGACGGACATCCTCCAGGACCTGGCCCTGCGGGCGGAGGAACTCTGACCACGGGCGGGGGCCGCGAACCGGGCCGCCCTGCGACGCGGCGTCCGGCGGACCGGGAGAGAGGCGACGGATGATGGCCGAAGCGACGAGCGAGTCCCCCGGCCATCTGCCCTCGTCCTGCTGATCGCCGCCGACGCCCTCCGGGTCCACACGGGCGCCCGCGCCCGGTCCGTCGGGGCGCTCCCGTGATCTTCCCGGCCGGCTCCCTGACCCTGGACAGCCCGCAGGGGTGGGCGATCGGCAGCCCGGTGCAGTGGATCGTGCTCTTCCCGCTCCACCTCAAGGGCCGGGACCACCCGCACGGGCGCGGACGGCGCGGCGCGGGGGACCGGGGCGGCAGACGAGTCGGGCTCTACGCAGGCGAGCATCTCTGCACCCCTATGACCTGTGCAAACGTCGAGGGAGGGCGCTTGCGTGGCTGCCTTGATGGCCACGCAAGACTCCTGGGCCGACTCCGCCCGGTCGCCTTCGCATGCTGCAGCGAACTCTACGGTGGTGACGTAGAGTGCCTGCCCGTCAACGGCTGAGGCGGATCGGAAGCCCGTCGGTCCGGGTGGTCCTAGTTACCCATGGATGCGTTGGACGGCCCCGTTACGCGACCAGGTGGCGGATTCCCGCCCGGTTCGGAGTCGCCGTCACGGCCCGGATCCCGACGACCTCAACGGCCACTCCCCACGCCTGGAGCATCTTGGCCGTCTGCACGAGAGTGACCTGAGAGAAGGGGAACAGCGTGTCGGCGGTGAGGTCGGTCCCGTTCTTCAGCAGGATCGCGAAGACGACCTTCGACGGCCGGAAACCCTCCGGCAGGGCCCGGCCGGGCCGGGCCGCGGCAACCTTCCGGGCAAAGGCGTCTGCGGCCTGCGGCGAGTGCAGCAGGGTCTGCACGGCGACCACGGCCTGGCCGAACAGATGGCTCAGCGCGTCGGACCCCTTGGCACGCTTCACCATGACCAGGACGTTGTCCGGACTCAGCAGGTCGCAGATCTCCACGCCGTTGCCCCGGTGCAGCGACGTCCGGACGTTGTCCCGGTCGAAGCAGACGTACCCGGGCCGCAGATCGGGCACCGACTCGTTGTACTTCCGCTCGTTGTCGCCGAGCACCCAGGCCGGAAGGTTCACCGCAGGCGCCTCGGTGATGAGCTGCTTCACCTGCTCACGGATCGTCTTCAGGTACGCCTCACCGATTACGTACCACTGCCCGTCCAGCAGAAAGAACCGGCCGGCGCCGAGCGCCACCTCCGCCTCGATCCACCGCAGCACGCCCGACGTCCAGAGGACGTCGCCCTTCTCGGCCCGGGTGTGCGTGTAAAGGGTTACGGTGCCGTCCCGCAACGCGGCGAAGCGCGTTCCCGCCCGCTGCACGCGTGCCCGGTTGAGGACGTACTCAAGGCTGAAGTCGTCGGTGAGGTGGGCCTCCGAGCGCTTGACCCTGGTCGCGAACGCCTGGGCGGCGCCGTAGTCGTCCCAGTGGTCGGACGGGACGGCAACCGCGATACGGCCGTCCGCCCGCTCGCCGAGCATGTCGTCGAGCTGCTTCTCCAGCCGCGCGACGAGGTCGTCGTCCTTGACCGGAACGATGTGCTCGACGAACTCCAACTCCGGCGTGGGTGCCTCCTCCCGCAGAACACGGGCGATGGCGCGGATGTCCGTGACCAGGTCCATGGCGTCGATTCCGAGGCGCATCCGCAGCCCGGTACCGCCCTCGACGCTGGAGATCTTCGTACGGTCGTTCTGAGCGATGGTCATCTGGAGGCCGTCCAGCCGCCCTCCCAGCCGCCGCACGATCTGCGCGTGCTCCTGGACACCCAGGCTCCAGACCGGAGCACCGCCAGGCACGAGCGTGATGTCGGTCCGGCCGTTGCCCGGCGTATGGGAGACCATGTCCCGGATCTGGCCGGGGTCCACCCGGCGGATCACGAAACCCAGCCCGAACCGCCGGTCCTTGACACGGTCGGGCACCAGCCGGAAGCCCTGGTCGTAACCGACGGCATACACCTCCTCGTCGACCGCGAGCATCAGGAGCCCCGCCGACCGGTTCACGGGCCGCGACACCTCGCACCCGGTCGTACGACTGATCTCGCCGCACCAGCTCGCGACCGGCTGCTCGAAGCTGCCGGTGACCAGCAGCGCCGGAACGCCCAGCCGCTCCTGCGGGAAGTGCAGCTCCGCGTCTACGGCTTCGAGCTGGGCCGCATCGAGAACGTCGAACATGGCGTCGACCGAGGGAGCGATACCCGTGAGCCGGTACAGGGTGCGCTTGGACGTACCGGAGGTAGTGGTGGCCATGGAGCCGCTCCATTCGTATCGACGTCTTCCGGGCATGCGATGCCCGGGACCCCCGGGGAAGCCGGGAATGCAGGTGAAAGCAGAACCAGTAGAGCGTCGACTGAAAGCACTGTCAAATGGTTCACGACGGTTGGGTGCTGGTATAGAGTGAACCCATCCAGCCCACCGTCCCGACGTCACCCGGCAGGAGCCCATGAACCAGCAGGCCGGCGCCCTCGTGACCGCCGCCGACATTTCCCGGCTGGCCGGGGTCACCCGTGCCACGGTGAGCAACTGGCGTCGTAGGCACCCGGACTTCCCCACCCCGGCGGGAGGCACGGACAGCAGCCCCACCTACGATCTCGACGCCGTTCGCGCCTGGCTTTCCGCCCGTGGCCAACTCCCTGAGGACACCCCGGCAGACCGCCTTCGCACGACGCTGCGGACCCATCCCGGCGGCGGCGAACTGGCGCTGGACCTGCTTCCCGTGGTGCTCGCGGCCGCCCGGCTGGACCGGAGCGAGAGCGAGGCCCTGCCCGAACTGCGTGACGAACCCCTGCTGCGTTGGGTCAGGTCGGCAACGGACGACGGAGCCCGGTCCATCCCGGGCCCCAAGGGCGCCGCGTACGGCCCCGAGGCGGCCGGGCCGGTGAGAAGCCTCCTGCGGTATTTCGTCACGGACGGCGCCGAGGCCGCGGCGGACGTCCTGGCCGAACGCCTGCTGGAGGACACGGGCGCCACCGGCACCTACCTCACACCGCGCCCCCTGGCCGACCTCATGGCCCGCCTCCTGACCGACAGCGCGGGTGCGTTCCCCAAGAGCGTCCTCGACCCGGCGTGCGGTATCGGATCTCTGCTCGCCGCCGCGGCATCCGAGGGCGCGACGGCACTGCACGGCCAGGACATCCTGCCCGCGCAGGCCGCCCAGGCCGCCGTTCGGCTCCTGCTGAGAGCCCCCGAAGCCACTGTGTCCGTACGTGCGGGGGACAGTCTGCGCTCCGACACCTTCGAGGACCTCGCCGCCGACGCCGTACTGTGCAATCCCCCGTACGGAGTCCGTGAGTGGGGGCACGAGGATCTCGCGTACGACCAGCGCTGGGCCTACGGCGTCCCGCCCAAGGGCGAGCCCGAACTCGCCTGGGTACAGCACTCCCTGGCCCATCTCGTGCCCGGCGGCCGTGCCGTGCTCCTCATGCCGCCGGCAGTCGCGGAACGCACCGCCGGCCGGCGCATCCGGGCGCAACTCGTACGTGACGGAGCCCTCCGCGCGATCGTCTCGCTCCCCCAGGGCGCGGCCACCCCACTCCATATCGGCCTGCACCTGTGGGTACTCGAACGGCCCGATCCCGGTGCTGAGCCTCCGGGGTCGGTGCTGCTCGTCGATGCCGCCGCCTCGGAGAACCGGAAACTCGACTGGGCTGCCGTCGACAACACCGTTCTGTCGGCATGGCGGACTTTCCTCGCCGACAAGGACGGCTTCACCGGAATTCCGGGCATCGCCGAAGCCGTACCGATCACGGACCTCCTCAACGAGGCCGTGGACCTGACCCCGGCCCGCCATGTCCGCACGACCTCCCGGCAGACCCTGCGCCCCGCGCTGCTGGCCCGGCAGGCATCGGAGCTGGGCGGCCAACTCCACCAAGCCGCAAAGGATCTGAGCGACCTGAGCACCGACAGCGAGTGGGCACCGGCCGACGGCCTCCCCCGTGAGTGGCGTACGGCAACGGTCGCCGACCTTCTGCGCGGCGGCGCTCTCACTCTGCTTCGCACGCCGCCGGGAAGCCGCCGGACGCGGAGCGGCGAACCACTGCCGAAGCCCGAACCCGAACGCGCCGGACGACCGACACTCACGGTTCGCGATGTCGTAAAGGACCGACCCGCCTCCGGGACGGAAGCAGACTCTCCCGCCGGCACGGCGCTCCCCCTGATCCAGACAAGTGACGTGCTGCTCACGGAGATGCTTCGTACGGGGCACAGCACCGTGGCCCGGGTCGTCGAGCCGAGCGAGACAGGCTTCTTCCTGGGACGCCACCTGCTGCTCTTCCGCCCGGACCAACGTCGGCTCGACCCCTGGTTCCTGGCCGGGTTCCTCTCAGCCGAGCAGAACGTCAACGCCGCGGCCACCGGTACATCCATCGTGCGGGTGGATCCTCGACGGCTACGCGTTCCCTTGCTCCCCCTCGCCGAACAGCAGCGGTACGGCGCCACGTTCCGCCGCTTGCATGACCTGCGGACCGCCGCCCGCCGGGCCGACCAAGCCGCCGAGGATGTCACACGTCTCCTCCACACCGGACTCGTCGGCGGCGCGCTGTTGCCGCGCGGTCCCGGATCGGCGTGAAACGTGCGGCTCGGCACCGCGAACAGCCAGACTTGACGTCTCCGTCCCTCGGGGACGGCGAAACTCCGGAAGGACAGCGTTGAACAGCAGTAAGCACACGGAACTGGCGAACCACGCATGGTCGGTCGCCGACCTCCTGCGCGGCGACTACAAGCAGTCCGACTACGGCAAGGTGATCCTGCCGTTCACCGTGCTGCGGCGCCTGGAGTGTGTCCTCGCACCCACCAAGGACAAGGTCCTGGAGGTCGCCGCCCGCTACGAGAACCAGGACATCAACCCCGACCGATTCCTGCGCAAGGCGGCCGGTCACAGCTTCTACAACACCAGCACCTACACGCTGAAGGCCATCGCGGGCGACGCCTCGCACGCGGCGAAGTACCTCATCCAGTACTACGGCGCCTTCTCTCCCAACGCGCGGGAGGTCCTGGAGCGGTACGACTTCGCCCAGCAGATCAAGCGGCTGGATGCGGCGGACCTGCTGTATCAGGTGGTCGGGCGGTTCGCGGACCTCGACCTCCGGCCGGTGAAGAGGGACGCGGACGGCAATGTCGTGCTCGACGAGCACGGCAACCCCGTCGAGATCGTCACCAACCACCAGATGGGTTACACCTTCGAGGAGCTGATCCGGCGCTTCGCCGAGCAGTCCAACGAGACGGCCGGTGAACACTTCACCCCCCGGGAAGTCATCCGGCTGATGGTCAACCTGCTCGTGGCACCGGACAGTGACGCGCTGGTCCTGCCGGGCACCGTCCGGACCGTCATGGACCCGGCCTGCGGAACAGGCGGAATGCTGAGCGCGGCCGAGGAGCACATCACTGCTCACAACCGGGATGCCACGGTCAAGGTGTACGGCCAGGAACTCAACCCCGAGTCCTGGGCCATCTGCCGGTCGGACATGATGATCAAGGGCCAGAACCCGGAGAACATCAAGTTCGGCAACTCCTTCAGCGACGACGGCCACACCGGCGCCACCTTCGACTACCTGCTGGCCAACCCGCCGTTCGGCGTGGAGTGGAAGAAGGTCAAGGACGCGGTCGAGGACGAACACGAACGCCTCGGTGAGAGCGGGCGGTTCGGGGCCGGCCTGCCGCGTATCAACGACGGCTCGCTGCTCTTCCTCCAGCACATGATCTCGAAGATGAAGCCTGTGGACGCGTCGGGAGCGGGCGGCAGCCGAATCGCGATCGTCTTCAACGGCTCCCCGCTGTTCACGGGCGCGGCGGAATCGGGTGAGTCCAAGATCCGGCAGTGGATCCTGGAGAACGACTGGCTGGAAGGCATCGTCGCCCTGCCCGACCAGCTCTTCTACAACACCGGCATCTCCACGTACTTCTGGGTCCTCAGCAACCGCAAGGGTCGGGACCGGCGCGGCAAGGTCGTCCTGCTGGACGCGCGCGACTACTGGCGCAAGATGCGGAAGTCCCTCGGCGACAAGCGCAAGGAGTTGGGCGAGGAGCACATCTCCGAGATCACGCGGCTCTACACGGAGGCGCTGGCAGTCCTCGACGCGGCGAAGAGGGGCGGCGACGGACATGACCTGGCCGACCGGGCCGGGAAGATCAAGGTCTTCCGCAACGAGGATTTCGGGTATCACCGGATCACCGTCGAACGGCCGCTGAAACTCCGTTTCGAAGTGACGGAGGAGACGCTGGCGGCCCTGGTTGTGTCGAAGCCGATCGCACGAGCCACGGACGCCGAAGCATTCGCGGAGGCGCTGCGCCCGCTGGTCGGCAAGTCCTGGGCGACGAAGTCCGACGCGTGGATCGACCTCAAAGACGCGATCGTCGCGGCCGGCCTGCTGTGGCCGACAGGTGCGCCTTTCAGCAAGGCACTGCGAGAGGCGGTCGGCGTCCGCGACCCGGACGGCGAGGTTCAGCGCGTCAAGAGCGAGCCGGAACCGGACCCGGAGTTGCGGGACTACGAGAACGTTCCATTGGCGGAGGACCTGAAGGAGCACTTGCGACGGGAAGTTTTGCCGCATGTGCCGGACGCGTGGATCGACCACGGCAAGACGAAGGTGGGGTACGAAATTCCATTCACGCGGCATTTCTACGTGTACAAGCCGCCGCGGCCGTTGGCGGAGATCGACGCGGAACTGAAGGCTCTGGAGGGCGAGATTCAGGCGCTGCTGGGTGAGGTGACGGAGCAGTGAGTCGGCAACACACTACGGTGAAACTTGGGCGCGTGGCGCGGCTTGTCAGCGGTGTCGGATTTCCTCATGAATTTCAAGGGCGCGAAGCCGGCGACCACCCGTTTCTCAAGGTTTCCGATCTTTCCAGGCCAGACAGTAATGGATACAGCATAAGCGCGTCAAGAAATTGGGTTACCCGAGAAGAATTGCGACTCCTCGGCGCCAGATTGGCCCCACGCGGCTCCATTGTCTTTCCAAAAGTGGGAGCTGCCCTCCTGAAGAATCCCCGGCGCTTGCTGTCGCGGTCGGCAGCCATGGACAACAATTTGATGGCCGTCATCCCGCAAACAGGCGACAGTCGCTTCATGCTCTACGCCCTGTCTCTGATTGACCTGGGCGAGATTTCCGGATCCGGCCCGCTCCCATTCGTTAACGAAGGACAAATCCGTGACCTTCGGGTCATTTTCCCTGAAGCCGAGAAGCAGCGCCGCATCGCTGACTTCCTCGACGTTGAGACGGTCCGCATCGATTCGCTAAAAGCGGCATACTTGAAACTAGGCACTCTCGTGAGAGAGCACAGCCAAAGTGCTCTTGACGCTGCCATTGAGAAGCAACGGGAGACGATCCCTCTCCGCTATTTGGTGCAATTCCGTGAAGGACCGGGAATCATGGCAGTGGATTTCCAGGATGAAGGCGTTCCACTCGTTCGAATTAGCGGTCTCAAGAAGAGAGAGGTGACCCTTGGAGGCTGCAACTACTTGGACCCTGCCAAAGCAGCACGCCAGTGGTCCCAATTCCGTCTCAAAATGGGAGACCTTCTGATCAGTGGCAGTGCGACCATGGGTGAAGTCTCGGAGGTGAAAGATCCCGAAGTTGTGGGCGCCATCCCGTACACGGGACTGATGATTCTTCGACCAGCCCATCCAGACATCAAAATGGAATACGTAGAGGCATTCCTAAGATCAACTCACTTCGCTCGTCAAATCGATCTACTGAAGACCGGTGCTACGATGCAGCATTTCGGTCCGACGCACCTTTCACAGGTAAAAGTCCCCTTCCCGGGTAGGGAAAAACAGCGCGCAGTTGCTCTGTTGGCCCAACAGGTCGCGTCCCAAGCGGAAAGGGGAGAGGCTCTGGCCAACCGTCAGATGGCGCTGCTCGCCGAGCGCCGCCAAGCCCTGATCACCGCTGCCGTCACCGGCCAGATCGACGTGTCCACCGCCAGCAGGCGAGGGATCGGGGAATGATCGCGCCATGAGCCCTGCCGCGCCTCGCCAGCCTACGCCGTTCATCAGCCGTGTCCGGATCAAGAACTACAAGTCCATCGCCCACTGTGATGTGACGCTCGACCGGTTCACCGTGCTGCTCGGGCTGAACGCCGCAGGCAAGTCGAACTTCCTGGACGCCCTGCGCTTTGTTCGCGATGCGCTCATGGATGGCCCGGACGAGGCCGTGGCTGCGCGTGGCGGGTGGTCGGGGGTGCTGCGCCGGGTGCCTGAGCCAACGACTTCGTGCACGATCGGTCTGGACTTGCAACTTCCATGGACGGCTGACAGCGAGGGGCCCTGGGTCGGGCGATACGAGATCACGCTCGCCCCCGCGCCGGAAGACGGCACAGGCTGGCACTCAAGAATTGGCGTCCAAGTCCAGCGCGAAGTCTTTGACCTGCGTGGCCCTGGAGGAAGGCGTTTTCTGAATCCGGGTCACGTCGGGAAGAATCGCCATCAACGGTTCCTGGAACTTTCACGCATGAGGGGTGAAGACGGGCCGCTCGCCAATCTCCACGTGGCTCTCATGCAGATGTTCTTCTACAGCCCTGCCCTCTCCAGCCTGCGTGAGGCCCGGCCCAACATGTCCATCGCCCGGGCGCTTGAGGAAGACGGCCGCAATCTCGGCCCCGCTCTGGCCGCTCTCGGAGAGCAGGAGCGCGAGCGCGTCTCGCAATACCTGGGAGCGATCGTGCCCGGTGTCGTGGATGTCGGCCCCACAGACCCCTCCGCCGACTACATCGCGGCGCGAATCAACTTCGCCGCCGACGGCGAAACAGAACCACACGTCTTCCGGGCCGAGTCCATGTCGGAAGGGACCATCCGGGCCATCGGCCTACTCACCGCACTATTCCAACCTGACGCCCGCGAGGGCTGGATCCCGCTCATCGCCATCGAGGAGCCCGAGTTGGCGCTGCACCCACTCGCAGCCGGCGCCCTCTACGACGCGCTCACGGAAGCCAGCGAGCATGTGCAGGTCCTCGTCACCACGCAGAGCGCGGAGCTGTTCGACCGCAAGGAGGCCGACCTGTCGGCTATCCGCGTGGTTGCCGCCGAGCACGGGGTGACCGTGATTGGCGACGTGGACCCAGTGAGCCGGTCGATCGTCGCCGACGGTCTGGCGACCACGGCCGAGCTACTGCGTTCCGATCAACTGCGCCCTGTCGTGGTGGAACCCCCAGCCCAACCGGACGAGCAGCCGGAGGGTGAGGAGTGAACCAGTCGAGAGTCACGATCGCCTCCGTCGTGGAGGGCGAGGGCGAGATCAGCGCATTGCCCGTACTCCTCCGGCGGCTGATGCACGAGGCGCAGATCTGGGACGCGGACATCCAGCGGCCTTTCCTGGTCGACCGCGGCCGCCTCGTCCGGCCCGGCGGCTTGGAAAACGCCGTGGAGGCCCAGGCCCGACGCGTACCCGCCGATCACTCGGGCGGCATTCTGGTCGTGATCGACGCCGACGACGACTGCCCGGCCGCCCTCGGGCCGGCCCTGCTGGCGAGGGCCGAAGCCACCCGCCCGGACCGCCGGACGGCCGTCGTGCTGGCGAACCGGGAGTTCGAGGCGTGGTTCCTCGCGTCAGCGCCTTCGCTCGGCGGCCGGGCGGGGCTCGCCGAAGACCTGGAAATCCCGGCCAACAGCGAGTCGTTACGCGACTGCAAGGGCTGGTTGACCCACCGCCGGCGCGACGGGGTGCGATACCGGCCGCGCGTGGACCAACCCGCCCTGACCCAGGACATGGATCTCGGCCTCGCCCGCGCCAACTCGTCCTCGTTCAACAAGTTCTGCCGCGACATCACGTACCTGATCACCGGAAAGCAGGGGGGAATAACCGCTCATGTCCGTTCATGACGAAGCAGCATTCGGAAACGCCATAGTCGCCGCTCTGTTGGAGCGCGGTTGGAGTGAAGGAAGCCGGTCGCACTACCGGCCCCAACTCGGCCTGGACACCGCCCAGCTTTTCGAGTTCATCGGCAAGACCCAGGCCCACGACTGGGCCGATCTGATCGCTCTCTACGGCGGTGACCCCAACATCGCCCAGGCCGGGTTCGCCAAGCGCGTGGACCAGGCGATCGGCACCGACGGTGTGCTGGACGTACTCCGCAAGGGTGTCAAGGACAAGGGCACCCGGATCAGGCTCGCCTACTTCAAGCCGTCGCTTGTCGCGTCGGACGACATCCTGGATGACTATCGGGCGAACCGGCTGACCTTCGTCAAGGAGTTGCGGTACGCGGCAAAGCAGGCGGACAAGGGCAATGAGCTGGACCTCACCCTGTTCCTCAACGGAATCCCCCTGGCGACCGTTGAGTTGAAGAACGCTCTCACCCGGCAGGGAGCGGAGCACGCCAAGGAGCAGTACCGGCTCAAGCGGGACCCCACCGAGCTGATCTTCGCCCGCCGCGTCATCGCGAACTTCGCCGTGGACACGGACGTGGTCTACGTCGCGCCCGAACTGCGCGGGAAGATGACCAGGTTCCTGCCGTTCAACACGGGCTCCGACGGTCCCGGGAAGCCCGGCGGCGCGGGCAATCCGGCGCCCAGCGCCCCTGGAACGTACGCCACGTCCTACCTCTGGGAGCAGATCTGGGAGCGGGACGCCTGGCTGGACCTGATCGAGCGGTTCGTGCACCTCAGCAAGGAGAAGGGTGCGGACGGGCGGACGCGGAAGAAGCTGATCTTCCCGCGCTACCACCAGTGGGACATCGTCAGGAAGCTCGCCGCCCACGCGGCCCGCCACGGCGCCGGCCACAACTACCTCGGTATGGCCTCCGCCGGCTCGGGCAAGTCGAACACCATCGGCTGGCTGGCGCACCGCCTGTCGTCGCTGCACACGCCCACCGATCCGGCCGAGATCGACCCCGATGCCCTGGCCGCCGGACTCAAGCCCGGCGCGCCCGTCTTCGACAAGGTCGTGATCATCACCGACCGCCGCAATCTCGATGCCCAACTGCGGGAGACCGTCGGCAGTTTCGAGAAGACCGCCGGGCTGGTCGTGAAGATCGACGAGAAGCAGGGCGCGAAATCCGAACAGCTCGCCAAGGCACTGACCCGCGAGACCGGGAAGATCATCACCGTCACGCTGCACACTTTCCCGGCCCTCATCGACTACCTGCGCCGCAACCCGACCGAGATACAGGGCCACAACTTCGCGATCATCGTGGACGAGGCGCACTCCTCCCAGTCCGGGGACGCCGCCACGGCCGTACGAGCGGCGCTCCGTGACCTGGGACTGGATTCGGACTCCGACGATGCCGGGGCGAGCGAGCTGGAAGCGGTGGCGGCCACCACCGACGCCAAGCTCGTCCGCAAAGCCATCCAGCGCAGCAAGGCTGCGAACCTCTCCTACTTCGCGTTCACGGCCACGCCCAAGGCCAAGACGCTCGAACTCTTCGGCACCCTAGACACCGTCGACGGCAAGCCGACGTACGTCCCCTTCCACACGTATTCGATGCGCCAGGCCATCGAGGAAGGCTTCATCCTCGACCCCCTGCGCACGTACGTCACGTACGAGACCTACTGGAAGCTGGTGAACAAGAACCCGACCGAACGCGAGGTGGAACGGTCGAAGGCCAATCCACTGCTCGCCCGGCACGCGCTCACGCATGACTCCACGGTGACTCAGCGGGCGCACAGGATTGTCGAGCACTTCCGCACACACACGGCCGGCAGGCTCGGCGGGCGCGCCAAGGCCATGGTGGTCACAGGCTCACGGCACGGCGCGGTACAGATGGCCCGTGCCATCAAGAAGTACATCGGGGACAACGGGTACGCAGACCCCGGTGTCCTGGTCGCGTTCTCCGGCAGCCTGACGTACGACGGCGAGGAGACCACGGAGCCGAAGGAGAACGGCGGTCTCGCCGAGTCCGCGCTGCCGAAGGCATTCGCCTACACGCGCAAGGACGACAAGGCCGTACGCACCGGAGGTAAGCCGACACAGCGCGAGTACCGCATCCTGGTCGTCGCCGAGAAGTACCAGACCGGCTTCGACCAGCCGCTGCTCACCACGATGTACGTGAACAAGAAGCTCGCGGGCATCAGCGCCGTACAGACCCTCTCCCGCCTGAACCGGACCGCCGACCGCAAGTCCCAGGCGGATCTGGCCGTCCTGGACTTCGTCAACGAAGCCGAGGACATCAAGGAGTCCTTCCGCCCGTACTTCGAGGAGGCGAAAACCCTTCCCTCCGACCCGAACCTCCTCTACACCGCGCAGAGTCAGGTCCTGCGGCCCGACATCCTCGTCGATGAGGAGATGCGGGAGTTCGCGGATGCCTATCTGGCGGCCGAGGAGCAGGCTGCTGGCTCGGCCGCCCGCTGGGAGAAGCTCCACGCGGAGCTGTACCGCCATCTGGCCCCCGCCGTCGGGCGGTTCACCGATCTGCTGGACCGCACGGACGAGGCGGGCGACCCCGACGAGGAAGCCGTCAAGGAAGCCGAGCAGTTCCGTGCCGATCTCAACGACTACGTACGGAAGTACGGTTTCCTCTCGCAGATCGTGCCGTACCACGACGCCGACCTCGAATGCCTCTACCTGTACGGCCGCCACCTGCTCAATCGCCTGCCGCGACGCGGCGACGGCGGCGTGGACATCGGTGACGTCGACCTCAGTCACCTGCGCATCCAGAAGACCGGCGAGCACGACCTCACTCTGACCGCCGAGGGGGCGGCGGAACTGCGCGGCTTCGGGGAAGGCGGAGGCGGCGCGAAGGAGCAGGAGAAGTCCCTGCTGTCAGAGCTGATCGAAAAGTTCAACGACAAGTACGGAACCGACTTCACCGATCAGGACGTGATCACACCCTTCTCGGAGGCGAAAGCGGACCCGAAGGTCCGCGCCGCCGCCGTCAATGACGAGGAGAACTTCGGCCTTGTCTTCGACGAGGTCTTCGAGGACAAGATGGCCGAACACATCGACAGCATCGCCGACATGGGACGGCAGTACTTCAGCCACGACGACAGTTTCAAGCAGTCACTCAACCAGAGCGCGCGCCGCGCGGCCTGGCGGATGATCCGCAGGGAGGAGGACATCGACGACGAGGTGGCCTGACCCGCTCAGCTCCCGCCTCCTCCCCGCCGACCGCCCCGTCAAGTTCTCTGGTGAAACGGAAGCCCCGCGATCACGGACGTTCCACGAGTGGGACGAGGTCGGACCGTCCAGGCGGTGGCGAGACTCTCGACGAGGATCAGCCCCCGTCCGCTCTCGGAATCGGCGGTGGGGTGGGCCAGCACCGGCTTTCCCGTACCGGGGTCGGAGACGGCCAGCCAGTAGTGTCCGTCGGCCGGCCACAGCACGATTTCCACAAGGTCTTCGCCGTCCCCGCAGGCACCGTGCCGGATGGCGTTGGTGACCAGCTCCGAGGTCAGCAGACCCAGGTCACCCCCGAGGCGGGGCCGGAGGAGTTCCGGCAGCGATTGGGCGACGGCCTGCCGGGCCCGGCGCACGGAGGCGGGGTGGGCGGGGAAGCGCCAGTGAGCGGGGACGAGAGGGATCTCGGGCATGGCGAACTCCACTACGGTGTGAGGGTTTTGGGATCGCCGGTGGCCTACCGCCCTGGTCGCGGGCGCACCCGTCCCAGGGCGGACGGGCATGCTCGCGCGGTGCGCTTCCGGCACTGCGTGTGTAGATGCGCGATACTGACGGTAGGCCACCGGGGGCCATATTTGCCATTCGGTTCGCAATAATGGCCTCGATGAGGTGAACTTATGCCCATCTGTCTCATACGACGATGGCCTCGCGGCACGGAAGGTACAACATGCCACCCAGGACGGTCCTGACCCAACGGCAGAAGCGGTTGGGAAGCGAACTGCGCAGAATGCGCACGACAGCCGGTATGTCGGCGGAGTACGCCGCAGGGCTCCTCGGCGTCGATCGCAGCAGGATCTCCAACATGGAGTCCGGACTGCGCGCCATCAACCCCGAAAGGCTACGAACGCTGGCCTGCAACTGCGGCTGCACCGAGGAGAAGTACGTCGACGCGCTGGCCGAAATGGCAGAGCCGAGTGAGACGGGGTGGTGGGAACGCTACCGGGGAAGCTTGCCTCAGGGCATGCTCGACATCTCCGAAACCGAGGCCACCGCAGTGCGTCTGCGGGGCGCGAACACCGTGCACATTCCCGGACTGCTTCAGACATCAGCTCACGCCATGGCCATCTTCCGTGCCGTCGTCCCACCACTGCCCGAGCACGAGGTCGCTCTCCGATTGGCTCTCCGTTCCCAGCGGCAGCAGGTCATCACCGGCGGCAATCCGACCCCCTACGTCGCCGTGATCCACGAGGCTGCGCTGCGGATGCAGTTCGGCGGACCAGAGGTCACCCAAGCCCAGTTGCAGTACCTGCTGGAAGTCTCCGAGTGGGACAATGTCAACGTGCTCGTGATCCCTTTCAGCCACGGTGCCTTCCCCGGAGCAGGGCATTCAGTCGTCTACACCGAGGGCCCCGTACCGCAACTCGACACCGTCCAGGTGGACAACTCTCATGGCCCACTCTTCCTGCACGCTGACGGGCAGCTCGCGAAATATCGGGCACAACTCGATCTGTTGGAAGACTTGGCTCTGTCAGCGGAGCGGTCTGGCGACGTCATCCGTCAGATCGCTCAACAACTTTGAGGAGAGGCCAAAATGGCCAACATCACCTGGGAGGCACCGTTCTGCGGCGAAGGCAGCTCCTGCTTCCGCATCGGCGCCGACTCCGACGGCAACGGCTACATAGCCCTCAACGGCCAGGAAGAGCGCTACCTCACCGACTCCCTCGAAGCCCTCCGCACCCTCATCACCGACATCAAGGCCGGCAAGGCCGACCACCTGTTGTAACCCTGCCGCGCGCCACGCCAGTAGGTAGCGTGTACCGCGACCGGCTGACGTGACATCAGGACGACGGGGGCGCGAGGCGTGGCGCAGGCACGGAGGATCGGCGAGCAGGGCCGCTACGAGCTGATCGAGGAGATCGAGTCCGGCGGTATGGGCACGGTCTGGCGGGGCTACGACGCCGTGCTTGACCGCGAGATCGCGGTCAAGCTCATCCGGCCCGACGTCGTCGTATCGCCCGCGCAGGCAGAGGAGTTCGCCCGCCGCTTCGAACGCGAGGCGCGTGTCACCGCCCGGATCGGGCATCACGGAGTGCCGCAGGTGTTCGACGCCGTACTGGACGAGGCGTCGTACGACCGGCTGTATCTGGTGATGGAGTACGTGCGCGGGGTCTCCCTGCGCTCGGTGCTGGCCGGTGCCGACGAGGGAACGGCGGCGCTGCTGCCGGTGACCTGGGCCGCGTCGATCGCGGCCCAGATCTGCACGGTCCTGTCGTACGCGCACGCCATCCCAGTCGTGCACCGCGACCTGAAACCGGACAACCTCTTGATCGCCGCTGACGGCATGGTCAAGGTACTGGATTTCGGCATCGCGAAACTGATGCGCACGGATGTCACGCGGCTCACCGCGACCAACGGCTTCATCGGTAGCCGCCACTACATGTCACCCGAGCAGATCGACAACGCGCAGATCACCCCACTGAGCGACCTGTATGCCCTCGGCTGCGTGCTGCACGAACTCCTGTCCGGGCAAACGGTCTTCAGCAGCGACAGCGAGTACCAACTCCTCCAACAGCACATGGATGAGGTGCCGACTCCGCTGCGTTCCCTCCGACCCGAGGTACCGGAAGCTCTGGAGGCACTGGTCCTGGACCTGCTGGCCAAGGTCCCCGAACACCGTCCGGCCGACGCATACGCGGTGTACGAGCGCCTGTCGCCCTTCCTGCCGCCACCGGGATCGGCAGCCGAACGCGTGGCCCTCAGCCACGGCGGCTCCCCGTCCGAAGCTCCCGACCCAACGTTGGTCTACCGGCGGCCGAACGCACCCTTGCGGCGTACCACGGCGCCCGCACCCCCGATCGAGCCGAAGCCTCCCGTTCTGATGTCGGCGCGCGCCGACACCGCACTGCGGGATGCGATCCGGGACGCCTACACCCGGTCCACGGACCTTGCCGAGAGCGGGCGGTTCGCCCAGGCCGCAGACGTACTAAAGGCGGCGATCGCCACGGCGGCCACCGCTCTCGGCGCACACAACTCGCGTGTGCTCGGTCTGCGGCGGCAGCGCGCGGCGATTCTCATGGCAGGCGGGGATTACCGCCGCGCCCTGCCGGAGTTCGACACGCTGGCAGCCATCTACGCCCGTACGGCGGGACCCGCCGACGAAACTACGCTGGAGTGCCGTCGGCATGCCGCCCACTGCCGGGCCAACCTCGGTCAGGCCACGATCGCCCTGCGGGAATTCCAAGAGGTCCTGGAAGTCGTGTCCGACGCGGCCGGAGACGCTTCCGAAACCTCGCTCGACCTGCGCCGCAGCATCGGCGTACTGCTCTTCTCCGATGGCCGCCGCACCGAGGCGGAGGGAGTCCTCGACGCCCTCCACGAGGACATGTGTGTCCTCGTGGGCGAGGAGGACGAGGAGACCCGCGAGATCGCCGATCTCCTCGCCCGGCTGCGCGGTCCGGAGGGACAACACCCATGACACTTCCCGCCGATGCCGCCTGCGAGCCGTCAGGCCTCGGCGTCGTCCTCTCCCTCGGCCTCTTCTTTGTGGATGCGCTGGGCCAGGTTCCACAGGCTCAAATCTTCCGACGGGAACCAGCGGGCCGTGCCCTGATTGGCCACGGGGCGATCGTCCCAGTCGGCGTCTGCCCACATCTTGGACACCAGCCCGGAGGGCGAGTACTGCTGCTGGTCGTACGCCCAAAGGATTGGCTTGGTCCGGTGATTGACCCAGGTGGCCTGGCGTCGGCTTTCATCTTCGGCAAGCCACCCTGCCATGGCGTCCCGCTCGGGCTCGTTCAACGCCACGTAGCGGAGGGGGGCTCCCTCCTTCATGACACGTCGGTCGACCAGGATCGGAACGGTGTTCGGACGACGTGCCTTGCGCGTCTTCGTGGGTCGTGCGGGAACTGCCACGCCTCCAGCCAGGTCGGCAAGAACCAACTTCGCGAGCTGTCGGCAGGTCTCCCCTGAGTGAAACGCGGTCCTGATCTGGGCGCGTTGCCCATGCAGGGAGACAATGTGATGGGTGAGCCGACGAACCAACTCCGGTACAAGGGAAGGGATTTTCTCCAGAACCTCGCTGTCCCAGTCGAAGTCGGGGTCATCGATGCTTGTGGCGTCGAGATGCTGAAAGAGTAGGTGGGTAATGAGAAAGCCACCGTGCTCGGCGGTCGCTGCCTCGCGACCGTTCTGGCCACTGCCAAGTTCGTAGACCGCGCTGCGCGCAGTGCGCAGCGTGAGTACGGAGCGCCACACCCTCTGAGGAGAGGGTTCACGTTTGAACAGCAGGGTGTGGCTCCCCTTGGAGCCCTGCTCCCAGAGATTCTCCGTGGAACTGGCGGCCCGGGCGGCTTGTTCGGCGTCAGGGTGCAGGCACGCCAGTGCGAGTGCCAGTTCGTCAAGCGAGCAACCGGTCTCTGGCGCGGCGACCGGCTCCCCGCGCTTGATCACGTATTGCTTACGCAACTCGGCACGAAGGTTGGCCTTGATGGCCTGATGCACGGGTTCGAGCGCGATGTGATCGCGCTGCTCAATAGCGTTCTGCCGGTTCGCCGCCTGCGAGACCTGTACGCCGAACCCACCGTCTCCGTGCGTGTTGATGACCTTGATGCTCAGGGTGGCATTGGCTGCCGCCTCACCGTCGTCATGCATGGCCCTGGCGACAGCCCGTACCGTCTGAGCGCCGTTGACGATGCTCACCCCGGCCACGGAGAGTGTGGTCGGCCTGCTTTGGGGTGACTTGGCGCTGTCGTTCTTCGCCGTGAGCGAGGTGCAGATCATGGTGATGCCGTTGTTCAGGTGCCAGAACCTCGTGGGATCGGACGTAAGGGTCTGACCGATCTCCGCGTTGGTGACGGTGGGCCCGAGCGGAGCCCTGAGATTCTGCTCGAACAAATTGGCGCCGTATGTTTCGTACCACTCAGCGACGCTCTCGGCGGAAACCGTGCCCTGAAAGGCCTCAAGCGGCCCCTTCTGCTGGTACCAGTCGTCGAGACGTACGTCCAGGCAGATGGGCTCCGGCCGGAGATCCGCATGGATTTGGTCGTGGAAGTCAGCAGCGTAAAGGACCTTGACGGTCATTCGGGCGCCGTGCTTGTTGAACTCTGCGAGTGCGTTGTCAATAACCTCGCGTGCGGGCGGAGACGGTTCCACCGTGCCCATCAGCGCGATGACCAAAGTGGCTCTCTCGTTGACCATGAACGGTCTGGCTTCCAGGGCGAGCGCGCCGGCACGCTGGTTGAACTGGTCGTACAGCTCGTTCTCGATCCGGTTCAGGCCGTCCACCATCGCCTTGGCCGCATCAACGTCGAAGGTCGCTGTGCCCTTGTCGCTCCACTTCGCCTGAACCAGCAGAGCATGCTTGCTGTCCGGCAGGGGGGCGATGGCGTCCAACCCCTGGTCCGCGATGCCGTCAGTCACGAACCGGGCTGCCTCGGCCACGCTGCACTTAGCCACTCGACGTACCGCGAGGGCGGCGAGAGCACGTGAGAGGAAACGTTGTTCGTAGTTCCCGCCGCGGAAGTGGGCGATGTCGCTGTCATCTACCACCCCGTCGAAAGTCTCACGCAGTTGTTCACGCACCTGCGCGACCTGGCGAGGTGTATCCGCCCCCGAGTAACCCATGAATAGTCACCTTCCCCTTGGAGGCGTCATGCGACGCCCTGACTCCGCGTCTCGATCCCTGAACCGTTGCCGCGCGGTCTGCTACTGAAGTCAACAAATACCAAGGCAACACGCCCCGTTTGGACGGTGGCCTCTACCCAGTCCAAGACCATGCCGAAGGTCACATCGCGCGCACCGAGCCAACCGTCGCGCACCAGACGGGCGAAGTCCGTCGGCACCAGGTGCCGGGTGATCATGTCATTGAAGGGCACTGGGAGACCGCGCACCGCAGAGGCCGAGACCGCTTCGTAGATCTGGTCGTAGGGGTAGATCGCACCAGAGCTTGTCCGGTGCAGAGAGGAAGTAAAAGGAACCGGCTCGTGCACACGGAGAAAGAGCGGGTCGTTCAGCAGGCCGTAGTCGCCTAGGCCACGCCGGACGGAGCTCGGCCGAAATTTAACTCGGGAAAGGAATTCGGCCAGGCTGTGTCCGGTCTCCAACGACAGAAGCCCACTCGAGGTAGGGCGCAGGTAACGCAGTGCGACGAGCGTCTGGCTTTCGTAGTGGTAATAATAAGCGTCGAGGAAACCCTCTTCGCCAGCGGCCACCCGTCCGCCAACGATCGACGTGACTTCGACGTCGTAACGCTGGCGACCCCTATCGCTCACGAATGGACGGAGAACGATTTCACCGACACCGTTGAAATTCTCCGCAGCCTGTCCTCGAATTCCTCCGAATTCCTGCTGGGTCGGAGTCCCGGTGAGTCCACTCAGAAAACTTGTCCGGGCCTTTTCCCTGTCCCAGCTGTGCACTGGCGCGAAGTCCTTGCTGGCCAACCCTGCGATCTTGGCAAAGAGCAGAAGTGCATCGCGCTCGTCACGCCAGCGGAGTTCCCTCTTGGTCCAACCTGGGGTTTCGTCAAGCCACGGCATCAGATTCTCTACCGCGTTCTTGACTTCAGGGCACGATCGCAGGAGACCGGCCAACAGGCTGCTTGCGCCAACTGTGACAGGACCGCTTTCAGGTAACGACCATGAGAGACCGGTGACCCGCTCGCCGACGACACCCAGGAGGCCCACGGCGGGCACCAACTGGGGCAGCCTTCGCGTGCAGGTGACGACGACCTTGCGGTCACGGTCGGTCTCACGGGCAGGGCGCACAATTCCCAGCCCCCAGATCCGCTCCGGCTGCGGCTCGCCGCTTTCGTCACCGCGCCGGTCAGCAGGGGCAACTAGGATCGCAAGGTGTGACTTGACCTCGGGCCATTCACGACAGGGCTGGGAATAGGACCTTTCCTTGGCGAGATCCCTACCGAGGAGATCAAGAAAGTCTCTGTCTGGTCTCAGAATCGCCAGCCGTGGTGATCCCGCCACAGCCAGGCCATCTGTCGTTTTTGGTTGTGCGAATGCCATCTACTTCCCCCGAACCATCGGTCTCCACAGTGAAACCAGGCTCAAAGGATGGTAACGCGCACGCTCCAGGCGCGGGTTACATGTCCTCAGCTCTCGCCCGCCCGGACGGGGCCACCGCCCTTGGTGCAACCAACCCTCTCAGCCACTGGCCGACGCCCGTCAACGGTGCCCGAAGGCAGTCGCGGTGTATGGATCAGCACCTGTTACGGCGACAAGTGAGTTGTAGTCGGCAGACGTTGTGGATGGCCCCTCCGTCAGGGCCGAAGGGGTACGACAGGACGAGTCGGGCTCTACGCCGGATTCTGTCGCCCGGTCGCCTCGCGGCGGCCGGGGAGACGGCCATCCATCTAGGACCGGCGTTGCCGCCGGCCTCGTGCGGTCTACCCGCGGACTCGGGCGGGCAGCCCTCGGACGTCCGCGCAGGGCCGTCTCGCGACGGCCCCTCTTGACCTTGCTCCAAGTGGGGTTTACCTAGCCGCCCGAGTCACCTCGGGCGCTGGTGGTCTCTTACACCACCGTTTCACCCTTACCGGGGACCGAAGTCCCCGGCGGTCTGTTTTCTGTGGCACTGTCCCGCGGGTCACCCCGGGTGGGCGTTACCCACCACCTTGCCCTGTGGAGTCCGGACGTTCCTCGGGAGGATCCGTGGATCCTCACGCGGCCGTCCGCCCGGCTCGTCTGCCGTGATCGTCATGGTACCCGGCCGGGCGGGTGCCCGGCCGCCCGGCCGGTGAGCGGTACGGGCTCCGAGCCGGGCGGCCGGTGCGGGCGGAACGGGCCCCCGCGCCGGGCGGACAGGAGGGCGTGCCGCGTCGTCGGGCACGCCCGCGCCCGGTCCTTGACCTTGTCGCAGCGTCAGGGTCTGTACTGGGCGTATGCGAATCGGAGAGATCGCCGCGCTCGTGGGAGTCACCCCGCGCGCCGTGCGCCACTACCACCACCGGGGCCTGCTGCCCGAGCCGGTGCGACGGTCCAACGGGTACCGGGTCTACTCGGTGCGGGACGCCGTCCTGCTCGCCCGCATCCGGCGGCTCTCGGAGCTGGGGCTCGGACTGGACGAGGTGCGCGACGTGCTCGCCGACGACGCCGGGCGGGACCTGGAGGAGGTGCTCGGCGAGCTGGACGCCGACCTGGCGCGGCAGGAGGAGGACATCCGGGCCAGGCGGCGCAGGCTGGCCGAGCTGCGGGAGGGGGCGCTGCCGCCCGAGGGGCCGGTGTCGCCGACGCTCGCGCGGCTGCTGCGGGCCATGCCGGAGACGGACTCGGCGATGGCGGCCAAGGACCGTGAGCTGCTCACGCTGCTCGACACGGCGGGCACGGGCGAGGCGTTCTACGACGCGCTGCACCCGCTGGTGGACGACCCGGAGGTCCTCGCCCTCTACCGCAGGCTCGACGCGCTCGCCGACGCCGCGCCGGACGATCCCCGGATCGGTCGGCTCGCCGAGGAGCTGGCCGCGCTCGTCCCGGACGCGGTGCTGGACAGCATGTCGGAGCCGTTCGAGCCCTCGCTGGAGGGGGTCGGCGAGGCGATCCTCGCCGACATCGCGCCCGCGCAGGCCGAGGTGGGACGCCGGGTGATGGCCGCGCTCGTACGGAAGCACGGGCAGCGGACGACGAAGAGGGACGGGGAGGGAGCGGGATGAACAGAGCCCTGTGGGTGGTGGTGCCCGCCGAACTGGCGCTGGTCGGGTGCCTGGCGGCGGGCGTCGACGTACCGGCGCCGGTGCTTCTGGCCGCCGAGGCCGTCGTACTGACGCTGCTGGTGTGCGAGGCCGTGGTCGTACGACGCCACTACCGTGCGGCGCGAAGGACCGGAGCGGGGCGGCGGGCCGCCCTCGCGCGGGCCGTGGAGGCGGCCGTACCGGCGACCGCGCGCCGGCTGCTCGTCAACGAGGCACGCGGCCTGACCAGCCTCGTACGGTGGGTCGCCCGGCGTCGGCACGGGGTGCGCGAGGGTGATCTCGCCGCCCCGTACACCGGCCCGCAGACGGCGATGATGTACGGCCTGCTGTTCGTGTCCGTCGTGGAGACCGTGGCGCTGGCCCTGCTGATCCCGTGGCCTCTGGTGCACATGATTTTTCTGGTGCTGGACGTGTACGGCGTACTGATGGTGCTGGCGCTGCACGCGAGTTGCGTCACCCGGCCGCACGTCGTGGGCGCCGACGGCTCGCTCCGGGTGCGCTGGGGCGCGCTGTTCGACATGCCGATCGCGAGTGGTCTGATCACCTCGGCACGGGTCGAACGCCGTTACCCGGACGGCTCGTTGATCAGGATCGACGAACCCGGCGGGACGCTCGACCTGATCGTGGGCGGCCAGACGACGGTACGGGTGGAGCTGGCCGAGCCGGTCACGTTCGTACGGCCACTGGGCGGACGCGGCACGGCGAGGGTGGTCCGCTTCCACGCGGACGACCCGGCGGCTCTGGTGGCCCGGCTCACGCAGGTCAGGAAGGCGCTCGCGGAGGCACCGGACGCGGCCGGGGGAGACGCGGGCGACACGGGACCGGCGCGCCGCGTCGCTTAACCTGGCGGGCCGGGGCCACGCGCTCCCGGCCCGTGCGTCGTGCACGTCCCGTGTGCCGCGTACGGCCCCGGTGGCCCCGTCCATCGCACACGTCCCGTACGTCCCTGAGGAGAACCACCGTGCTCGTGCTGTTGCCGCCGTCGGAAGGCAAGGCCGCCTCCGGCCGCGGGGCTCCGCTGAAACCGGAATCGCTGTCGCTGCCCGGCCTGGCCGACGCGCGGGCCGCCGTGCTGGACGAGCTGGTCGAGCTGTGCGCGGCCGACGAGGAGAAGGCCGTGGAGGTCCTGGGCCTGAGCGAGGGGCTGCGCGGCGAGATCGCGAAGAACGTGGAGCTGCGGACGGCGGGGGCGCGGCCGGCCGGGGACATCTACACGGGTGTGCTGTACGACGCGCTCGGCCTCGCCACGCTGGACACGGCCGCGCGGCGGCGGGCCGGAAAGTCGCTGCTGGTCTTCTCCGGGCTGTGGGGTGCGGTGCGGGTCGGCGACCGGATTCCGTCGTACCGCTGCTCGATGGGGGTGCGGCTGCCGGGGCTCGGGGCGCTGGGCGCCCACTGGCGGAAGGCGATGGCGCCGGTGCTGCCCGAGGTGGCGGGGAGCGGGCTGGTGCTGGACCTGCGGTCGTCGTCGTACGCGCCCGCCTGGAAGCCGTCGGGCGAGGTCGGCGGCCGTACGGCGACGGTGCGCGTGCTGCACGCGCGGGTCGTGGACGGTGTCGAGCGGCGATCGGTGGTCAGCCACTTCAACAAGGCCACGAAGGGGCGGCTCGTCCGGGACCTGCTGGTGTCCGGCGCCCGGCCGCGTGGTCCCGCGCAACTCGTGGAGACGCTGCGCGAGTTGGGGTACGTGGTGGAGGTCGCGGTGCCCGGCGGAAGCGGGCGGCCGTGGTCGCTGGACGTGGTGGTGACGGAGATCCACTGAGCGCCTTACGGCCCCGGCTTCCAGTGCCGTTGCACAGGGCGCAACGCTCGTTGCGAGGGGCGTGGGCGACCCGGCAGGATGACCATATGAGCTCAGTGCTGGACCTCGCCGCCGTTGTCCCCGTCGTCGTCCTGGACGACGTCGCCGATGCCGTACCTCTGGCACGTGCCCTGGTGGCCGGGGGTCTGCCCGCGATCGAGGTGACGTTGCGCACCCCGGTCGCGCTGGACGCGATCCGCGCGATCGCCGCCGAGGTACCGGGGGCCGTGGTGGGCGCCGGGACGGTCGTCTCGCCCCGCTCGGTGACGGAGGCGGTGACGGCCGGGGCGCGTTTCCTGGTCAGCCCCGGCTGGACGGAGACGCTGCTGGAGGCACTGCGGGCTTCCGGCGTACCGTTCCTGCCGGGTGTGTCGACGGCGTCGGAGGTCGTGGCGCTGCTGGAACGCGGCGTGAGCGAGATGAAGTTCTTCCCGGCGGAGGCGGCGGGCGGCACGGCGTATCTCAAGGCACTCGCGGGGCCGTTGCCGCAGGCACGGTTCTGCCCGACGGGCGGCGTCTCGGCGGCGTCGGCGGGCGCGTATCTGGCGTTGGGGAACGTGGCCTGTGTGGGCGGCTCGTGGATGCTGCCCCCGGACGCGATCGTGGCGAAGGACTGGGACCGGGTACGAAAACTGGCCCAGGAGGCGGCCAACCTGCGCTGACGACGGGGCGCGGGGCTGCGGGGGGGGGGTGAGCCTGAGGGGGGTGGCTGACCCTGACCGGCCGTCAGTGGGATTGGCGGTGGGCGCACTTGCCTTGGTGGCCTCGCCAAGTTCGCCTGGGCGTGGAGTCTGTTGACGTCTTGCGGGTGGGCGCGGGACAGGGACCGACGCGGTTGCGCGACGGACGCGGTAGAACCCGCCTCTTACGGGAGCGGGCGTCCTGGTGGTGGGTCCACCTGTGCCTTGTCCATCTCGCGAAGTCCGTTCGGGGCGAGCCCTGTTGAGGCGCCGAGTCGGTCGGCTCGAACGGGGACCCGACGGGTGTCTCGGCGAAACGGTGGCCGAACCCGCCGAGCACGGAGGCGAGTTCGTACCCTGCCGCCCGGTGGGTACTGACGCTGGGCCACTGACTTGCCGACCTCATCAAGTCCGCTCCGGGCGAGCCCTGTTGAGGCGCCCTGTGAGTCGGCACGAGCCGGGAACGACGCGGCGTGTACGCGAACGGACCCAGCCGGAACCCGCCGAGTATGGAAGCGAGTTCGCCCCCGTCCCGGTGGGCGACCCGGCGGTGGCGACGTCGGCGCCCGAAGCGGGGGTGTCCGCTCCGCCCCCGGTGACCGAACTGCCCGGCGAACACGGCACGTTGAGGCAAGCCGACCGGCCGCCCTCTCGGCGAGAGCGCCGAGCGGGCGGGCGGCGCGGCACTGAACTCCGCTACGCCGCAACGTAGTTGACGCCCCGACCCCTCACCGCCGTCGCCCCCGGCCCCGCCCCCTCAGCGCAGATGCGCCGTGTCGTTCAGCAGCCGTACCGAGGCGTTGCCGTCCGCGTAGTAGGCGACCGCCGACAGTGACGCCGCCGACAGTTCCATCCGGAACAGCGACTCGGGCGGGGCGCCCAGTGCCAGCCGTACCAGGGTTTTGACCGGTGTCACGTGGGTGACGACCAGCACCGTACGTCCCGCGTACCGCTCCAGCAGCGTGTCCCGGGCGGCGGCGACCCGTGCGCCCACCGCCGTGAAGCTCTCGCCGCCGCCGGTCGGCGCCACGTCCGGCGAGGCCAGCCAGGCGCTGAGGTCGTCCCCGTACCGCTCCTTCGTCTCGGTGAACGTCAGCCCCTCCCAGGCGCCGAAGTCCGTCTCCCGCAAGCCGTCCTCGACGCCGACCTCCAGGCCGAGCCGGGAGGCGACGGCCCCGGCCGTCTCGCGGCAGCGCCGCAGCGGTGAGGAGACGATCGCCTCGATCGTGCCGCGCGCGGCGAGCGCCGTCGCCACGGCGTCCGCCTGTCGGCGGCCGGCCGCCGACAGCGCCGGGTCGCTGCCGCCGCTCCCCGAGAAACGCTTCTCCGGGGTGAGCGCGGTCTCGCCGTGCCGCAGCAGCACGAACGTGGCGGGGGTGCCGAGATCGGCGGGACCCCAGCCGACGGGCGGCGCGGTCTGCTCGGGGACCGCGGCGGACAGTTCGTGCGCGGGCGCGGTCAGTTCGTAGGAGGCGGCCAGCGCCGCGCGCGCCTTCGCCGCGCCGGCCGCCGCGTCCCCCGGCGGCCCGTCCGGGGCGGGCACGGCCGCCCGGCGCGCGGACGCGCGGCCCCCGCCCGACGTCAGCTCGGCCGAGGACCCCGACGGCGTCCACTGCCTGCCCTGTTTGCCCGCGTCCATGGCCTCGTTGGCGAGCCGGTCCGCGTGCTTGTTCTTCTCACGCGGGATCCACTCGTAACGCACCTGCCCGGCGGGCAGGACCCGCGCGGCCTCGGCGGCGAGCGGCTTCATGTCCGGGTGCTTGATCTTCCAGCGGCCCGACATCTGCTCCACGACGAGCTTGGAGTCCATCCGGACGTGCACGTCGGCGCCCGGGTCGAGCGCCTTCGCCGCCTTCAGCCCGGCGATCAGGCCCTTGTACTCGGCGACGTTGTTGGTGGCGACACCGATGTACTCGGCGGCCTCGGCGAGCGTCTGCCCGGTCATCGCGTCGATGACGACGGCGCCGTAACCCGCCGGGCCCGGGTTGCCCCGCGACCCGCCGTCCGCCTCGACGACGAAGGACGGCATCTACAGACCCGATTCGGAGGTACGGACAAGGATCCGGCGGCAGTTCTCGCACCGCAGGACGGTGCTGGGGCTCGCCGCCTTCACCTCGTTGACCTCGGTGATGTTGAGCTCCAGCCGGCAGCCCTCGCAACGGCGCTGGTAGAGACGGGCCGCGCCGACGCCGCCCTGCTGCACGCGCAGCTTCTCGTACAGCTTGAGCAGGTCGGCGGGGATCGTCGCCGACACGGTCTCGCGCTCCTTGGTCGCCGTCGCCTCCTCGGCGCCCAGCTTCTCCGCCGCCGCGTCACGGCGCGCGACGGCGTCGTCCGTCTTGGCCTGCACGGAGGAGACCCGCCCGGTCAGTTCCGCGGCGCGCTCCTGCGCGGACTCGCGGCGCTCCATGACCTCCAGGACGACGTCCTCCAGATCCCCCTGGCGCTTGGCCAGGGAGACGATCTCGCGCTGGAGGTTCTCCAGGTCCTTGGGCGAGCTGACGGCGCCGGAGTCGAGACGCTGCTGGTCGCGTACCGAGCGCTGGCGGACCTGGTCGACGTCCTGCTCCGCCTTCGTCTGCTCGCGCGCGGTGTCGCTCTCCTCGGTCTGCGAGGCGACCAGCAGGTCCCGCAACTGCGTGAGGTCCTTGGTCAGCGACTCGATCTCGGCGTGCTCGGGCAGCGAGTCGCGCCGGTGGGCGATCTGCTGGAGTCGCAGATCGAGGGCCTGTACGTCGAGAAGACGGATCTGGTCGGCGGGTTCGGCGTTCAGTTGGGGGCTCCTGAGGAATGGTGGGATGACCAGGGGTCGGTGACCGTCTTCGAGACATGGACCCGGAGGTCCCAGCCGTGGCGGTCGGAGATCTCGTCGAGCTGGGTGGCCGCCAGTTCGCACCAGGGCCACTCGGTGGCCCAGTGCGCGGCGTCGACCAGGGCCAGCGGTGCGTGCCGCGCGGCCTGCTGCGTGGCCTCGGAGACGGGGTGGTGGCGCAGGTCGGCGGTGAGGAAGACGTCGACGCCCGCCTCCCGTACGTGGTCGAACAGGCTGTCGCCGGAGCCGCCGCTGACGGCGACCGTACGGACGAGGGCGTCGGGGTCGCCGGCCACCCGGATGCCCTGCGCGGTGGCGGGCAGCCGGTGCGCGGCACGGGCCGCGAAGTCGCGGAGGGTGGCGGGGCGGTCGAGTTCGCAGACCCGGCCGAGCCCCCGGCGGCCGGCCGGGTCGGTCGGGTCCGGTACGAGGGGGCGTACGACGCGGAGGCCGAGCGCGCCGGCGAGGGCGTCGGAGACGCCGGGGTCGGCGCTGTCGGCGTTGGTGTGCGCGACGTGCAGCGCGATGTCGTGCTTGACGAGCGTGTGCACCACGCGGCCCTTGAAGGTACCGGCGGAGACCGTCGTCGTCCCGCGCAGATAGAGCGGGTGGTGGGTGAGAACCAGGTCGGCGCCGAGCCGCAGTGCCTCGTCCACGACGGACTGGACGGGGTCGACGGCGATCAGGACACGGGTCACCGGGGCGTCGGGATCGCCGCAGACGGTGCCGACGGCGTCCCACTGTTCGGCCCGCTCGGGCGGCCAGAGGGCGTCGAGCTGGGTGAGGACTTCGGACAGGCGGGGCACGGGGCAAAGGCTACCTGTCGGCTACGACACTCCGGCCATGGCCGGGGGTAGCGGGGGCCGGGGGCCACGAGGACTCCCGGCCGCGGGACGTGGCGGGCCGCGGGACGACGGGTGCGGTACCGGGATCGGGGATCTGCCCGGAGAGAGCGGCCCCGGGAACGGCCCGCGGAACGGCTCAGGGAACAGGTCGGGGAACGGCCGCAGGCTCCGTACCTCTGGAGGCCCCCGCTCCTGCCCCCGTCCCCGCCCCGGCGGACATCGGGGGGCTGCCCTGAACATCCGTCCGGTTCTCCTCGGACGGCCGCCACCTGCGCGATCGCCCCGGCGTCCGCCCGTGGCCGTCCGAACCGTGATTCCGCGCCCGCTCGGCCGTTGAACAGGGGGCTCCGCATGTCCGCACGCACCCGCGCACCCCACGCACCCCACGCACCCACACCACACGCCCATGGAGGCCACCGTGCCCGACCTCTGGATGCCAGGCGCCGAGCGACTCCCGATCGGCGATGTCGCCCCCACCGACGGGGGCCCGGCGAAGGCGATCGCCCACATCACCTGGGACCGCAACGCCAGCCGGGCGAAGCCCCAGGATCTCGTCCCGTACGCCAACCTCCGCTCGTACTTCGCGGAGAACGCCTCCGGCCGGGCGGTGGCGCCGCATCTCCTCTGGGACCCGTTCACCGGGCAGACCGCCCAGTTCTTCCCGGCGAACTCCCGCTCCCTGTCTCTCAAGGACGGCCCCGGCGGCACCCGGACCAACCGGGCCGGCTCGGTGGTCATCCAGGTGGAGGCACTCTTCTTCCCCTGGTGCCGGGTGAAGGGCAAGGTGTACGAGTCCCTCGTGAACACGCCCTGCGAGGGCTGGGACAAGCTGTGCGACTGGGCGGCGTCCTGGGGCGTCGCCGACTCCTGGCCGATGGGGCGGCCCACCGGCTTCACCGGGAAGCGGGACGAAAAGATCTGGAGCACCCGGGGCGGCTGGTTCGCGCACGCCCACGTCCCGGAGAACGACCACACGGACCCGGGCTCCTGGCCCGGTTTCCCGGCGGACCCGAAACCGCCCGCCGGCTCCTCGGGGACGAAGCAGTACGAAACCTTCCCCGGGACCGCCTGGTTCATCAAGGGCCGCAGGAGTCCGGTCGTGGCCCGGATGCACGACCGCCTGGTGGCCGTCGGCTGCGACCGGTACAAGAGCGGCACGAACAAGGACACCATCGGCTCCGGCGACGTCGCCTCCTATGAGGCGTTCCAGCGCAAGCTGGGCTTCACCGGCTCGGCCGCCACATGGCCGCCCGGCCCGGCCTCCTGGTCGAAGCTGAAGGTCCCGAAGGCACCGAAGGGCTGACGGGTTCCCAAGGCCGACGGATTCCGAAGGGCCGACGCCGCGCCTCTCAGCACAGCCACGACCTCCCCACGGCCGAATCCCGGCCCGGCCACCCTTATGTGTGAAGCGGTCCCTCCACTGTTGTCCGGCGGCGGGCGCGAACCTAGCGTCGTCGCCGGAGGTGACGGAGCGATGACAGCCTGTCTCATCGAGGGCGCGCACACGGGAGAGGGTCCGGTGCCGGAAGGAGGGCCGGCGCCGGGCGGGGGCGTGGTGACGGACGCCGGGCCGGACCGGGGTGCTGTGCCGGGCCGGACCGGGACGGATTCGTGTGCCGCGCCGGAGCGGGGGGTGCGGCGTTCGGGATTCGCGATCGCGGCGGACGGTTCGTACGCGGCACGGCTGACCCTCGGTGCGGGCACCGGCGCGGCCGGTCCTTCTGAAGAGGGCGCGGCGGACGGGGACGGGGCGGCGTGGTTCCCGGAACGGTGGACACTCGACGGGCCGGAGCCGTACGCCGTACCGCTTCCTCTCGACCAGCCCGAGGAGCCCGACGCCGAGGTGCTGCCACTGGTCGACGGGCGGGTACTGATTCACCGTCAGGTCGCCGACCGCCAGGCGTTCTCGCTGCTCTATCCGGCCGGGCCGGGGACCGGTGAACTGCCGCTGGGCGCGGTCGAATGCCCGGAGCTGACCCTGCTGCCGCCGTCACCCGACGGTGCGTGTGCCTACGCGCTGGCGCCGGGGCCGGGCCGCACCACCGTCTGGCAGGTGGTGGGCGGTTCCTACGGCCCGGAGCCGGTCGCGACGGTGCGGGGCCGCTGCACGGGCGGTGTCTGGCTCGACCGTACGGGGCGCATGCTGGCGCTCGACCGTGAACTGGACGGCGTGGTCAAGGCGGTGGTCGTCGATCTCGAACGGGCCGGTGAGGTCAGCCCGTTGCTCCAGCTCGCGGAGGGCAGCAACGACCGGCTCCTGCTGGCCGACACCGACAGCGGTCTGCTGCTGATCCGTTCCGACGCGCCCGGCCACGACCGGCTGGGCTGGGGCGTGCTGGGCAGCACCAAGCCGGTGCGCTTCCCGGAGTGTCTGCGGACACCGGGCCGTACGGTCACCCCGTTCGCCGTACAGCCGGGACAGGTACTGATGCCGGAGAGCTGCGCCGTCGCGCTGCGGATCGACGGACCGGACGGGACCTGGGTGGGGACGTGGCGGCCCTCGGGCCGTCGCCTCGTGCAACAGGCCGCGCCGGAGGGCTGGTTGGCGGGAGCGGGGTTGTGGACACGGGACGGGGTGCTGCGGCTTCCGTACGTCACGGGCACGATGCCGTGCGGCGTGGCCCGGCTCCCCGCGCCCCGCGACGTGCGGGAGGCGATGTCGTCGGACACCCGGCAGGGCGCCCCGCCCGGCGGACGGTTCGACGGCGCGGGGGCCTCCGCGCCTCCCGAAACCACCGGTGGGCACGGGTCGGCCGCACGGCCGACCCGCCCGGCGCCCAGGCCGGTGCCGCTCCAACAGGCGCCTCTCACCGGGCGCGTGGCCGCCGGATAGGTCTGGTTAGTATCTTCCGGCGGGTCGGACCGGTCGGTGACGGGGACGGTCGGCCCCCGTGCGTGACACGAACAACGACCACGACAGCAGCGATTCAACGGGGTGACATCCCACATGTCCGAAAGCCGGACAGACACGTCCCAGGACCGTCCGCACCACGCGGCCGGCGAGTCGGACGACATCGGCCACGGAAAGCACCGGGGCGGGGCCGCCGATACGGACGACTCCCAGTCGTCGGTACACGGCCGCCACCGCCGCCCCGGTGGCACCACCAACGAGGGGGCCTGACAGCTGTTCCCGGGCTCCCGGCGGGCCGTCGGTCCGCCCGGCGCCCGGGGCAGGGTCCGGCCACCGGACTCGGGGAGGATTCCGGGAGCGGATTCCGGGGAGCGAGCGGTTTTCCGGGGGCGGATTCCGAGGGCAGGACATTTGTCCCGGCCGAGTCCGTACATGCGCATCTGCCGGGGGCCCGGCCCGCTCCGTAGCGTCATCGGCATGACACAGCCAACGGCGACACCCACGCCGACGCATGCCGACCCGACGATGCCGAACACACCCACACCCGCGCCCACGCCCACGACAAAGAACAGCACGACGCCCATGACCGGAGCCACGGCAGCACCGGCACCGGCACCGGCGTCGGCGTCGGCGTCGGCGTCGGCGTCGGCGTCGGCGCGGACCGATGCGGGGCCTCGTCCCGCGCCCGCCGTGAGTATCGCCGGAGCCGTCAAGTCCTTCGGCGCGGTGCGTGCGGTGGCCGGTGTCGATCTCGACATGGCCCGTGGCGAGACCGTCGCCCTTCTCGGCCGGAACGGCGCGGGCAAGTCCACCACCCTCAATCTGCTGCTCGGCCTCGACACCCCCGACAGCGGGCACGTCCGGCTCTTCGGTGACACCCCCGAGCGCGCGGTGGCGGCGGGCCGGGTCGGCGCGATGCTCCAGGACGGCGGGCCGATCCGCCGTACGACGGTGCGCGAGCTGGTGTCGTTCGTGGCGAGCACCTATCCGCGTCCGCTGCCCGTCTCCGAGGCGCTGCGCCTCGCCGGGCTCACCGACCTCGCCGAACGCCGCGTCGAGAAGCTCTCCGGCGGCCAGTGGCAGCGTGTCCGCTTCGCGCTCGCCCTCGCCGGCAATCCGGAGCTGATCGTCCTTGACGAGCCGACGGCCGCCCTCGACGTGGAGGCCCGGCGGGCGTTCTGGACCTCGATGCGGGCGTACGCCCGGCGGGGCAACACCGTGCTGTTCTCCACGCACTATCTGGCGGAGGCCGACGAGAACGCGGACCGGATCGTCGTCATCGACCACGGCCGGATCGTCGCCGACGGACCCGGCGAGCACGTCAAGCGCGCGGTCGGCGGCCATCTCGTCGCCTTCGACCTCGCGGGACACGGCACGGAAGGTCTCGAAACGCTGCCGGGCGTGGTGTCGATGGAGATACGGGGAGACAGGGCCCGGATGCGTACGGACGACTCCGACGCCACCGTCACGGCCCTGGTCGGCCTCGGCCGCGCCAGGGGCCTGGAGGTCGTCCACGCCTCACTGGAGGACGCCTTCCTCGCCCTGACCTCGGCGAACGAGACTTCATGGAACGAGTCGGCGCAGCACATCACGGAGACGAACGAGACGGAGGCCGCAGCATGACACGGGAGTACGTACGGCTCGAAGTGCGGCGCACGCTCCGCGATCCGGGATTCGTGATCTTCAGCGCCGGGATGCCCGTGCTGATGTATCTGCTGTTCACCAATCTGGGCGCCGCCGACGACGGTGCCGCCGCCTGGAGGACGACCGCCATGGTGGGGATGGCCGCGTACGGCGCGCTCGGCGCGGCGGTCAGTGTCGGCACCGGGATATCGGAGGACCGTTCGCTGGGCTGGCTCCGCCAGCTCCGCGTCACGCCCCTGCGTCCCCGCCAGGTCGTTCTCGGCCGCGCGGTCACCAGTTCCGTGACCGTGCTGCCCGCGATCCTGACGGTGCTGGCGGCCGGCGCGATCGTGAACGGCGTACGGCTCGATGCCTGGCGGTGGGCGCTGCTGGTCCTGCTGCTGTGGGCGGGCACGCTGCCGTTCACCCTGCTGGGGATAGGCAACGGCTACCGGCTCTCCGCGCAGAGCGCCGGAGTCGTCAACACGGGAGCGCTCATGGGTATGGCGGTGCTCGGCGGACTCTGGTTTCCGATCGAGGCGTTCCCGGACTGGCTGCGGAGTGTCGCCGCCTACACACCCGCTCACGGCTTCGCCGAACTCGGCTGGGCCGCCACCGGCGCCCCAGCCTCCGCGCTCACGGCCCTCGCGGTGGTCCTCGGCTGGCTGGCAGTCTTCGGTTCGTACGCTGTGATGTCCTACCGCACCTCCGCGAGGACGACATGAAAGACCGATCGAAGAAACGACGCCGCTGGGGACACCGAGCGGGTCCGGCTTCCGGCTTCGCCCTGCTGCCGTGGCTGCTGCTGGGCCTCGGCTCCTTCTCCAATCTCATCCGGGGCGAGACCCCCAACCCCTGGTTCGGCGCCATCGGCCTGCTGGTCTTCAACTCCCTCTACATAAATGTGGTGTTCCGCGCCTTCCACCCGGAGGCACGGCGACGCAGGGCCACCTGGTGGTCGCTGGGTGGGATGGCGGTGATGACGTTCGGCCTCGGGGGCACCTACGGCGGCAGCTGGCTGTTGTTCTTCCCGCTCTTCGGGCTCGCCTGCGGGACCGCGCTGCGCGGCCGGTATCTCCCCCTGGTCGGCGTGCCGCTGACCCTCACGGTCGCGGTCGTCGCCGCGGTCCACGACAGCTGGGGCGCGATCACCATCGCCTACGGCACGGTCGTGTCGATGCTGGTCACCGCGGCGATCCTGGCCCTGTCGGAGACCGTGGTCGAACTGCGTTCCACGCGGCAGGAGTTGGCGCGTGCGGCGGTGGAGGAGGAGCGGCTGCGTTTCTCGCGCGACCTGCACGACCTGCTGGGTCACACCCTGTCCGTGATCGTGGTGAAGTCCGAGGCCGCGCGCAGGCTCGCGCCCCGCGACATGGACGCGGCGCTGGCGCAGATCACCGACATCGAGTCGGTGGGCCGGCAGGCGCTCACCGAGATCCGCGAAGCCGTCACGGGCTACCGCGAGGGCAGTCTCTCGACCGAGCTGGACCGGGCCCGCTCGGCACTGACGGCCGCCGGGATCGAACCGGTCGTACGGCGATCGGGACCACCGCTGGAGCCGCGCACGGAGGTTCTGCTCGGCTGGGTCGTGCGGGAGGCCGTCACCAACGCCCTTCGGCACAGCGGCGCGACCCGGTGCGAGATCACGGTCGACGGCACACCGGAGCGGGTCCGGCTGGAGATCACCGACGACGGCCGCGGCGTACGCTCGGCACCGTCCGACGGCACGGACGACAGCACGGACAGCGGCACGAACGACGACGCACGGACCGGCACGGGCGGCAGGGGTACGGGCCTGACGGGGCTCACCGAACGGCTGGCGGCGGCGGGCGGTTCGCTGGAAGCGGGTTCGGCGGACAGGACCGGGGGCGGTTTCCGGGTGACGGCCGTACTGCCGGTGGACTCCACCGTGGACGCGCCGCACACCGTGTCCACCACACCGACGGAATCGGGGATACCGGCATGATCAGAGTCCTCCTCGCCGAGGACCAGGGCATGATGCGTGGCGCTCTCGCGCTGCTGCTCGGCATGGAGAGCGACATCGAGGTGGTCGCCCAGGTCGCCACGGGCGACGCCATCGTTGACGCGGCCCTCGCCGCCCGCCCCGATGTGGCGCTGCTCGACATCGAACTCCCCGGCCGCACCGGTCTGGACGCCGCCGCCGATCTGCGGGAGCAGGTCCCCGGCTGCCGGGTGCTGATCCTCACCACCTTCGGCAGACCCGGCTATCTGCGGCGGGCCATGGAGGCGGGGGCGGCCGGCTTCCTGGTGAAGGACGGGCCGGTGGAGGAACTGGCCGAGGCGGTCCGGCGGGTGCTCGCCGGCGAGACCGTGGTCGACCCGGTGCTGGCCGCCGCCGCGCTGAGCGCGGGACCGAGCCCGCTGACCGGGCGTGAACGGGACGCGCTCAACGCCTCGGTGGACGGCGCGACCGTCGCGGACATCGCGGCCCGGCTGCATCTGTCCGAGTCGACCGTGCGCAACTACCTCTCGTCCGCGATCGGCAAGACCCACAGCCGCAACCGCACCGAGGCCGTACGGGAGGCCCGCCGCCAGGGCTGGCTGTGAAGACCGGCCTCCGCCCCACCTGTCGGGGACGTCAGGTGTCGGAGTGGCGTGGCAACCAGAAGAACATCAGCGCCGCGGCCACGAGCAGCAGCCCCGCGCCGGTCCTGAAGGCCAGCGCGTATCCCTCGGTGAGCGCGACGGGGCCGGTCCCGTGAGAGGTACGTGCGGCGGCGACCGTGGAGAGGACCGCGAGGCCGAGGGCGCCGCCCATGGTCCGTGAGGTGTTCACCAGCCCGGAGACAAGACCGGCCTCGCCGGGTGCCGCGCTTCCGGTGGCGAGGGCGGCGAGCGGAGTCATGGCCAGTCCGGCGCCCGCCATCATGAGGATGCCGGGCCCCAGGATCGTCCGGAGGAAAGTGCCGTCGGCGGTCATCAGCGACTGCCAGCCGAATCCCACGGCGCCCACGAGGGTGCCGAGCACCGCGACATGCCGGGCACCGATCCGCCGCATCAGCAAGGGCGCCAGTTTGGAGCCGAAGACGACGCTCAGCGAACTCGGAATGAGCGCGAGACCCGCCTCCAGGGGTGTGTAGCCGAGGACGTTCTGGGCGTACACGGTCATGAAGAACCACATCGAGAACGACACCGAACCGCACAGCAGCATCGCGGCGTTGGCCGCCGAGACCGCCCGCACCCGGAAGAGTCCCAGCGGCATCAGCGGGGCTTTCGTGCGGGCCTCCACCAGCAGAAAGACGGCGAGCAGCAGCAGCCCGCCGAGCAGCGGCACCAGGGTCGCGGCGGCTCCCCAGCCCGCCTGCTCGGTCTGCACGATGCCGTACGCGACGACCGCCAGACCGGCGGTGACCAGAACGGCGCCCGGCAGGTCCAGCCGTCTGCGGGCCTCCTTCGCGCGGCTCTCGGGGACCCACAGCGCGGCGGCGAGGAGGACGAGCGCACCGGCGGGGACGTTGATCAGCAGCACCCAGCGCCAGTTCAGCAGATCGGTGAGGACACCGCCGACCAGCCCGCCCGCCGCGCCGCCGCCCGCGCCGACCGCCGCCCAGGTGGCTATGGCCCGCGTCCGCGCGGGCCCGGCGGGAACGGCCGCCGTCAGGATGGTGAGGGTCGCGGGAGCGAGCACGGCCGCGCCGAGGCCCTGCACACCACGGGCGGCGAGCAGTTGCCAGTCCTCCTGCGCGAGACCGCCCGCCAGGGAGGCGGCGGTGAAGACACCCAGCCCGGCGAGGAACATCCGTTTGCGCCCGAAGATGTCGGCGGCCCGCCCGCCGAGGAGCATGAAACCGGCGAAAGCGATCGAATAGGCGTTGAGTACCCACTGAAGGCCGGTGGTGCTCAGGCCGAGGTCGGTGCGCATCGAGGGCAGGGCGACGTTCACGACCGACACGTCGAGTACGACGAGGAACTGCCCGGCGCAGGCGGCGAGGATGACGGCCCAGGTGTGCGCGGGCCCCGCGCCGGCGGTGCCGGGCCCGGGTATGGACGGCGGGCGGGGATCGGTTTCGGTGCGGCTCTCTGCCGGGACATGGGCCATGGCGGTCATCGTGACACCCGCTCCGGTGCCCCGTACATCGGGATTTCGGCCTACGGACACCGACCGCACGAGGTACGTACGGCCGCGTCCCGGCAGGCAGCACCCCGTCAAGCCACGATCACGGCAGGCCACGGTCACGGAGGCCACCGTCGCGACAACCGCTCCCGACAGGAGGAGGCAAGGGCAGGAGATGCGGAGGAGGACAGAGGAACAGCGCGAGAGAGCGGAGCGGCGGCCGTGGCGGGAGGGACCGTACGGGAATAGCCGCCCACCAGGAAACGTTCAGCGTGCATCCACTTGGACCGCGACCGTCCGTCGCCACCCGCCCTTCGTCTGCCCGGAGGCTCGACGTATGCCAGACGCCACACCCGACCAACCCGTCGGACCCACCCTCCTCAAGAGGGCTGACGGGCCCGGGTCGCGTCGGCGGGGAACCGGCGGCGTCGTCCCCGTCCTCGCGTTCGCCGGTATCACCGTCGCCGTCATGCAGACCCTGCTCGTCCCGATCATCAAGGACCTGCCCGCGCTGCTCCGGACCTCGCCCGAGAACGCGACCTGGGTCATCACCGCGACCCTCCTCGCCGGTGCGGTGTCCACCCCGATCATGGGGCGGCTCGGCGATCTGTACGGCAAGCGCCGGATGCTGCTGGCGAGTCTGGCCGTGATGGTCGTCGGCTCGCTGGTCTGCGCGTTCACCGACGATCTGACGGTGATGATCGCCGGGCGGGCCCTCCAGGGTTTCGCGATGGGCGCGATACCCCTGGGCATCGGCATCATGCGTGACGAGCTGCCCCGCGAGAAGCTCGGCTCGGCGATGGCGCTGATGAGCTCGTCGATCGGGGTCGGCGGTGGACTCGCGCTTCCCGGCGCCGCGTTGGTGGCCCAGCACGCCGACTGGCACACGCTGTTCCTGGGCGCGGCCGGGCTGGGCGCGCTGTCGATGGCGCTGACCGTTCTCGTCGTGCCGGAGAGTTCGGTGCGGGCCGGGGGCCGGTTCGACTGGTTCGGCGCGCTCGGGCTCTCCGCGGGGCTCGTCGCCCTGCTGCTGCCGGTCACCAAGGGCAGTACGTGGGGCTGGACCTCGCCGACGACGCTCGGTCTGTTCGGGGCGGCCGTCGTGGTCCTCGGGCTGTGGGGCTGGATGGAGCTGCGGCTCGCGGCTCCGCTGGTCGACCTGCGGACCAGCGCGCGCCGTGAGGTGCTGCTCACCAATCTGGTCTCGGTCATGGTCGGCGTCGCGTTCTACGCGGTGTCACTGATCCTCCCGCAACTGCTCCAGCTCCCCGCCTCCACCGGCTACGGCCTCGGCCGGTCGATGGTGGTCGCGGGCCTGTGTGTCGCGCCCCTCGGACTCACGATGATGTTCGTCGCCCCGGTCTACGCCCGGATATCCGCGCGGCGGGGCCCGAAGGTGTCTCTGATGGCGGGGATGACGGTCATCGCGATCGGTTACGGGGTCGGGCTGGTCATGATGAGCGCCGCCTGGCAGACCGTCGTGATCTCGGTGATCCTCGGCGCGGGCATCGGTCTCGCCTACTCCTCACTTCCCGCCCTGATCGTCGGGGCCGTCGACGCGAAGGAGACCGGCGCGGCCAACGGGCTGAACACACTGGCCCGTTCGATCGGTACGTCGGTCTCCAGCGCCGTCATCGGCATGGTGCTGGCACGGACGGCGATCGGTACGGGTCCCACGGCGGTGCCGAGCCTGCACGGGTTCCGGATCGCGTTCGTGATCGCCATCGTCGCGGTGCTCGGCGGACTGGTGCTGGCGGCGTTCCTGCCGTCGCGCTCGGCGTCGGGCCGGACCGAGTTGCTGGCGAGCAGTGCGGGCGACGCCGGGACCGCGCGAAACGCGGTCGTACCCACCGCGACTGGCGTACCCACGGCCGTGCCTGCCTCCGACGGGGTACCCGGGGCGCGGGCGCACGCCGGCTGATCGCCCGTCCGGCGGTGTACGGCAGCATGGGCGGTCCGCGCCCGTACGCCACGGGACGCCGCGAGCCGCACCGAGCCGCACCGAGCCGCCCCACGCTGGAGGAACGCATGACCGCCGGGCCCGACGCCGACCCCGTATCCGCCGATGTCCCCACCCGTGCGCCCGCCCCCGACCCCACATCCACCGACGCCACATCCACCGAACCCACATCCGCCGGCGTCCCCGCCCCGGACGTCCTCAAGGCGTTCGAGCGAGCCCAGGGCTTCATGCCGACCGGTGAGGGGCTGGCCCTGTACGCCGCCGCCACCGAGGCCGCCGCCCTCGGGCTGCCGCTGCTCGAAGTCGGCACCTACTGCGGCCGTTCCACCATCCTGCTCGCCGACGCCGCCCGCGCCGCCGGGGTCACCGCGCTGACCGTCGACCACCACCGCGGCAGCGAGGAGCAGCAGCCCGGCTGGGAGTACCACGACCCGGCGCTCGTGGACACCGAGGTCGGCCGGATGGACACCCTGCCGACCTTCCGCCGTACGCTCCACGCGGCCCGTCTTGAAGACCATGTCGTGGCGATCGTCGGCCGGTCCCCGCAGGTCGCGGCGGTCTGGGGCGGTCCGCTCGGCCTGGTGTTCATCGACGGCGGGCACACCGACGAGCACGCGAACGGCGACTACGAGGGCTGGGCGCCGCACCTCGCCGTGGGCGGGCTGCTGGTGGTGCACGACGTGTTCCCCGACCCGGCGGACGGCGGGCAGGCCCCGTACCGGGTGTGGCGGCGGGCGCTGGCGTCCGGCGCGTTCGCGGAGGTCTCGGCGTACCACTCGCTGCGGGTTCTGCGGCGTACCGGGGCGGGAACCTGACGCTCCGTCCCCCACGGACTAGCATCGCCGGGTGCCGTACGACGAGAGCCACTCCCCCGCCCGCCGCCCGACCACGCGGAGGGTGCTGACCGTCGCGGTCGCGGCCCTGGTGCCCGGGGCCTTCGCCGGATGGCTGGTCTGGCAGGCCACCGGCGGTCCCGGCGGGGAGGCCACCGCCCGGGGCACGGGCGCCGCCACCGCCCCCGCCGACACCGCGTCGCCGGAATCCGGCGCCCCCGCACCGTCCGCGCCCACGGGCGACGACGCCCCGGGGGACGGACGCCCGGCACCCGGCGAAGGCCCGCTCGCCGGACGGATCGTCGTCATCGACCCCGGACACAACCCGGGCAACTTCCAGCACACCGCCGAGATCAACAAGCTCGTGGACATCGGCACGCACCGCAAGGAGTGCGACACCACCGGCACCGCGGGCAACGGAAGCGGCGGAGGCAACGGAAGCGGCGCCGCTTACACCGAAGCCGAATTCACCATCGATGTTTCACAGCGCCTCCGCACGCTCCTCCGTAAAGAAGGCGCGACGGTGAAACTCACCCACGACAACGACCGGGCGTGGGGACCGTGTGTGGACGAGCGCGCGAAAATCGGCAACAACGCGCGTGCCGACGCCGTGATCTCGATCCACGCGGACGGTTCGGCCGCCGGCAACCGCGGCTTCCATGTCATCCTTCCCGCGCTGGTGAAGTCGGGCGGCGCCGACACGACGAAGATCGTCGCCCCGTCGCGGGCTCTCGGTGAACGCGTGGCGGGCAATTTCGCGCGCACGACCGGAAGTTCCCCCTCCAATTACCTCGGCGACGACACGGGCCTCGATGTGCGCGACGACCTCGGCGGACTGAATCTCTCGACCGTGCCCAAGGTCTTCGTCGAGTGCGGCAACATGCGTGACTCCAAGGACATCGCGCAACTCACCGACGCCGGCTGGCGCCAGAAGGCGGCACAGGGAATGGCGGACGGCATCAGCGGTTTCCTGCTGCGATAGCCGGGCACCGGGAACAACCGGAGTGCCGGGGAACAACAGGTCGACGCCCCGCCCTCGAAACACCCGCCGATACCGCCGATACGCCGCCCGAACAGCCGGAAACGGCAACGGATTCGCAACGAAAAGACCGCGATCGATTCTTCGGCGCGCGCTCCCGCAACCGTGGGAGGGGGCACCGCGGTCCTCTTCTGCGACGGCCCGGAACCGAGAAGACGACCCGCTCGGGCAGACGATAGATTCATCCGTACGATAGGGAGCCGCTCCCGAGCTTCGCCCTCCTCACCGTCGCCCTCGCGCCGGTGGCGACCGCCCCGACGAGACGATCTACGAAGGACTTCTACGTGAACATCCGCTCCCTCACACGAGGCGATGGCGTGGTGATCGGAGCAGCGGTGGTGCTGTTCATCGCCTCGTTCCTCGGCCTGTCCAGCATCGACTGCCCGTCGGGAGTCGACTGTTCGGGCATCGAGACCCCGAACGCCTGGGACGTGCTCGGCCTGGTGATGAGCATGTTCGTCGCCGGCATCATCGGCGCCGCGCTGATCGTCCTCGGCCGGGGCATGCCGGGTCGCAGGGTGGCCGGTCTGGACATCGGCCAGTTCGGTGTGGCGCTGACCGTCTTCGCCCTGTGGACCGCGTTCTGGACCATCATCGACACGGACAACGCGGGCGCGGGCATGATCCTCGGTCTGCTCGCGACGCTGGTGCTCGCGGCGGGCGCGCTCGCCACCCCGCTCGTCCCCGCCCTCAAGGCGCCCCTCGTGGGCGCGCCGAGGCCGCAGGTCGCCCAGCCGGGCGCCCAGCAGGGCTACCCCGGCCAGGGTTACGGCTACCCGGGTGCCCAGCAGGCCCCGTACGGCGGCCAGCCGGGCCAGGCGGGTCCGGGTTACGGCGGCCCGCAGCAGGGACAGTCCGGGCCGGGCCGGCCGTCGTCGGGCGGGCAGCAGGCCCAGAGCCCCAGCCAGGACGGTGGACCGGGCGGGTCCGGTGGCGCTTTCGAGCCGTTCTGGTTCGCCGTGCCGGTGGCCCGTCCGCTGTTCGGCGAGGACGGTTCGCCGTCGCCGATCGCCGAACTCGCACCGGGTACGTGGTATCTGGCCGTCGAGCAGCGCGGCGCGGCGCTGATCGCCCAGACGCAGGACGGCCGTCGCGGTCTGCTCCAGGACACGTCCGGCATCCAGCGCGGCTGACCTCCCGCCTCCCGGCGCGCGATCAGCAACGCACCACCACGGCCCCTCGCCCTTCCCGGGCAGGGGCCGTTCGCGTACGCGGGGTCGTGCTTCGGCCGTCGAACCGGCCTCGGTGATCCCTTCGGGCCCTTCGCGTAGGCGGGGTCGTGCTGAGGCAGCCGCCCACCGCACCGCGCACGCCGGAGGCACCGTGGCCGTTCGCGTATGCGGGGACGGTTCGCGTGCACCGGCGTGCGCTCGGCGCGCCTCACACACCGGGCGCGGCGGGGGCCCTGTCCGCCACACCGCCTAGCAGACAGAGCGTGTGGGCCGAGTAAGGGTTTCGCGCGCGCCGGAGCGGCAACACGGTCGTCATGGCCTCACGTACACGCAGTGGAAGCAGCGCAGCAGCCACGATCCTCATGGTGATCGCGGATGTCATGGCCTTCATCTTGGGCCTGTGGATCTTGATGTACCTGTTGGACGCCAACCGCGCCAACGACCTGGTGAACTTCATCCAGGACGCGGCACGCTGGCTCGCCAGCTGGTCCTACGACCTGTTCACCTTCGACGAGGCATGGGCACGGGTGGTGTGCGGGTACGGCCTGGCGGCCGTGGTCTACCTGTTCATCGGTCACGCTCTGGCGAGTCGGATACGCCGGGCCTGATGGCCCGTCAAGTCCCTTTGTCACCCCGTCCGTTCGCAGCAGTCCGGTTCCAGTCCGGACGGCAGCCTCTCCCCGCTGAAAACCGCCGTGGTCGCCTCGTCCCCCCCGAGAGCGGCCACGGCCAGCAGCAGTGAACCGGCGGTCCAGCTGGTCAGCTCCTCGGGCCAGAAGGCCGTTTCACCCTCGAAGACATAGCCCGTCCAGTAGAGTCCGCCGTTCGCGCGCAGATGCCCGATGGACTGGAGCACCTCCAGTGCCCGGTCCGACTCGCCCGCCACCCACAGGGCCAGGGCGAGTTCACAGCTCTCCCCGCCGGTGACCCAGGGATTGGGCAGCACACAGCGCACCCCGAGCCCGGGAACGACGAAGCGGTCCCAGTCCTTTTCGATCCGCGCCTTGGCCCGCGCCCCGGTCATCGCGCCGCCGAGGACGGGGTAGTACCAGTCCATCGAGTAGCGGCCCTTGTCGAGGAACCGTTCGGGGTGTTCCCGTATCGCGTGGGCGAGCGAGCCCGCCGCCAACTCCCAGTCCGGCTGCGCCTCTTCGCGTTCCTCGGCGATGGCGAGCGCGCAGCGCAGCGCCTGGTGCACGGAGGAGCTGCCGGTCAGCAGCGCGTCGTGCACGGCGGTGCCGTCGGCCTCGCGCTTCCAGCCGATCTGCCCGCCGGGCCGCTGGAGGGCCAGGACGAACTCGACGGCGGCGTGGACGACGGGCCACATCCGGTCCAGGAACGCCTCGTCGCCCGTGGCGAGATAGTGGTGCCAGATCCCGACGGCCGGATAGGCGCAGAAGTTGCTCTCGCGGCTCCGGTCGGTGGGGCGGCCCGCGTCGCCGTCGTCGTAGGCGGCGTACCAGGACCCGTCGGTGTTCTGGTGCCGGGCGAGCCAGTCGTAGGCGCGCGCCGCCGCCTCGTGTTCGCCGGACGCGTCGAGCGCCATGGCGGCCTCGGTGTGGTCCCAGGGGTCGAGAT